>NZ_JADBQN010000010.1:134475-347572 GCF_014895915.1 Enterobacter cloacae complex sp. P13B
ACCAACATATTATTTATTTACACTCCCCTCGGATAGATAATCTCTGACGCATCTTTTTGACTAAAACAAAGAGCGTCTGGAGTGAGTAATATGAACACGAAAATTTCAACGGGAGAATTCACTGAGGTTACACCTGCACATGCATTTAAGCCCGTTGATGATATCAATAAAATTATTGAACAAATCGCTCCCTTTGCCACGCGTTTTAATGCGAATAAAGGCGAAGTCCTGCGCTATCATTCCGGTAAAAAAAGAACCTGTTACATACTTCATCAAGGTGGTGTCACGCTGAACCGACGAGGGGATGGTATGGTGCTTAACTCTGAACAAGCAACTTTCATTATGGGTATCAGTAATCAGTTCTCACAGACCGAAAACCTGTACGTTAGAGTGAATGAAAATGCTGTGATGAGCCGCCTTTCTCTGGAACGTTTCAATCTGCTGATCGAGAGTTTTGGACTGTGGGAGAGTTTGTGCAAGTTAGTGATTTACACCGCTTCTCGCGTTTATGAGCACTGCACATTGATATCACAGATGTCCTCATATGAGATAATCCGGTTCCAGTTGCTTGAACTGATGAACGAATCGGAGCGTATTCGCAGCAATATTACCGCAGCAAATTACATCCAAAGCAGAACGTATCTTTCTCGTAGCGGCATAATGCGGATCCTTGCAGAACTTCGGGATACCGGATGCGTTGAACTTAAACGTGGTATCTTGATTTCTATCAATCATTTACCTTTGAAATACTGAACAAAACGGGCGCTTAGGGAGACTCGGCAGGATCCACGCTATACTGAATCCCATGACTACTTGAAGGTTTGACGGACAGGCGCGCGTATGCTCGATGAGTTCTCCACAAAATGGGTATGTGATCCTTCATCAGCGACAACATTGCTGATCGATTATCTTCAACACGGTTCAGATTTGAAAAAAGTGCTTCCACGCCGTCGATTAAATTTTGTGGTTGGCAATGATCGTCTCTGTTATGTATTGCTCAAAGGATGTGTCATGATACACCGTAGCAACCACGATTTAGCGATGGCTACGGTTCACGGGCCCGCGGTGATCGGCCTCAGCAATTTGCATCAGGCCCAGATGCGCGGCTATATCAAGACATTTAATAACTGTGACATCGTCATCCTTAAAATGGATTTTGTTAATGAGACGGTTAAGCGTCATAACCTTTGGGAGCCTTTGGCATATCATCTGATGAGCCTGGCAGGTAAGCTCTTTCACAGTTATGAAGATTTAACGGGCCCTTCCGCTTATGATATTGTCATCGCCCAACTTTATGCGCTCTCAAAGGAAGAACCCTCGTTCAGGCTCAGTGTTACTGCTGAAAGTTATATCAGAGATAAAACCCACCTGTCCCGGAGTGGCGTGATGCGTATACTCTCGGCATTAAAAGAAGGGGGCTATATCGACATGCAAAGAGGTGTGTTACTTAATATTAATAAGTTGCCTGAAAAATTTTGATTGAGCATTGCCAGGTTATACATAATCGTTTTCCAGGAAGTCGCGAAGCTGGTTGGGTTGGCTCTTTTTCTCCATCAACCTTCTCAGCAATACGATCAGCTCGTAATCGCTGCGCAGATTAAATTTTTGCATCATCATATATTTATGGGTAAAGACCGTTTTCTCGCTCATCTCCAGCGCGTGCGCGATCTGCACAACCGACAGCCCTCTGTAAAAATTCACCATAATGCGAATTTGTTGCCGGGATAAACCTTTATGCTGGCAGTCGAAACAGCTCCTTTTAGTCCACTTGTAACCCGGTAGTTGTGTCCTGAACCACGCGAGAAACAGTTCACCACTGATACGATCAAGCGATGCACGGCGAGAGAGAAAAATAATGTCCTGAAAGCAGGAGGGCGACGCTGAAAATCGCAACTCATCGTCGACGAAGCCTATCACAATCCCTTTTTTCCGGGCCAGTAACTCGGGAAAACAGGTCAGTGTTTCACCCTGACACAATGACAGAACAATAATATCGGCCTGACTGACGTTTTCATGGGTCAGGTCAAGATTAAAGGTGATGGCGCGATTAAAGTTTTGCTTAAAAAAATTCTCTAAAAAGTTCTGTAGCCCAGCCTGAAAAAACAGATCCGTTTCCTGAATCAGGATATTTAACATAGTTCCTACCAACGTCTTTAATAGATACGTATCACTGTCATTTAGTTGTACTGCATGGTCATCACAACAACGGCACTGATGCTTCCGGGCGTAACACCGCCTGAAGCGGATTTGACCCAGGCCTGCATGGGCATCGTGGCAGTGCTGTCTGCCGCAATAGCCTTTGTGATACTGGAGCCCGTTCCTTTGAGCGAGCCGGTCGCGGCGTCACTCATCGCGACGGCAACGCCAGTGGCCGTTCCGCTGTTCATGTAGTAGTCCGCGCCTGCTGCGGGATCCGGGTTACCTGCGAACGTCACCGTGACGCTGCGGGTTCCCAGCGGACAGCTTGTAAAGAGCAGATTGAACGCAACCGGATCGGACGTGGATCCTGGCGTCGCCATATTGGAAGCCTGAATATTGCCGAGGTTAATATCCAGATTCGTATTCCCGCCATTAAATATGCAGGGCGATGCCACGATATTCCCCGTTACGCCGATATTGACCGCATCGGCGGAAAACACCTTCCAGCTCAACAGGGCAAGCAGGAGCGTTTCTTTGTGCGCTATTTTCATCTTCTCACCTGCTACTGGTAGGTTATATTAAGCGTGGCCGAGGCGTTGGCCGTTCCCGACTGAACGGTCCCCAGCGTTTGATAATAACGGGCCGTTAACGGGAGCGTTTCGACTCCACCCGCGGACTGTTTTAATAGCAGGCGACTGTTCATGGCCAGCGGCGTACCGTTATAGATGAGTTGAACGCCCACCCCTTTTGCCGTTCCTGGATTACCCTGCCCCGTCAGGGCCATCACGCTCGTATTGCCGCTATCCGGATTTTGAATGCCGCTCAACGTGACGTTTATATTGGTCCCGGCGCTGCAGTTTAATCCGAGGTTCTGCGTATTTTGCGCGCCTGCCGGCGACGTTCCCACACCGCCAGTAAAGGAAGAGGCGGGTATATTTCCAATGGCGAAGGTTAATTGTGGCGTATTAATCGTACACGCCAGGGCATTGATCGTGCCGCTGGTCAACTGCGTTGTCAGGCCATCGCGATAAATAGCGTCGCTGCCCTGAAGGGTTACCACGCCGATGACGCCGGGCGTGAGCGCCCCGGATGAAACCGGCCCGGTCACCACCAGTTCAATTTTTCCGCCATACCAGTCGACGTAGGAGGTTTGCGCGTTGTATGAGAAGGTATTGCTCGGGTTATCAAAATAGTTGTTCGATGAAAATCGAATCCCAATCCCGCTGACGTTGGTATTGTAAACATGATTCCCAAAGGTGCTGAGCGTGGCGCCGTTATACCGCATGCTAAAACCCAGCATTAATGGATTGCTGCAGCCGGTCAGATAGGACCCCGTATTTGACGCCGCACCGGAGAATATCACCGTTCCCACAGGCGCATCGCGCTGCACGTTGAGGGTGCCCACCGACAGCGAAGACGTTTGCGGCACGATCGTCGTGCACGTCCCGGCCCAGGCACCATTCCAGCCCGCCAATAAACAGAGCAACAGCAAAAATTTCATCGTTTTCATCTTAATGTTCCCGACGACAAAGGGCGTTAACGAGGGTGACGCCACCATAGGTGGCCTGTTTCGGCAGCGTGAAATCCGCGCGACACTGCTGGCCGGACTGATTTCCCCACGCCACGATCAGCGTCCCCTGCTCGCTCATGCCGGTTAAATAGACTTGTCCGCGATCGCCGACGATAAAACTACTGTGACCGTCTCCGGCGAGCGTCACCATCGCCCCAAATGGAACGAATCTACCGTCGTCCATCAGGGTCATCAGCACCTTGCGCCCCAGTTTAGAGAGATAATCTGCCCTGACCACCGCGCCTCGCGTTGGCGTGACCGTGCGCGTATTGATCTCCAGTTCCACGTCGTCAGGCATATTTTCTGGATCGAGCGTGAGGTCGTTTTTGCGGTACACGGAGAGGTTGCTCACCACCGTATAGCCCCGGTAGTCCGTTCGCATACCCGACTGGTTTCGAATATCCACCCCGTGGGCGCCAGGTGCCTTAATCAGGGCATTGGTTTCCCCCAGTGGCTGGGAAAAGGTGATGCCGTCCGCGTGGACCAGGATGCCCCCCTGCAGGCCGTAGTTCAGACGCTCGCTGTTCCTGTCGTAGCCATAGCCCGCCGTCACTTCGCCGTAGGTCCCTTTGTAATCCCCGTTCATGTTGCCGGTATATCCCACGCCGTCCGTGCCGTAGCCCTGCTGCACGTTCCAGTTAAGGGCGTTGTTTTCCAGGGCCACGCCGTTCATGCCCAGGCTGTGCGTAGTGCCGTTATTCTTGCTGGCGTTCATGCCATAGTTCGCCCACGTCTGCGGGAGGAATTTCTCCAGCGGCACGCTGACGTTAAATGCCAGAAGCTGGTCGTGGTCGTACGTTTTACTGCTCCCGGTGCCATACGAGGCTGCGCTGGCGTTTTTGCTGTATGTCCAGGTCACGCCATAGCTGATGTTATGCCAGTAGTTGTTATACCCGACGCTCCAGGACGCCATTGATTTGCCCGAATTCCAGTAGTCTTCCCGCGCGGCGCTGAGGGTCAGGGCCCCCAAATCCCCGCCCAGCGTCTGGCTCATGGTCAATTCGGCGCGGTTACGCCGCCTGTCCTGCAGCGCGGTACTGTCTCCCCAGGAGTCCAGCACTTCCTGCATTCCGTAGTAGCCGCTGGTCGAATAGCGATACCCCGCAATCGAAAAGTTTGTTCCGGTATCAATAAAGTTCTTGCTGTACCGCGCGCGCCAGGACTGGCCGCTGGTTTTGGCCGTGTTATCCGGCGTAGACCAGGCCTGGGTTACGTCGGTGGAGATCGCACCAAAATCCCCCATGTTTTTACCCACCCCAACGGCGAGCGACCGGTACTTGCCCGATCCCTGCACGCCGCCGTACAGCGTCAGGCCCTGCGGGAGACCATAAATACCGGTCAGTTGCCCGAAAGGCGTCTTTTCCACGCTGCTGTTATAGGCGCGATACTGGCCACCCGTGATGGCATACTTCAGACGCCCTTCGCGCTGCAGTACCGGCAGAGAGGCGTAAGGCAAGGTGAAATGCTGTTCGCTTCCATCCGCTTCTTTGATTGTCACATCCAGATCCCCGGCCCCGCCCGTCGGGTACATGTCGGTTATCTCGAACGCCCCCGGGGCGACGTAGCTCTGGTAGATCTGATAGCCATTCTGGCGCACCACAACTTGCGCATTCGTGCGCGCAATACCGCGAACCACGGGCGCGTAGCCTTTCAGGGAATCCGGCAGCATGTCATCGTCGGACGCCAGCTGGCCGCCGCGAAAAGGGATACTGTCAAACACGTCAGCCGGGGAGGAGCTGTCGCCGAGCGTCAGCTGCGATTTCAGGGGAATAACGGCCCGCTGCGCATAGGTGTAAACGGTGTCCCATTTATCCTGACCCGACGCATCCCGGGACCAGGTGGTGTAGTTGCGCAGGCGCCAGGGCCCAATATTGATCCCCGGACGCAGGTTGGCATACTGGCTGTCCGTTCTGTTAGCCCCTCCGGTCTTCGCCCAGGAGTTGGCCCCGCTCAGGCTGTAATTGAGCATGGCGGCATTGATGCCCTCGTCCCACATTTCTGGTGGCACATAGCCACGCGCCGGTATATCAATAGCCGCCTGCGGAATACTGATAACCAGACGCTGCGCGTTGAACAGGAAATCCGTCGAGGCCAGTGGAATGGCCTTAAGATCGGCACAGTCGCTTTTCGCTGAGACCAGCAGTGGAAAGAGCGCTGTCTTAACGCCCCACTGTTTTAATTGTTCAATGCTCAGGCATGGCTGTAATACGTCATTTCCATCAGGCGTTTTTGCTGCGGCAAAGGTAATATCCCGGGTCTCCATGAGCTGATCGTCAAGAATAATATCAACATGGTACGTCCCCGGTGCCTGAGAGCCTGATTCAAATGCGGATAAATCGGCTTTCCCCATCCCTGGGTTGTCCAGCTCGACCAGTTCGGTATTAAACGTTTCGCTGGCATAAAGCGTGGGAGAAGACCCCGTCATTGCCAGGGCGATAAGTGTCGCCAGGCGTCGAGGACGTACTTTATATTGCTGTATTTTCATTGCTGATAACCTGAGTAATGCGGGTATTACCGTTTGTCAAAATCACAAACTGGCTTGATGCAACGCGCCGGGGCTTCCATAATCGTTGATAACTTTAAACGTCAACGTATTTCCGCTGGTTCCATGAGATAACGGGAATCGGGCCGACGCGCCAGGTAATACATACGAAACATCATCCAGTCTTTTTCCGCCCACAGATATTTCATTAAAATTGATGATATAAGGTGTCGGATTCGTAACCTGAATTTCATTCCCGTTGCGTTGCCACGTTAATTTTCCGGCCTGTTCTTCAGGCGTTGACGCGTGAAGATTAGCCGGGCGATAAATCAACTTGATACGCGTTTTCACCGCAATTTGCAGTGCGTTAGCCTGTTTCGTTGCAGAAGGAATGGCTTTTATATTGAGCCAGAATAAACTTTCTTGTTCCTGAGAGAGTGAACCTGTCATAACAATGCGTTCGATATTTTTCTGGCCGCCATCCAGTCGATAAAGCGGAGGCGTAATGATAAAAGGCGCTTTATCTGTTTTTCCCTCCGGCGCATCAATCCACGACTGAATTAAAAAGGGCGCACTATCGGCATTGTCCACGCTAATGGTTGCTTCTTTTTTTGCACCGTCGAAAATAACGCGGGTGCCGCCAATAATGACCCCGGCATTGGCGATCGAAAATGTCAGCGGTAACGCTGCTGCGGCCAGACCGATTGTTGTGATAAAACGCATTGAATACCTCATAAAACAAAGGGGCCGGGTGGCCCCATACTGATTACTGCAAAAGACTTAGTTATAAATCACAGAGAAGTTAGCAACCGAGTTAGCCGGGCCCGCGGTCACTGATGCCGCAGTCGAAATATACTGGGCATAGAAGTTGAGCGTATTATCAGCGGTGCTGCTCAGCGCATAGGTATAGCTGTTGCTACCATGCAGCGGCAGATCGGCCTTATCCGCCGTCATCAGGTTGATGGCCACGCCCGTTGCTGCTCCCACAACGGAGGAATCAATCGCCAGCAGGCTTGCGTTGGTTAAATCTGGCGTGCCGTCAAAACGCACCTTCGCGGAGGTAACGGTCACCGGGCAGTTTTTCAGTACGATATTGAACTGCGTCGCTGCGGTTCGGGAACCCGTTGTCGGGAATTCCGTTTTGTAATAATCGCCGAGGACGACAACCTGATTCTGGGATGCCACATCCACATCGCAGGCATTATCCAAAATATTACCGTTAAAATTAACCGTACCTGCCGCCGCGAAAGCCTGAGTCATTGTCAATGCAGAGCCTGCCGCAAACATGGCAACAATAATTTTCTTTTTCATAAAGCCATTTCCTGTATTACTTTATTTATTACTGATATTCAGGCAAAACAGACGTTCCTCATTCTGCCATTCTTTTTTTAGAGGCCATCAGAAACAAAATATCACTCTCATCGTGTCGAGCGTTTCAGATGGGTGTTTCTGTCGACGAGTCAAAATTTATACAACTCTTTTGTGCGAGACAATCTATTTTCAGGTCTAGCTGTAGACTGGAGCTTAACAAAAAATAAACATTTGGATCGTTCATTTTATCGCCAGTCTACTTTTAGACTTTCGCCCTTTAACGATAAAATTCATAACGTTAAGATACTCAACCCTTCCGGTCTATTATTAGACTTCCGAGTATTATTCCCTGCTTCGCTGCTTTTTAAGATAATTCTCCACGCTGATTGAAAAACGATCGCATCTGTTGAAGTGAGGTATATTATGAACACGCGAATTGCAGCCATATTAGACAATGAGAAATCGTCAGTGCTGGGATTAAAACCCTTAAGGCACATAGAGCGTATAATTGATAATATCCTTCCTGGTGCAGAGAAAATCATTCTTTCGAAAAGTGAAGTCGTACAATATTACCGAAATGACGAACGCCAATGTTTTATGCTGTTACACGGCAGCGTGGCGCTGCACCGCCGCGGCGACGGCATTGTGTTAAATTCAGAATCAGCGCCTTTTATACTGGGTGTCAGCAGTCAGTTTTCATCGGAACATCTTTACGTTAGGGCGCTGGAGACATCCGAATTAGCATGCGTACCGCTGGAAACGTTTAACAACGTGGTTGCACAGCACGATCTCTGGGAACACTTTTCTAAATTGCTGATCTACACGGCATCGCGGGTGTACGAGCACTGCGCGCAAATATCACAGATGTCCGCCTACGATATCATCCGCTTTCAGCTGGTTGAATTAATGCAGGAGCCTGAGGCAATTCGACAAAACATCACCGCAGCGGCTTACATTAAAAGCCGTACCTACCTTTCCCGCAGCGGAATTATGCGGATTCTGGCAGAACTGCGTACGGGGAAATACATCACCATGGACCGTGGCGTGCTGATAGAAGTTAACCATTTACCCCGGAAGTACTGAAAGCACAATAATATCTGGAGATAGCGCGAGAGAAGAGCGAAACTATAAGCATAAGATTATCTTCCAGGTTTACGGCTATGTCCTCTACAGATAAATCGTCTCGCGGCTCCCCTTACGCCCAGGAACTGATCGCGCATCTGGAGCCTTATTGCACCGTGCGTCGAACGGGCCGCGGTGAACGACTTAACCTTGAGGTTAACGGTCAGGGGCTCTGTTATTTAATCCTGGAGGGGACGATTGCCATCTACCGCAGCAGCGATAGCATGATGCTTTCTACCGCCCGCAGCCCTGCCCTGTTTGGTCTTGCTAACCTGACGGACATCTATTTCAATGATTACCTCGTCACGGTAAGCCCTTGCCTGATTGGCAGTATCCCTACTGAACAGGTGGCTGACATTATCAAAGAAAAAGGGCTATGGGGGCTGCTCTCGAAACAACTGATGTTTGTCTATAGCCGGCTTTATAACAACGTGATGCCGCAGGGCGCACCGACGGCGTATGAGATGATTCGCCAGCAGCTCATAAAGCTGATGGAGGAAGATGAAAGTTATCGCAGCAGCGTAACGGCGGAAAGGTATATTCGGGAGAAAACCCAGCTCTCCCGCAGCGGCGTAATGCGCATTCTGGCGGATTTAAAAACCGGCGGATTTATCGAAATGGAAGAAGGCAGGCTTATTAAAATCAACAAGCTCCCCGCTAAATACTGAATGTCAGACACAAAAAAGGCCGCACTCGCGGCCTGTTCAACAACACTCACTCAATGGACGTGAACGCCCAACCGCCAGGCAAAGTAGATCTCTTCTTTCAGTTCATTCGAAGAGAGCGCCAGCAGATCCGTGAACTCCAGCTCAAGCTGTTTCAGCTTTTTCAGGTACTGCGCCGGAGACAGGTTGCTCTTATCGCGACGTAAATATTCAATTGCCAGCTGTGTTGGGGTTATTTCAGTATCCATGATGTCCTCGCTTATGTACAAATCCTGACCAGTATATCACAACATGCTGGCTAGTTTTTGACCAAAGGCAATTCATCTGAAAACTTTACACGACCGCCGTCGTCAGACGCGACGAGCAGCACAGGCGATCCTGCTCGTCGAGAATATCAATCTGCCACACCTGGTGGCGGCTACCAGCGTGCAGCGCGCGGCAGATACCGCGCACGCGCCCACTGCGCACCGAGCGAATGTGGTTGGCATTCACCTCAAGCCCGACCACCTTCTGTTCGCCTTCGGTGCAGAGATATCCCGCGACGGAGCCCAGGGTTTCCGCCAGCACGACGGAAGCACCGCCGTGCAACAGGCCAAACGGCTGATGGGTGCGACTATCGACAGGCATCGTCGCCTCCAGATCGTCTTCCCCAATGCGGGTGAACTGGATATCCAGCAGCCCCACCATATTCCCCTCGCCCATGGCGTTTAGCGCCTGCAGCGTGACGGCACGTTTCCAGATCATCCAATTATCTCCAGTAAAGCCTGTAATGGGTGGCGTACGCCGTTACCCTCAACCCGTTTCACCTGGCTGCGGCAGGAGTAGCCCGTCGCCAGGCAGCGGTTTCTTGGCAATCGCTGCATCGCCTGATGCCACGACAGCTCATAGATGCCGAGCGAGTTGGCGTGGTTTTTCACCTCGTGGCCGTAGGTGCCCGCCATGCCGCAGCAGCCCACGCTAACGTTCTCCAGCTTCGCGCCGAAACGCGCAAAAATAGACGCCCATTGCGCCGGGGCGCCGGGCAGCGCCGTCACTTCCGTACAGTGTCCGAACAGATACCACGGTTCACCGCCCGCCTCCTGAATGGCCTTCTCTTCCAGGGCTGCCGGCAGCCACTCGTGCACCAGCATGACGTGGAAATCGCCGCGCTTATCACCCAGCGTCTGCTTGTATTCATCGCGATAGCAAAGCACCAGCGCCGGATCGACGCCGACCATCGGCATCCCAAGTTCGGCGATCCGGTTGAGAAAATCAGCGGTTTTTTGCGCCGTTTTCGCAAAGCGGTTCAGGAAGCCTTTAATGTGCTGCGCCTTGCCGTTTGGCGAGAACGGCAGCACTACCGGCTGATAGCCCAGTTTTTCAACCAGGCGGATGAAGTCAGCGACCACCTGCGCGTCGTAGTAGCTGGTGAACGGATCCTGGACCACCAGCACCACCTTCGCTTTTTGCTCAGGAGTAAGCGCTTCAAGCTGTTCCAGGGTCATGTTCGCCGAGCGGTGGCCGACGAGCTGGCGCTGCAGCGACGGCACCGACAACAACGGCAGATCGACCATGCCGATATGCTTTTCGGAAAGCTTGCGCACCAGCGGCTGATTGATAAAGAAGTTAAAGGTCTTCGGCGCGCGCGCCATCAGCGGCGCGTAGCTTTCCACCGTCGCCACCAGATGATCGCGCACCGGGCGCAGATAGCGGGTGTGGTAGAGCTGCAGGAAGCGCGAGCGGAATTCCGGCACGTCGATTTTAATCGGGCACTGGGTAGAGCAGGCTTTACAGGCCAGACAGCCGGACATCGCCTCTTTCACCTCATGGGAGAAATCATACTCGCCCTTATTGGCATGCCAGCTGTTGCGGGTGCGCTCAATCAGCGAGCGCAGGCTGGCCCGTTTTTCCGGCAGCTCCTGCTCCAGCTTCAGGGGATCGACGCCGCGGTCCGCCAGCAGACGCAGCCACTCGCGCACCAGCGTCGCACGCCCTTTCGGCGAGTGAATGCGGTTGCTGGTGATTTTCATTGACGGGCACATCGGGCTTTTCACGTCAAAGTTAAAGCACAGGCCGTTGCCGTTACACTCCATCGCGCCGCGCCAGGACGAGCGCACCGCAATCGGGATCTGTCTGTCATACGTACCGCGCTTAACGGCATCCACCCGGAGCATCGGCGCGTCCACCCCTTCAGGCGGGCAGATTTTCCCCGGATTGAGGCGGTTATCCGGGTCGAACGCCGCTTTGACCTTGCGCAGCTCCGCGTAAAGCTGCTCCCCGAAGAACGCCGGGCTGTATTCCGCGCGGAATCCTTTCCCGTGCTCCCCCCACAGCAGACCGCCGTATTTGGCGGTCAAGGCCACGACGTCGTCGGAGATCTGCTTCATCAGGATCTCCTGCTGCGGGTCGCACATGTCCAGCGCCGGACGCACGTGAAGCACCCCGGCATCCACGTGGCCGAACATGCCGTAGCTCAGGCCGTGGCCGTCCAGCAGGGCGCGAAACTCGACGATATAATCCGCCAGATGCTCGGGCGGCACGCAGGTGTCTTCGGCAAACGGAATCGGCTTCGCCGCCCCTTTCGCATTGCCAAGCAGGCCCACGGCTTTTTTACGCATGGCGTAAATACGCTCGATACCGGCCAGATCGTGACAAAGCTGCCAGCCAATCACGCCGCCTTCGCCATGAGCAATCAGCTCATCCAGGCGCTGGCAGAGCGTCGTCACCTGGCTTTCAATCAGCTCCGCGTCATCACCGGCAAATTCCACAATGTTGAGGCCAAGCATCTCTTTGTCCGGCACGTCGGTAATCAGCTCGCGCACGGAGTGCCAGACGATATCTTCCCGCGCCAGATTCAGCACCTTAGAGTCGACGGTTTCCACCGACAGCGCCTGCGCTTCCACCATAAACGGCGCATTGCGCAGCGCGGAGTCGAAGGAGTCATATTTGACGTTCACGAGGCGACGCACCTTCGGCAGGCGGGTGATATCCAGCCGCGCCTCGGTAATAAACGCCAGCGTTCCTTCGGAGCCGGTCAGCACGCGGGTTAAATCAAACTGCGTCAGGTCGTCGTTAAACACGTGGCGCAGGTCGTAGCCCGTTAAGAAGCGGTTCAGTTTGGGGAATTTGTCGAGAATAAGCTGGCGGTTGTCGCGGCAGCGCTCCAGCACGGTGCGGTAGATGCGCCCGCTGGCGGTGTTATCTTTACCCAGCGTTTCCGCCAGTTCGACCGGCATCGGCTGGGTATCAAGGATATCGCCGCCTAACAATATTGCCCGCACGCCCAGCACGTGATCGGAGGTTTTACCGTAGACCAGCGACCCCTGCCCGGAGGCATCGGTGTTGATCATCCCCCCAATGGTTGCTCGGTTGCTGGTGGAGAGTTCAGGGGCAAAAAAGTAGCCGTAAGGCTTGAGGTACTGATTAAGCTGATCTTTGATAACGCCCGCCTCAACCCGCACCCATCCCTCTTCGGGGTTGATCTCAATGATGCGGTTCATATAGCGCGACATATCAATAATGATGCCCTGGTTCAGCGCCTGACCGTTGGTTCCGGTGCCACCGCCGCGCGGCGTGAAGACCAGAGAGGCAAACCGCTCCTGCGTTGCCAGCCGGGCGATAAGCGCCACGTCGGCCGTGGAACGAGGGAAAACGACCGCATCGGGAAGAAGCTGGTAGATACTGTTATCGGTTGCCATCGTCAGCCTGTCGGCATAGTTCGTGGCGGTATCACCTGTAAAACCCTGTTGCTCCAGTGCCTGCAAAAAATTAAGCACCAGCTGAACGACGCCAGGTGCCTGAGAAATCTGTGGGATCATTACTGTCGACCCTAATTAGAGTTGTGGGAATCGTTTGCGTGTATCTTAAAAGTTTTATCACATTTTTTTCTTATAATCTCTGCTGAATTACAGGCAGAATTCGCCTGTCAAAAACCGCTGCGATCGCTAATGATAAGAGAGACGCGGTTTTCCATTCCCGCCAGTGGTACTGGCGTTCTTTTAAGGAAAGTTTCATTTATGGTCAATCTTCGCCAGCCCAGGGATGTTGCGCAAATTCTGCTGTCGGTGCTGTTCCTGGCCCTCATGATTATTGCGTGTCTGTGGATTGTTCAACCCTTTATTCTCGGCTTCGCCTGGGCTGCGACCGTTGTCGTCGCCACGTGGCCTTTGCTGCTGCGCTTGCAGAAACTGCTGTTTGGCCGCCGCGGGCTGGCCGTGCTGGTGATGACGCTGCTGCTGTTCCTGCTGTTTATTATTCCAGTTGCGCTGCTGGTAAACAGCCTTGTCGACTCCAGCGGCCCGGTGATCCGCGCCGTGACAAGCGGCGACCTGACTCTGCCGGACCTCGGCTGGCTGAACAGCATTCCGGTCGTGGGCGCTAAGCTTTACAGCGGCTGGCATAGCCTGCTGGAGATGGGCGGCAGCGCGCTGATGGCGAAAGTGCGTCCGTATATTGGCACCACCACCACCTGGTTTGTCGGTCAGGCCGCACATATCGGCCGCTTTATGATGCACTGTACCCTCATGCTGGTTTTCAGCGCCCTGCTTTACTGGCGCGGTGAGCAGGTGGCTTTAGGCGTTCGTCACTTTGCCACCCGCCTGGCGGGAAAACGCGGTGACGCCGCGGTGCTGCTGGCCGCGCAGGCCGTGCGCGCGGTCGCCCTGGGCGTCGTGGTGACGGCGCTGGTGCAGGCGGTGCTGGGCGGTATCGGCCTGGCGATTTCCGGCGTACCGTACGCCACCGTCTTTACCGTAGTCATGCTGATGACCTGCCTTGCGCAACTGGGGCCGCTGCTGGTGCTGGTTCCGAGCATTATCTGGCTTTACTGGACGGGTGATACCACGTGGGGAACGGTGCTACTGGTCTGGAGCTGCGTGGTTGGCACCATGGATAACGTGATTCGCCCCATCCTCATCCGCATGGGCGCAGACCTGCCGCTGATCCTGATCCTCTCCGGGGTTATCGGCGGGTTGATTGCTTTCGGGATGATCGGTCTGTTCATTGGCCCGGTGCTGCTCGCCGTTACCTGGCGTCTGTTCTCCGCCTGGGTTCATGAAGTGCCGCCGCCTGGAACCGACCCGGACGTGATTCTGAGCGAGCTGGAAGAGCTGGAAGAAAAGAATACCCATTAAGCCTTGTTGCCGGGTGGCGCTTGCGCTTACCCGGCCTACATTATCCCGCACAATACTTTAACACTGCTAAAGTATTTATTCGTTGCACACTGGTCAGACCCGCCATTTCAGCATTAAGTCCGCTATTATTCTCAAGAAATCTTTACGTCTCTTTAACTATTGAGACGAATCCGATCGACGCTGAAAGATGACATGCCTACTATTAGCTCAAGGTTATAAATCAACACCTTGATTTATAAGCATGGAAATCCCCTGAGTGAAACAACGAATTGCTGTGTGTAGTCTTTGCCCATCTCCCACGATGGGCTTTTTTTTATCCTGACTACGCGCGCTTAACCTCACAGGCACTGAGCATCCGCCACTCTGCTGGCAGCACCCGCGTTTCCCCCGTCACATTGACCGTCACCGCCTGGTGGATATCCGCCGACGATGCGCCAATCTGCAGTTCAAACTCGCCCGGCTCAACGACGCGCTTGCCGTCACGGCGGGTGAAGTTGAACATCTCAACCGGCAGCGTGAAGGTTAGCGTGGCGGTTTCGCCCGGCGAGAGCGTGACGCGCTGGAAGGCCTTAAGCTCCTGAAGCGGGCGCACCTGGGTGGCGACCTTGTCCCGCACGTAGACCTGCACCACCTCGCTGCCGCTGCGCTCGCCGGTATTGGTGATATCCACGCTCAGCGTCACCTCCCCGTCGACCGGCACGCTGCTTTCAGCGACGCGGGCAGTGCCCCAGCTAAACTGCGTCCAGCCGAGGCCGAAACCAAACGGGTAACGCGCACCGAAATGGAACGCGAACGGCGTGCCGCCGCTTTTCAGCTTGTGGTTATAGTAGAACGGCATCGCCCCGGCGCTTTTCGGCACGCTGACCACCAGCCGGCCCTGCGGCTCCGCGCGACCAGTTAACACATCGGCAATCGCCCAGCCCCCTTCCTGTCCCGGCGCCCAGGCCATCATCAGCGCGGCAATCTTCTCCTCCAGCCCCTGAAGGTTGTACGGACGCCCGCCGGTCATCACGACGATCACCGGTTTGCCCGTCGCCACCAGCGCCTCCAGCAGCTGTTGCTGCACGCCCGGCAAATTCAGGGAGTCAGTATCGGAGCCTTCCCCTACCGTGCCGCTCTGGAACAGCCCGGCGAGATCGCCCACGCAGGCCACCACCACGTCACTCTCCTGTGCGGCGCTGACCGCCTCGGGGATAAGTGCGGTACTTTGCGACACCGGAGACTGCTGCATTGGCTTGCCGCCGCTGTCGCCCGGGAAGACCGGCGCACCCGCCATCCGTTTTTCGATAATGTGGCACCCTTTCGCGTAGCGCACGTTCGATGCACCCAGGTACTGCTCCAGCGCCGCGCGCGGGGTCGTCACCTGCGAGGTCTCCTCAACCATATCGCTGATGATCAGATGCACCGGGAAACTATACCCGCTGAGTAACGCCAGCGGATCGTCTGCCGTCGGCCCCACCACCGCCACGCGGGGTTTACCGTTCAGCGGCAGAATGCCGTTGTTTTCCAGCAGCGTGACCGATTTTGTCGCCACCTCCCGCGCCACCTGGCGGGTCATCTCATTTTGCAGATCGATGCCGTTTTCATCGGCATACGGGTTCTCAAACAGGCCGAGACGGAATTTTTCGGTCAGCGTACGCGCCACGATCTCATCGACTTTCGCCATAGAGATCAGCCCGCGCTCTACCGCTTCCGCCAGATGGCGTGCGCAGTCATCTTTCGGCAGCTCAACGTCCAGCCCGGCGTTAAACGCCAGCGCGGCGGACTCCGCTGCGTCGTGGGAAATCCCGTGGTGCTGGTGCAGCAGGCTGACGCCGCCGTAGTCCGCCACAATAATGCCGTCGAAGCCCCACTGTTCGCGCAGAACGGTGGTCAACAGGAAGCTGTCGCTGTGCCCCGGCTGGTTATCGATGTCGTGGTAGGCGGGCATGACCGAACCGGCATTTGCCAGCTTGACCGCCATTTCAAACGGCAGCAGGAAGGTGTCGTTCAGCTCGCTAAAGCCAAGATGCACCGGGGCGTGGTTGCGCGCCCCTTCGCTGAACGAGTGGCCCACGTAATGCTTGAGCGTCGCCAGCAGATCGCGCTTGTCGCCCTGTAACCCTTTCACCCAGGCGGTTGCCATCACGCCTACCAGCCAGGGATCTTCCCCGAAGGTCTCTTCGGTTCGCCCCCAGCGGACGTCGCGGGAAACGTCCAGCACCGGGGCCAGCCCCTGCTGGCAACCGACGGAACGCGCCTCTTTACCGATCTGCTCTGCCGCGCGCTGCACCAGCTCCGGGTCCCAGGTCGAGCCGTAGTTGAGCGAGGACGGGAACAGGGTGGCGTCTTTGCACAGCAGCCCCACCAGGCACTCCTCGTGGAACAACGCCGGAATGCCAAGCCGCGTCTCTTCCATCATCATGCGCTGCAGGCGGTTAGCCGCGCGCACCCCGGTTTTCGCGTCAACGATGTGGGTGCCAAGCGGACGGGTGATCTGCCCGACGCCCAGTTTTAGCCGTTCGCTCAGCGCCGCCTGCTCGCTGACGCCAGCAAATTCGTCGCTCAAATCGCTGCGCTCCCGGTGGTTGCCGTTTTCATCAAGGATCAGCCAGTAGGCGTGCATCTGGGCGAACTTCTCCTCGGGGCTCATGCGCGCCAGTAAATCAGCGACACGCTCGTGCACGGGACATCCCGCGTCCTTATAGATAGCAGTCATATTTTACTCCTGTAGTGCGGAAGGGGTTGCCGGGCTGAGCTGCCCCGCGTCGGGTCTTACCTCACGCTTGCTGGCCAGCTCCCGGGCGATGGAATCCACCAGCCGGCTGTTGAGCTTGTAGATGGAAAGCAGCGCCACCATGCAGAGGAACAGCGCGCACGGAATAAGGGTGAACAGGGCGTTGATGGTGGAGAGCACGTGCGGCGCCTGGGCTGCCTGGCCCGGGGCGTAATCCACCATGCCGAGCACCCAGCCGACCACTGCCCCACCCAGCGCAAGGCCAAACTTGATGGCGAACAGTGCGGTAGAGAAGACCAGCCCGTCCAGACGGCGGCCGCTGCGATGCTCTTCGTAGTCGACTACATCAGAGAACATGGTCCACTGGAGCGGCGTGGTGAGGTTTTGAATAAAGCTAAAGACGATGTTAAGGCCAAAGATTAGCCACACCTGCGAAGGCGGCAGGAAGAAAATCAGCGCGCCGAAAATGACGAAGGACATTATCGTCCACTGATAGGCGCGTACGCGGTCAAATTTCCCCAGCAGGCGTTCAGATAATAACGCGCCGCTTAGCGAGGCCACCATGCCAGAAACAATAAAGGCAAAAACCAGCTCCGGGCGCAACAGTACATAGTTGACGTAATACATGGTGGCAGAGCCGCGCGTCACCACCGCCGTTAACAGCAAAATATTAAACACAAACACAATGCGCCACTGGCTGTTACCGGCCAGCAGTTTTAAATCGGTGAGCATGGAGCCGGAGGTATCATTGCGCGGGGAATAACGCTCGCGGGTCATCAGGAAACAGCAAAAGAACAGCACAATTCCCAGCAGCCCCATCAGGCTCATGGCATAGAAATAGCCTTTCTGCAGGTTGCCCTGGCCCAACAATGAGACCAGCGGCAGAGCGATAACCGTTACGATCAACCCGCCAATAAATGACAGGCCAAAACGCCAGGACTGCAGGGAGTGACGCTCGCGCGGATCCAGCGTCAGCGCGCCCGGCATGGCGCAGTAAGGCACGTTAATGGCGGAGTAAATCAGACTTAAAATCGCGTAGGTCACGCAGGCATAAATAATTTTTGCCGTCGGCCCGACGTCCGGTACGTAGAAGGTAATAAGGCAGCTTACGCCAAAGGGAATAGCAAACCACAGCAGCCAGGGACGGAAACGGCCGTGACGCGTCTGCGTGCGGTCAACCAGCGCGCCAATACACGGGTCGACAAACGCATCGACCACGCGTACCACTAAAAACATCGTGCCCATGATCGCGGCAGGCAAACCAAAAACGTCGGTATAGAAATAAGCAAGAAATAATGTGGCCGTTTGCCAGACCAGCGCGCTGGCCATATCACCTAAGCCATAACCTATTTTATCTTTGGTACGCAATACAGAGGAAAGTGTCATTGTTATTTGCCTTTTTATCAGGTTAAAACGTATTTCAACCAGTTGCGCATCATCTGAAGGGAAATGCGCAGTAAGGCTCAAGTATTAGCAACGCGTTGCGCACTAACAATTGTCTTAATTAACAGACAAATTATGATATTTGGTTTTTTAGATTATTTGTGATGGGGAGCAAATTAGAGGTGAAATAAAAAAGGCGAGGAATAAAATCCTCGCCTTTTTGCGATCGTGTTGCCGTTACTTGTTCAGTTCCGCCAGGCTCAGCCAGGTTTGCACTACCGTGTCCGGGTTCAGGGAGAGGCTGTCAATCCCCTCTTCCATCAGCCAGGCGGCAAAGTCTTCATGGTCGGATGGTCCCTGACCGCAAATCCCGACGTATTTACCCTGCTTCTTCGCCGCGCGGATGGACATGGAAAGCAGCGCTTTCACCGCCTCGTTACGCTCGTCGAACAGCTCGGAAACCACGCCGGAGTCGCGGTCCAGGCCCAGCGTCAGCTGAGTCATGTCGTTCGAGCCGATAGAGAAGCCGTCGAAGTGCTCCAGGAATTGCTCGGCCAGCAGGGCGTTGGACGGGATCTCACACATCATGATGATCTTCAGCCCGTTTTCGCCGCGCTTCAGGCCCTGACGCGCCAGCTCGTCCACCACCGCTTTCGCCTGATCCACGGTACGCACGAACGGGATCATGATTTCGACGTTGGTCAGCCCCATGTCGTTGCGCACGCGTTTCACCGCCTCGCACTCCAGCGCGAAGCAGTCGCGGAAGCTGTCGGACACGTAGCGTCCGGCCCCGCGGAAGCCCAGCATCGGGTTCTCTTCTTCCGGCTCGTAGCGTTCGCCGCCCACAAGGTTAGCGTATTCGTTAGACTTAAAGTCAGACAGACGCACGATCACGCGTTTCGGGTAGAACGCTGCACCCAGCGTGGCGATCCCTTCGGTCAGACGGCCGACGTAAAACTCTTTCGGCGAGTCGTAACCTTTCATCATCTCGCGGATTTCGTTCTGCAGCTTCGCGTCCTGGTCGTCAAACTCCAGCAGCGCGCGCGGGTGAACGCCGATCATGCGGTTAATGATGAATTCCAGACGCGCCAGACCAACGCCTTCGTTCGGCAGACAGGCGAAGTCAAACGCGCGGTCCGGGTTACCCACGTTCATCATGATCTTCAGCGGCAGATCCGGCATGGTATCCACGCTGGAGCTCTTCACGCTGAAGTCAAGGATATCGGCGTAGACGTAGCCGGTGTCGCCTTCGGCACAGGAGACGGTCACGTTCTGCCCGTCCTTCATGCGCTCGGTGGCGTCACCGCAGCCGACAACCGCCGGGATCCCCAGCTCGCGGGCAATGATCGCCGCGTGGCAGGTACGGCCGCCGCGGTTGGTGACGATGGCCGACGCTTTCTTCATGATCGGTTCCCAGTCCGGGTCGGTCATGTCGGTCACCAGCACATCGCCTGGCTCAATACGGTTCATCTCGCTGATGTCGTGGATCACTTTGACCGGACCGGCACCGATGCGGTGACCGATGGCGCGGCCTTCCGCCACGATTTTACCCTGCGCGTGCAGCGTATAACGCTCCATCACCTGGCCGCGAGAGCGAACGGTTTCCGGGCGCGCCTGAACGATAAACAGCTTGCCGGTGTTCCCGTCTTTCGCCCATTCGATATCCATCGGACGGCCATAGTGTTTCTCAATCTGCACCGCCTGCTTCGCCAGCTCCTGCACTTCGGCGTCGGTCAGGGAGAAGCGGTCGCGCTGCTCCTGCGGCACATCTTCAATCTTAACCTGCTTGCCATGCTCCTGGGTTGGGGCATAAATCATGCGGATTTTTTTCGAGCCCATGGTGCGGCGCACCACCGCCGGACGGCCCGCGGCAAGCGTAGGCTTGTGTACGTAGAATTCGTCAGGGTTCACCGCGCCCTGCACGACCATCTCACCCAGGCCCCACGCGGAGGTGATGAACACCACCTGGTCGAAGCCGGATTCGGTATCAATGGAGAACATCACGCCGGAGGAACCCACGTCCGAGCGCACCATGCGCTGCACGCCCGCGGAGAGCGCCACGCCGCGATGGTCATAGCCCTGGTGCACGCGATAGGAGATGGCGCGGTCGTTGAACAGGGAAGCAAATACGTGCTTCACCGCCACCAGCACCGCATCGTAGCCCTGAACGTTCAGGAAGGTTTCCTGCTGTCCGGCAAACGACGCGTCCGGCATGTCTTCTGCGGTCGCGGAAGAACGTACGGCAAAGGAGGCCTGCGCGTCGTCAGCGGAGAGCTGGTTGTACGCGTCATGGATAGCTTTTTCCAGTTCCGGCTGGAAAGGTGTGTCGATGATCCACTGGCGGATCTGCGCCCCGGCTTTAGCAAGCTCGGTGACGTCATCAATATCCGTTTTATCCAGCAGGTCGTAAATGCGCTGGTTTACACCGCTCTGGTCTAAAAACAGGTTAAACGCGTCGGCGGTCGTGGCAAACCCGTTTGGTACGGAGACACCCATACCGGACAGATTTGTAATCATTTCACCCAGGGAGGCATTTTTGCCCCCAACTCTGTCTACATCATTCATGCCGAGTTGGTTATACCAAAGCACCAGCGGTGACGAGCCATTGTTGGACATCGAAACAATCCTTTTGTGATATTTGATCGGAGTAAGTAACACCTGACTACGTATTTATACTGGCATAATTATTTGCGCTAAAAAAACGGTGAATCGTGTAAGCAATTTAAATTTTCAACTTTTCGGATAGTTTCCCACCAGCCAATAAGCTGATGATTCCTCTATATTCAGCCAGAAACCACAAAAATAAAGTCGCTATTTGAAAAATGAAATCCGCTTTTCAGGAAAATCAAAAACATCATTTCATTTTAAATTCAGATAACTTCTTTGCTGTGCAATTAACTTTTTTAATTTATGCTTTCAGACAATTAGGTCCGATATTCAGGGTGGGTAAAATGGATAATGCTGTCGATCGTCACGTTTTTTATATTTCTGATGGTACGGCGATCACCGCCGAGGTGCTGGGCCACGCGGTGATGTCGCAATTCCCCGTTTCGATTAACAGCATCACGCTGCCGTTTGTGGAAAATGAGAGCCGTGCCAAAGCGGTGAAGGACCAGATTGACGCCATCTTCCAGCAGACCGGCGTGCGCCCGCTGGTGTTCTACTCCATCGTTATTCCTGAGATTCGCCACATCATTTTGCAAAGTGAAGGCTTTTGCCAGGATATCGTGCAGGCGCTGGTGGCCCCGCTCCAGAGCGAACTAAAGCTTGACCCGACGCCTATCGCGCACCGCACCCACGGGCTGAACCCCGGCAACCTGACCAAATATGACGCGCGTATTGCCGCCATCGACTACACCCTGGCGCACGACGATGGGATCTCGCTGCGCAACCTCGACCAGGCGCAGGTGATTTTGCTCGGCGTGTCGCGCTGCGGCAAAACGCCGACCAGCCTCTATCTGGCGATGCAGTTCGGCATCCGCGCCGCAAACTACCCCTTTATTGCCGACGATATGGATAACCTGGTGCTGCCCGCTGCGCTCAAGCCGCTGCAGCACAAGCTGTTTGGCCTGACGATTAACCCGGAACGTCTCGCGGCGATCCGCGAAGAGCGCCGCGAGAACAGCCGCTACGCCTCGATGCGCCAGTGCCGCATGGAGGTTTCCGAAGTGGAAGCGCTGTACCGCAAAAACCAGATCCCGTGGCTGAACAGCACGAACTATTCGGTGGAAGAAATTGCCACCAAAATTCTCGACATCATGGGGCTTAACCGCCGTATGTACTAACAAGCTAGTACATTAGCTCAGATTCATGTATCATCCTTTTCAACAGCGGGGCGGTGTCGCCCCGAACTTGAAATCAGCAGGGATTGGTTTAATGTGATGCCCATCACTTCCCGGTAGTCTGCCGATGAAGCAAAAATTTTCTGAGACAAGTCATGAATAAAACCGATGAACTCCGCACGGCGCGCATAGACAGTCTGGTCACCCCGGCTGAACTGGCCGAGCGGCACCCCGTTTCCGCCGCGGTCGCGGAACATGTGACGGCCTCCCGCCGCCGCATTGAAAAAATCCTCAATGGTGAAGACAAGCGTCTTCTGGTGGTGATTGGGCCCTGCTCCATCCACGATCTGGATGCAGCGATGGATTATGCAAAACGGCTTCAGGGGCTGCGGGAAAAATACCAGCATCGCCTTGAGATTGTGATGCGCACCTACTTTGAAAAACCGCGTACCGTGGTGGGCTGGAAAGGGCTGATTTCCGACCCTGACCTTAACGGCAGCTATCGCGTAAACCACGGCATCGAGCTGGCGCGCAAGCTGCTGTTGCAGGTCAACGAGCTGGGCGTGCCGACGGCCACCGAGTTTCTCGACATGGTGACCGGGCAGTTTATCGCCGATCTGATCAGCTGGGGCGCGATTGGCGCGCGCACTACCGAAAGCCAAATCCACCGCGAGATGGCCTCAGCCCTCTCCTGTCCGGTCGGCTTCAAAAACGGGACCGACGGCAACACCCGGATTGCGGTCGATGCGATCCGCGCCTCGCGTGCCAGCCATATGTTCCTGTCGCCGGACAAGAACGGCCATATGACCATCTACCAGACCAGCGGTAACCCGTATGGGCATATCATTATGCGCGGCGGGAAGAAGCCTAATTACCATGCACAAGACATCGCTGCCGCCTGTGAAACGCTGGCCGAATTCGACCTGCCGGAACATCTGGTGGTGGATTTCAGCCACGGCAACTGCCAGAAGCAGCATCGCCGCCAGCTGGACGTCTGCGATGAGGTCTGTCAGCAGATCCGCAGCGGCTCGACCGCCGTTGCCGGGATCATGGCCGAAAGCTTTATCAAAGAAGGCACGCAGAAAATCGTTGCCGGCCAGCAGATGGTATACGGCCAGTCGATCACCGACCCATGCCTGAGCTGGGAAGACAGCGAGCTGCTGCTGGAGAAGCTGGCAGCTGCGGTTGATTCTCGCTTCTGATGTTATTGTCGGGTGGCGCTGCGCTTACCCGACCTACGATCCGTGCCGTTGTAGGCCCGGTAAGGCGAAGCCGCTACCGGGCGTTTCATTGCACAAATTTGATCCCGTCACACAATTTTCACAAAAACGCTTGCCGTGAATTTGCAGTTTATTGATAATGATTATCATTGTTACATTGATTGTTATTTATAAACATGATGTCACCTACGGATAACAGCGCGGCAACGCCAGCGAACAAGCACACAGCACCGTCCCCTGCCCCTACCGATCGTCGCATCGACAGCAAAACGCTGCTGGGTGATGAGGGGCGGGTGATTATCGAGCATGACGGCCAGCAGTATCTGCTGCGCCAGACGAATGCCGGAAAACTGATCCTCACAAAATAAACCAATACTTTCGCCAGCCACCCAGGTGATCCCCAGGCAGCCAGCGCTTTCGATACTTTATGGAGAGTTGCTATGCTACACCTGCATACCGCACGTTTACGCCCGTCCCTTCTGGCGCTGGCGATTGTTAGCACCCTGCCGGGCGCCGCGTTTGCTGCCGCAGATGAAATAACCGTCACCGCCACAGGCAATGCCCGTAGCGCCTTCGAAGCCCCGATGATGGTGAGCGTGGTTGACGCCACCGCCCCGGAAAAACAGACCGCCAGCTCTGCCGCCGACCTGCTGCGCAACGTGCCCGGTCTGACGCTGGACGGCACCGGCCGCACCAACGGTCAGGACGTTAACCTGCGCGGCTACGACCGCCGCGGCGTTCTGGTGCTGGTCGACGGCGTACGCCAGGGTACCGACACCGGGCACCTCAACAGCACGTTCCTCGATCCGGCGCTGATTAAACGTATTGAAGTGGTGCGCGGTCCGTCTGCGCTGCTCTACGGCAGCGGCGCGCTGGGTGGCGTCATCTCCTATGACACCGTCGACGCCAAAGATCTGCTGGAACCGGGCAAAAACAGCGGTTATCGCGTGTTTGGTACCGGCGCAACGGGGGACCACAGCCTCGGCCTGGGGGCCAGCGCCTATGGTCGTACCGATACCCTGGACGGCCTGGTATCGTGGTCCAGCCGCGACCGCGGCGATATCCGCCAGAGCGACGGTGCGACGGCGCCGAACGACGAATCCATCAATAACATGCTGGCGAAAGGCAGCTGGAAAATCGACCAGGCCCAGACGCTGAGCGGCGCCCTGCGCTACTACAACAACGCCGCGCAGGAGCCGAAAAACCCGCAAACCTCTGATGCCAATAGCAGCAACCCGATGACCGACCGCTCCACCATCCAGCGCGATGCGCAGGTTGGCTACCACATTGCGCCGGAAGGATACGACTGGCTGAACGCCGATGCGAAGGTTTACTGGTCCGAAGCGCGCATTAATGCCCAGAACATCGACAACACCGGCGAGTTCCGCAAGCAAACCACCAAAGGCGGCAAGGTGGAAAACCGTACCCGCCTGTTCAGCGACTCTTTTGCCTCTCACCTGCTGACCTACGGCGGAGAATTTTATCGTCAGGAGCAGCGTCCGGGCGGTGCCACGACCGGCTTCCCGGAGGCGAAAATCGACTTCAGCTCCGGCTGGCTTCAGGATGAAATCACCCTGCGCGATCTGCCGATCACCTTGCTGGGCGGCACGCGGTATGACAACTACCGCGGCAGCAGCAATGGCTACGATGACGTCAACGCCGATAAATGGTCCTCCCGCGCCGGGTTAACCGTCAGCCCGACCGACTGGCTGATGCTGTTCGGATCTTACGCGCAAGCGTTCCGCGCGCCGACCATGGGCGAAATGTACAACGACGCCAAACACTTCTCCATTGGCCGCTTCTACACCAACTACTGGGTGCCGAACCCGAACCTGCGCCCGGAAACCAACGAAACGCAGGAGTTTGGTTTTGGCCTGCGCTTTGACGATCTGATGCTTGCCAACGATGCGCTGGAGTTTAAAGCCAGCTATTTCGATACCAAAGCCAAAGACTATATCTCCACCACCGTCGATTTTGCCGCCGCGACCACCATGTCGTACAACGTACCCGACGCCAAAATCTGGGGCTGGGACATGATGGCAAAATACTCGGCCGATCTGTTTAGCCTCGACGTGGCCTATAACCGCACGCGCGGGAAAGACACCGATACGGGCGAGTACATCTCCAGCATTAACCCGGACACCGTCACCAGCAAGCTGGACGTTCCGGTGGCGCAAAGCGGTTTCTCCGTGGGCTGGATCGGCACCTTTGCCGATCGCTCAACCCACGTCAGCAGCAGCTACAGCAAGCAGCCGGGCTATGCGGTTAACGATTTCTACGTCAGCTATAAGGGCCAGGAGCAGCTCAAGGGCGTCACCACCACGCTGGTGCTCGGCAACGCCTTCGATAAGGAGTACTGGTCTCCGCAGGGTATTCCGCAGGACGGTCGTAACGGCAAGATTTTCGTAAGCTATCAGTGGTAATTCCCTTCGGGGCCACTCTTCAGAAGGATAAGACAATGCATCACTACGCACGCTGGCTTGAGCTAAAAGAAGAAAATCCGGGTAAGTATGCGCGAGACATCGCAGGGTTAATGAACATCAGCGAAGCGGAGCTGACCTTTTCCCGCGTGGGCCATGACGCCTGGCGACTGCGCGGCGAAATCCGCGATATTCTGGGCGCGCTGGAAGCCGTGGGTGAAACCAAGTGCATCTGCCGCAACGAGTATGCCGTTCACGAGCAAGTGGGCAGCTTCACCAACCAGCACCTGAACGGCCACGCCGGGCTGGTGCTGAACCCGCGCGCGCTGGATCTGCGCCTGTTCCTCAACCAGTGGGCGAGCGCGTTTCACCTCAGCGAAACCACCGCCCGCGGCGAGCGACAGAGCATTCAGTTCTTCGATCGTCAGGGCGATGCGGTGCTGAAGGTCTACACCACGGACAACACCGACCTCGCCGCCTGGGGCGACGTGCTGACCCGCTTTATCTTTGCCGATAACCCGCCGCTTGAGCTGAGCGCTGGGGATGTCCCGGCTCACGCCGAAAACGCGGATACCGCTCTCGTGGACAAGGAGTGGCGCGCCATGACCGACGTGCATCAGTTCTTCAGCCTGCTCAAGCGCCACAATCTCAGCCGTCAGCAGGCGTTTCGCCTGGTGGGCGACGACCTGGCCTGTAAGGTGGAGAACAGCGCGCTGGCACAGCTGCTGGAAGCGGCACGCCGGGACGGCAACGAAATCATGGTCTTCGTCGGCAACCGCGGCTGCGTGCAGATCTTCACCGGCGCGGTGGAAAAAGTCGTGCCGATGAAAGGCTGGCTAAACGTCTTTAACCCTGCCTTTACCCTGCATCTGCTGGAGGAGACGATCGCAGAGAGCTGGGTGACGCGCAAACCCACGTCTGACGGCCACGTCACGAGCCTGGAGCTGTTTGCCGCCGACGGCACGCAAATCGCCCAGCTTTACGGCCAGCGTACCGAAGGTGAGCCGGAGCAGAGCCAGTGGCGCAGCCAGATTGACGCCCTGACGCCAAAAGGGCTGGCCGCATGAAAACGTGGTTAGCCCTGCTGAGCGCCCTGCCTCTGGTGGCGTTTGCCGCCGCGCAGGAGAAAATTGTCGCCCTTGGCGGCGACGTGACGGAGATTGTCTACGCGCTTGGCGCGCAGTCTTCGCTGGTCGCGCGCGACAGCACCAGCCAGTGGCCGCAGGCGGCAAACGATCTGCCTGACGTGGGATATTTACGCCAGCTTAACGCCGAAGGCATTTTGTCCATGCGCCCCACGCTGGTGCTGGCCAGCGACCAGGCGCAGCCGTCTCTGGCGTTGAAGCAGGTCGAACAAAGTCACGTCAGGGTAGTAACCGTTCCCGGCCGCAACGACCTGAGCGTCATTGACGAAAAGGTTCGGGTGATTGCCAACGCTACGCACCGTGAAGCCGAGGGGGAAGCCCTGCGCCACACGCTGCGTCAGGCGCTGGCGGCCCTGCCCTCCGCGCCCCTCAACAAGCGGGTGCTGTTTATCCTCAACCACGGGGGAATGACCGCAATGGCCGCCGGGCAGCAGACCGGCGCAGACGCTGCCATCCGTGCAGCCGGGCTGCAGAACGCGATGCAGGGATTCACCCGCTATCAGCCGCTGTCTCAGGAAGGGGTCATTGCCAGCCAGCCCGATCTGGTGGTGATTTCGCAGGACGGCGTGAACGCGCTGGGCGGCGAAGAAAACCTGTGGAAGCTGCCCGGTCTGGCGCAAACCCCGGCGGGACGGAACAGGCAGGTGCTGGCGATTGATGATATGGCGCTGCTGGGCTTCAGCGTGCGAACGCCGGATGCCATCCAGCAGCTGCGCGCCAAAGCGGAGCAACTGCCCTGATGTCCCGGCGGATCGCCTTGTCGTTGTGGATGCTGGCCGCGATCCTGAGCATCATGACGCTCACCGCGACCGGGTTTGGGGCACTGCACCTGCCGGTCAGCCTGCTGTGGAGCGGCAGCGATGAGGCCATGCGTCAGATCTGGCTTACCATTCGCCTGCCCCGCGTACTGCTGGCGCTGGTGATTGGCGGAGCGCTGGCGCTGGCCGGCTGTGTGATGCAGGGGCTTTTCCGCAACCCGCTGGCAGACCCGGGTCTGCTGGGGATCAGCAGCGGCGCGGCGCTGGCGGTGGCGCTGTGGGTGGTCATTCCCGCCGCGTTACCTGCCCTGCTGATGCTGTATGCCCCGATGCTCGCGGCGTTCCTCGGCGCGCTGGCCGCAACCGTCATTATCTTCCTGCTCAGCCAGCAGCGTCACGGCTCCCTGTCCCGCCTGCTGCTGGTGGGGATCGCCATCAACGCCCTGTGCGGCGCGGCCGTCGGGGTGCTCTCATGGCTCAGCAACGATGCCCAACTTCGCCAGCTTTCCCTCTGGGGAATGGGCAGCCTCGGGCAGGCGCAGTGGTCCACCCTGCTGGCGGTAACGTCGCTGATGGTGCCCGCAGTGCTGATTATCTGGCGGCTGGCCGCCCCGCTCAACCTGTTGCAGTTGGGCGATGAAGAGGCGCACTATCTCGGGGTGGATGTCGCGATAGTACAGCGGATCCTGCTGCTGTGCAGCGCCCTGCTGGTTGCCGCGGCGGTAGCCGTCAGCGGCGTGATCGGCTTTATTGGCCTTGTGGTGCCGCATCTGATGCGCATGTGGCTGGGGGCCGACCACCGGGCCGTCGTACCCGGCTCGGTGCTGGCCGGTGCGCTGCTGCTGCTGGTTGCCGACACGCTGGCGCGCACCCTGGTCTCTCCGGCGGAGATGCCCGTCGGGTTATTGACCAGCCTTCTCGGCGCGCCGTGGTTCCTGTGGCTTATCTTTCGTCGCGGAGGTACGCATGGCTGAACGCTATTGTGCAGAGAAGATTTTCTTTCACGCCGGGCAGCGGACGCTGATCGACGATGTGTCGCTTACCCTCTCTCAGGGTGAGCTGGTCGCCCTGATTGGCCCCAACGGTGCCGGGAAATCGACGTTATTGCGGCTGCTTACCGGCTATCTCAAGCCCGCAAGCGGACGCTGCACTCTGGCCGGAACGCCGCTTGCGGACTGGCCGCCGGATACCCTCGCGCGCTACCGGGCGGTGATGCGCCAGAATACTCAGCCCGGATTCGACTGGCCGGTGGACGCGGTGGTCGGTATGGGACGCGCGCCCTGGACTCGCTCCCCTGAAGCGTCGGTAGTTGAGGAAGTGATGGCGATAACGGGCTGTCTACCGCTGGCGGGCAGACGCTATTCGACGCTCTCCGGCGGCGAGCAGCAGCGGATCCAACTCGCCCGCGCGCTGGCCCAGCTCTGGTGCGACGGAGCCCCGCGCGGCTGGCTGTTTCTTGATGAGCCCACCTCCGCGCTGGATCTCTACCACCAGCAGCATCTGCTGCGCCTGATGAGATCCCTGACCCGTCGGGGTCATCTCCACGTGTGCGTGGTGCTGCACGATCTCAATCTGGCGGCGCTGTGGGCGGATCGCATTCTGCTGTTGCACAACGGCAGGCTGGTCTCCAGTGGCACACCGGAGGACGTGCTGCAGGCCGGGACGCTGGCGCGCTGGTACGGCGCGCAGGTGCGCGTCGGCAGCCATCCGGATCACCCCGTACCGCAGGTATTTCTCGCCCCGTGAGCGGGCTGGTAAAAATCCTTCAGCGTTTCCAGCAGGGCATGCGCCGCTTTAGAGAGCTGCGTGTGCCCCGGATGGATTGCTCCGATGCACTTTTCAATGGGCGGGTTATCGAGCGGTATACAGACCGCGCCCAGCGCCGTCATCTGCGCTTCGCAGAGCGCCGGTACGGCACTGCCGCCCAGCCCGCTGGCGACCATGCGACCTACCGTCACCAGCTGATGACTCTCCAGCGCCACGTCCAGCTTTCTGCCGCTTCGGGCCAGCTCCTCCTCCATCATCAGACGTACCGCCGACGGGCGCTGCAGGGTAATAAAATCCAGCGTCAGTAGCTCTTCCCAGGCCAGCCGCTTTTTGTCCGCCAGCGCGGAGTCCTTCGGCACAATGGCGACAAACCTGTCGAGCCCCAGCGGCGTAAACAGCAGGTTGTGCGTGGGGGCCGGCTCAAAGGCGATCCCCATCTCAACCCGCCCTTCCCGCACCATCTCAATCACCTGCTCGTTAATGACGTCATGCACGGTGACGTTGATCCCGGCGTGGCGATCGCGAAACGCTTTGAGCACCTCCGGTAAAACGTTGGCGGCAAATGACGGCATCGCCGCGACCGAGATTTTGCCGCGCTGCAGGGTAAAGCACTGGTGCATCGCCTCCTCCACATTATCCCAGTCGGCAAGGAGTTGCCGCGCCATCGGCAGAAACGTCTCCCCTTCCTGCGTGAGGGCAACCTTGCGCGTGCTCCGCTGCAGCAGCGGGCCGCCGAGCGCGTCTTCCAGACTTTTAATCGTCAGGCTCAGGGCCGGCTGGGAGAGATTTAAGCGTTCGCTGGCGTGCGCGAAATTGAGAGTGTGAGCTACCGCTAAAAACGCGCGTAACTGTTTGACACTCATTCTCATTTTTCATCCTGTTAACTAATTGAAAAGAATTAGTTAACAGGAAATTAATAAGAAAACCAAATGAGTGGGTCACAAATTCAAAATTAACAAATGAGTCGCCACCCCTAATGATACCGGCACGGTTAACGGGAGGGATGACTATGGCAGGACTGGATAAGCGCGTCGGCAGCTATGCGCAGGCGCTGGACGGGCTGACGGACGGAATGACCTTGCTGGCGGGCGGCTTCGGCCTGTGCGGCATTCCGGAGAACCTGATTGCGGAGGTCCGGCGCCGTCAGGTGAGAGATTTGACCGTGGTGTCAAACAACTGCGGCGTGGATGGATTCGGCCTGGGGATACTGCTCGAAACGCGGCAGGTTCGCAAAGTGGTGGCCTCTTACGTCGGCGAGAACGCGCTGTTTGAGCAGCAGGTGCTGAGCGGCGAGCTGGAAATTGAGCTTACGCCGCAGGGCACGCTGGCGGAAAAGGTGCGCGCGGGCGGGGCCGGTATTCCGGCGTTTTATACGGCCACCGGCTACGGCACGCCCGTGGCGACCGGCAAGGACGTGCGCCAGTTCGCAGGGAAGCACTACATCCTCGAGGAGGCGATCGTCGGCGATTTCGCGCTGATCAAGGGGTGGAAAGCGGACTGGTACGGCAACGTTATCTATCGCCATACCGCGCAAAACTTTAATCCGCTGATGGCAACGGCGGGCCGGATCACGGTGGTGGAGGTGGAAGAGATTGTTCTGCCGGGTGAACTGTCCCCGTCGGCCATTCACACCCCGGGAATTTACGTCGACAGGCTGATTGTCGGCCAGTTTGAAAAACGCATTGAGCAGCGCACCCTGCGCGCGCAAGGAGTGTGACGATGTTAACCCGTGAACAGATGGCCATGCGCGTCGCCCGCGAGCTGCGTGACGGTTATTACGTCAACCTGGGGATCGGCATCCCTACCCTGGTGGCGAACTACATTCCGGACGGGATGGACGTGATGCTGCAGTCGGAAAACGGCCTGCTGGGGATGGGGGCTTTTCCCGACGAGCAGACCCTTGATCCTGACATGATCAACGCCGGTAAACAGACCGTGACCGCGCGGACCGGCGCGGCCATTTTCGACTCGGCCCAGTCGTTTGCCATGATCCGCGGCGGCCACGTGGACCTGACCGTGCTGGGCGCATTTGAAGTGGACGTGGAGGGCAACATCGCCTCGTGGATGATCCCCGGAAAGATGGTGAAGGGCATGGGCGGCGCGATGGATCTCGTTGCCGGGGCGCAGAACATCATCGTGGTGATGACCCACGCCTCAAAGAGCGGTGAGTCGAAGCTGCTGCCGCGCTGCACGCTGCCGCTCACGGGCGCGGGCTGTATCCGTCGGGTCCTGACCGATCTCGCGCTGCTGGAAATTCAGGACGGCGCGTTCATCCTGCGGGAATACGCCCCGGGCGTCAGTATTGACGAGATCGTGCGTAAAACGGCAGGGAAAATCATTGTGGCGGACGACGTGCGCGAGATGCGCTTCACCTGAGGGGTCAGCATGAAAAAGGTCATGATTGTCGGGGCAACGCGAACCCCCATTGGCAGTTTTCGCGGATCGCTCTCGTCCCTTTCTGCGGTTGAGCTTGGGGCCGTCACGGTACGGCACCTGCTGGAGAACCGTGGTCTCAGCGCCGAACAGGTAGACGAACTGATTTTCGGCCAGGTTCTGACGGCCGGATGCGGGCAAAACCCCGCCCGCCAGACGGCCATCGGCGCCGGGTTGCCCGTCAGCACGCCGGCGACCACCGTCAACCTGGTGTGCGGTGCGGGCTTAAAAGCGGTCCAGCTCGCCGCCCAGGCGATCCGCTGCGGCGACGCGGAGGTGGTTATCGCCGGCGGTCAGGAGAGCATGAGCAACGCCCCGTATCTGCTGGACGGCGCGCGTGCCGGGCTACGTTTCGGGCATGCGGGCCTCACGGACAGCATGATTACCGACGGCCTGTGGGATGCATTCAACGATTACCACATGGGGATCACCGCTGAAAACGTCGCCCGCGAGTATGACATTTCCCGCGAGCAGCAGGACGCCTTCGCCGCCCGCTCGCAGCAAAAAGCGGCGTCCGCCATTGAGTCCGGCCGGCTTGACGCCGAGATAGCGCCGGTGACGGTGAAACAGGGTAAAAAGCCGCCGCTGGTTATTGATCGTGACGAACAGCCCCGACCAGGCACTACTGCAGAGCAGCTTGCGCAGTTGCGTCCCGCCTTTTTGCACGAGGAAGGCACCGTCACGGCGGGGAATGCCTCCACGCTCAACGACGGTGCCGCCGCGGTGCTGCTGATGAGCGAGGAAAAGGCGCGGGAGAGCGGATTACCTGTCCTTGGCCGCATCGTGAGTTACGCCGTGACGGGCGTTGACCCGTCAGTAATGGGCATGGGCCCGGTCAGCGCCTGCCGGACGGCGCTGGCGCGGGCGGGCTGGACGCTCGACGAGGTGGACCTCATTGAAGCCAATGAAGCCTTTGCCGCCCAGGCGCTGGCGGTGGGCCAGCAGCTCGGCTGGGATGAGCGCAAGGTCAACGTTAACGGCGGTGCCATCGCCCTGGGCCATCCGATTGGTGCTTCCGGCTGCCGAATCCTCGTGACCCTGCTGTACGAAATGCAGCGCCGTGACGTTAAAAAAGGGCTCGTCACCCTGTGCGTAGGCGGCGGACAAGGCATTGCCCTGACCGTCGAGCGTTAAACCTCTCGTTGGTACCCGAATAATAAGTAAAGTGAGGAGTCATAATGAGTGTGTTAATAGCCCTGGCGGCGCTGGCACTGCTGATGCTGGCGGCCTACCGCGGATACAGCGTTATTTTGTTTGCGCCGATCGCGGCGCTCGGTGCCGTGCTGTTGACCGATCCGGGTGCCGTCGGCCCGACGTTTACCGGCCTGTTTATGGAAAAGATGGTGGGCTTCGTCAAGCTCTACTTCCCGGTGTTCCTGCTGGGTGCGGTGTTTGGCAAGCTGATTGAGCTTTCCGGTTTTTCACGCTCCATCGTCGCTGCTGCAATCCAGATCCTCGGGCGTCGACACGCCATCCCGGTGATTGTCCTGGTATGCGCGCTGTTAACCTACGGCGGCGTTTCGCTGTTCGTGGTGGCGTTTGCGGTGTACCCGTTTGCCGCCGAGCTGTTTCGCCAGAGCGGTATCCCTAAACGGCTGATCCCGGTCACCGTGGCGCTGGGGGCATTCTCGTTTACCATGGACGCCCTGCCCGGCACGCCGCAGATCCAGAATATCATCCCCACAAGCTTCTTCGGCACAAACGCCTGGGCGGCCCCGTGGCTGGGGCTTATCGGCTCTCTGTTTATTATCGTCTTTGGCCTGCTCTGGCTGGAGCGCCAGCGTCGGAAGGCGCTCAATAATAATGAAGGTTACGGCACGGATCTGAAAAATGAACCCGAGACGCCGGATAACATTAATCTCCCGCATCCGCTGATTGCTATCTCCCCGCTGCTGGTGGTGGGCATACTGAACCTGCTGTTTACCCGCTGGATCCCCGGCTGGTACGGCGTGAGTCACGAGCTTACCCTGCCCGGCCTGGCGAAACCGATTGTGACCGAGGTGGGCAAGATCACCGCCATCTGGGCCGTGGAGGCGGCGCTGATCGCCGGTATCGTGCTGGTGCTGATTTTTGGCTTTCGCAATATCCGGGGGCGTCTGGCTGAAGGCAGCCGAACGGCGGTGAGCGGAGCCATTCTGGCGGCGATGAATACCGCCTCGGAATACGGTTTCGGCGCGGTTATCGCGGCGCTGCCTGGGTTCCTGGTGTTATCCAAAGCGCTGGCGGCCATTCCGAATCCGCTGCTAAATGAGGCCATCAGCGTGACCGTGCTCGCGGGGATCACCGGTTCGGCGTCCGGCGGGATGAGTATTGCCCTTGCCGCCATGTCCGACTCGTTTGTCGCCGCCGCCCATGCGGCCAATATTCCGCTTGAGGTGCTGCACCGCGTGGCCTCGATGGCGAGCGGCGGGATGGATACCCTTCCCCATAACGGCGCGGTGATTACCCTGCTGGCAATCACCGGCCTGAGCCATCGCCAGGCCTACGGCGGCATTTTCGCTATCACCATCATTAAAAGTCTGGCAGTACTTTTTGTCATTGCCGTGTTCTATCTGACCGGCATTGTGTAAGGAGAGAAAAATGAATCTGAACGGTAAAACCGCCCTGGTCACCGGCTCAACCAGCGGCATTGGTCTGGGGATCGCCCGCGTGCTGGCGAAGGCAGGCGCGCAGCTGATCCTCAACGGCTTCGGCGACAGCGCATCGGCACGGGAAGAGATTGCGCAACTGGGCAAAAAGCCGGGCTATCACGATGCGGATCTGCGGGACGTATTGCAGATTGAGGCCATGATGCGCTACGCCGAATCGCAGTTTGGCGGCGTGGACATTCTTGTGAACAACGCCGGGATCCAGCACGTGGCCCCGGTTGACGCCTTCCCGGTGGAGAAATGGAACGACATTATCGCCATTAATCTTTCCGCGGTGTTTCACACCAGCCGGCTGGCGCTGCCGGCCATGCGGGATAAAAACTGGGGGCGCGTCATCAATATCGCCTCCGTTCACGGGCTGGTCGCCTCGAAAGAGAAATCGGCCTACGTTGCGGCCAAGCACGGCGTGGTGGGCTTTACCAAATCCCTGGCGCTGGAAACCGCCCGCACGGGTATTACCGCCAATACTATCTGCCCCGGCTGGGTACTGACCCCGCTGGTGCAGCAGCAAATCGACAAACGTATCGCGGACGGCGTACCGCCGGAGCAGGCTCGCGAACAGCTTCTGGCGGAGAAACAGCCTTCAGGGGAGTTTGTTACCCCGGAACAGCTGGGCGAGCTGGCGCTATTTTTGTGCAGCGACGGCGCCGTGAACGTTCGCGGCGCTGCGTGGAATATGGATGGCGGCTGGGTTGCTCAGTGATGAACAGGCCGGGTAAGGCAACGTCGCCGCCCGGCTAAAATCGCTAGCTTGAGCAGCTGACCTCCAGCCGCTTGCCCCAGTCGGGCGGGCGGCTGACGTAGTCATCATCCCGGTCGGCAAACGGCGTGCGCAACGCCAGGTGCAGACGGTGTAGCTCGTCGTACTCCCCCTGCTCTGCCTGCTCAATCGCCCGCTGCGCCAGCCAGTTGCGTAATACCATCGCGGGATTCGCTGCGTTCATCTGCGCCTGACGGGTAGCGTCGTCTACCTGCTCCTGCTGCAGCCGCGTGCGGTACTGTGCAAACCAGTCGTCAAACGCCTGACGGTCAATAAACTCGTCGCGCAGCGGCGAGGCGGCGCTGTGCTGCTCCGTCTGGCCCAGCATTCGGAAGGTGCGGGTGTAATCGCTCCCTTCACGCGCCATCAGGGCAAACAGGCCGTTGAGGATGTCGTTGTCGCCCTTCTCCTGGGTCATCAGCCCCAGCTTGTTACGCATCAGCGTGCCGTATTCCCGCAGTAAAAGGTCCTGATAGCTGTCGAGCGCATCGTTCAGGGCATCAACGTCAATAAACGGCGATAAGGTTTGTGCGAGCCGCTGGAGGTTCCACAGCCCAACCGCCGGCTGATTGTCAAAGCTGTAACGCCCCTGATAGTCAGAATGGTTGCAGATATACCCCGGCTGATAATCGTCCAGGAAACCAAACGGACCGTAATCAAAGGTCAGGCCGAGAATCGACATATTGTCCGTATTCATGACCCCGTGAGCAAAGCCTACCGTTTGCCAGCGCGCAATCATCGTGGCGGTACGGGCAACCACGTCCCGGAACCAGAGAACGTATTTATCCGCCTCATCCTGCAGATGCGCCCAGTGGTGGCGAATGGCGAAGTCCGCGAGCTGGCGAACCTTGTCCGGCTCGCGGCGATAGTAAAAGTGCTCAAAATGACCAAAGCGGAGATGGCTTTGCGCTATGCGCATCAGCATCGCCCCCTTTTCCACCGTTTCGCGCGTCACCGGCGTGTCGCTGGTGACGATCGACAGCGCGCGGGTGGTGGGAATACCCAGCGCATGCATCGCTTCGGATGCCAGACTTTCGCGTATCGTTGACCGCAATACCGCGCGCCCGTCACCCATTCGTGAGTAAGGGGTAAGACCTGCGCCTTTCAGATGCCAGTCAACCGTCCCCCCATTGGGAAGCCGTTGTTCGCCGAGCAGGATCCCTCTGCCGTCACCCAGCTGTCCCGCCCAGACGCCAAACTGGTGTCCGCTATAGACCTGAGCCAGAGGCTGCATACCGGGGAGAAGCGTCTCGCCTCCCCAGACGCCAGCACTGTCTGAACGCTGAAACAGATCGGGCGGAATGGCCAGCTCATCGGCCAGCCGATCGTTATGCCAGATAAGACGTGAATTATGTAACGGTGTTGGTTTGAGTGCGGTGTAAAAGCCAGGCAACTCGTCATGCCAGTGAGCAGTAAAAGACAGGGTCATAAGTCCTCCTGCCTTTAGTGTAGAGGGTTTACCCGGACTTAAACACGGGCGAAAGGCAGGGTTATCGCTGCTGAACGAGCGTCGTGACGTGCTCCGCCGAGACGGCTGGCCAGAGCGCACCCTGCATGGCACCAAAATTGAAGGACAGAACGCGCTGCAGCAAACCGTGGTCGTCAATGCCGGAGACGATCACCGACTGGCAGTGCGGCGTTATTTGCCATAGGATCGCGCGCATAAAAGGCTCGAAAGAAAGCTCAGAAGCACGCTGCTGGATGAATCCTTTATCAAGAATAACCCGTTTAAATAATCCATCATAGACGGCCTTGAGCGATGCAGCACCGGCTCCAAAGTTTGCCAGCACCAGCGGAAAATGGATCGCCATTCTTGCCAGCTGCAGATCGTCCTTTCCGTTATTTAAACCTGGATAGTTCTCATTAACAGTAAACTCAAGAAACGGATAACGCTCAAGAATTGAAACAGCATTCCCATTACTTAATAAAAACTCAACAATTGCTGGTGTAATATTGATCCATGCAATTAACTGATGCTGAATAAAAAACAGTTTACAGGTATCAAGCAATTGCAGTTTTTCGTTAAACAGCGCTAACTCCTCTGCCGCTGAAAGCCGAGGGATAACGAGCTCAGTGGGGATCCTCACATCGGTGCCGACGCCAGTAAAGTTAACCAGTATTTCTAAACCTTTTAGCTCGCCTGCGCTATTACGGGCAGGCAGAAGCATCAGTTCAGACTGGTAAGCATTATCTAGCGTAATAATCATTGCACTCGCCCCGCATTAAAGATGAGAGAGGACATCCTGGAGCAATTGCTGACACAATTCCACTGTCTTGATTTTAATAAGTTTAATTTCATTAGTTCCGTATTAATTTTCAGATTTATCCCTGAATCTAAAATAATCTTATCCTGGTTACTGAATAATAGCCAGTTTTAGATAAAACAGACACATAGGGATGTTGCTAATTTAGGTAAATTTAACTTTAATCAGCTTATTTGAGAAAAACGGCATGGTTTAATAGTTACCATGCCGACATAAGAAACGTGTTCGGGCAGTCTAAATACGTCGCGCCTGCCAGAAATTTTTACGCCAGTACACGTTATCGAGAGAAGAGCGCATCACGCCGCGGCTGGTAGAGGCATGAATAAACTGATTGTCTGTATCATATATCCCAACATGCAGGCCGCTTTCTCCCGATCCGGTTTTGAAAAAGACCAGATCACCGGGAAGGAGATCGTCTTTATCAATTTCAGTGCCTATTTCCGCCTGCTTGCGCGTGTCTCGCGGAAGCTGTAAATCAAACTTGTCACGAAACGTCATCAGGACAAAGCCTGAGCAGTCCACCCCACCGCGGCTCATGCCGCCGTAGCGATAAGGCGTGCCGCGCCAGTTGCTCAACTGATCGTTAAGGCTGGCAATAACGGTGATAGAATCCGATAGCCGCGGATTAGGCGGCGGTGCACGATGGCTGCTGCATCCCACAAGAAAGAGTGCCGCCACGAAGAGAAACCAGAATCGCATTTTCAGACGAATCCTCTGCTTTTATTGTTCTTTTGGTAATTTAGCGTGCAATTGTGTTCACAGGCAAGAAACGGTTACTCCTGCCCGGTAGAAATCAGCATCTTATGTCCCTCTATATCCAGCCTGCGGAACGACATGTTGTAGGCGCGGGCAAGATTTGGCGGCGTAAGGACCCGATCCCGCGTACCGCTGGCGATCATCCTGCCGCGCGACAGGAGCCACACGCGATGGGCGTGACGTAACGTATGGTTAAGATCGTGGCTGCTCATCACTACGGCGATACCTTTCCTGCTCAGAGCGCTTAGCAGGCTATCCAGCGCCGCCTGCTGGGCAACATCCAGACCGCTCATCGGTTCATCCAGCAGCAGCATCCTCCCGTGAGGATTGCCCGCGGGATGGATCTGCAGAATGACCGCCGCCAGACGCACCCGCTGCCACTCCCCCCCGGAAAGCTGGCTGGCATGCCGGGACAGTTTATCTTCCAGCCCTAACGCCGCAGCCACTTCCTCCAGCAGTGCCGTATGCTGTTTGTCGTGCAGATGCAGCATCAGATAATGCCAGACCGGCATCGCAAAAGGCGGTACCTGCTGCTGCACCAGGTAGCTGCGCCGGTGGGCCAGCGAGGCGGGTGACCAGTCGACCAAAGCATGTTCCAGCAGCGTAATCTGCCCTGGCCCGGTGGTCAGCCCCGCCATCCGCGCCAGCAGCGTGCTTTTACCCGCGCCGTTTGGCCCGACGAGATGCAGGATTTCACCCGAATTGATGTCGCAGGTTACCGGCTCCAGACGCCCCTTCTCGGCGACGTCCGTGAGCTGCATCAGCAGCGACATTATTTCGCCAGCGCCAGCTTAATAGATTCCATGACGATCGGGTCCTCAGGCGTCATATCCGGCGAAAAACGCTGAATGACCTGGCCGTCACGACCAATCAGGAATTTTTCGAAGTTCCACAGAATATCGTCCGGATAGAGCGGCGCGCGGCCTTTGCTGGCCATGCGCTCGTAAAAACCGCTCTCTTCCGGCGCAACGGCCTTCGGCGCGGCGGCAATCAGCTTCGCATACAGCGGATGGCGGTCTTCACCGTTGACGTCAATTTTGCTGAACATCGGGAACGTCACGCCATAAGTGGTGCTGCAGAAGGTTTTGATCTCTTCTTCGCTGCCCGGCTCCTGGCCCAGGAACTGGTTGCACGGGAAGCCCAGCACGGTAAAACCGTCTTTCTCCCAGGCCTTCTGAATATTCTCCAGCTGCTCGTACTGCGGCGTCAGGCCGCATTTCGATGCCACGTTGACGATGAGCAACACCTTGCCTTTGTAGCTTTCCAGCGTGGTGTTATCCCCATCAATGGTGGTCACTTCGGTATTCAGGATATCTGACTGCATAGCATTTCCTCAGGTTGTCGATTTAACGTCCAGCTTTTAATAGTAGCCAGATAAAGACTGGCGCGCCCAGCGTTGCGGTCACCACGCCAACAGGCAATTCTGCGGCCGTCAGGGCGAGACGGGCGATGATGTCGGCCACCAGCAGCGTGGCTGCCCCGGCAACCGCCGAGGCCGGAAGCAAGGTTCGATGATCCGTGAAGCCGCAAAGACGCAGCATGTGCGGAATAACCAGCCCGATAAAGCCAATCGCCCCCGCCAGGGCCACGCTCACGCCTACCAGCCAGCCAATGGCAATGACCAGTACGTTACGCCAGAAACCAATCGGCATGCCCAGCTGGCGGGCAGAGATTTCCCCCAGCGCGAGCCGATTCAGCGGCTGGGCCTGCAGCGCAGCCCACGCGATGACCGGCACCAGCAGCGCCATTAGCCAGCCCTGGTGCCAGTCGACGCCGCCAAAGCCGCCCATCATCCAGTACATGAGCTGACGCAGGTCAAAGGAGGTCGAGAAGTAGACCGCCCAGGTCATCAGCGCGCTACAGATGATCCCCAGCGCGACGCCGGCAAGCAGCAGCCGGCTGGTCGACAGGTGACGTCTGGCGAAGCGAAGAAGAATGACTGTGATCAGCAGTGCGCCAAGAATGGCGCTCAGGCTAATGCTCCAGCCGGAGAGTCCTCCCCCGCCCAGCATCACCGCCGCAATCAGCCCGACGCCTGCCCCGTTCGACACCCCCAGCAGGCCGGGCTCCGCCAGCGGGTTTTCGAACAGCGCCTGCATAATAGTGCCAGACAGCGCCAGCGCGGCGCCGACCAGGATCACCGCGACGGTGCGCGGCAGGCGAATTTGCCAGACGAAGAGCTGACCGTCAGGCCCCAGCCAGCTTTCAGGCCCGATCCAGCTGTCGCCTGCGCAGAGGCTAATACCCGCGGCAAGAATAAGCAGCAGCACCAGCAGAAGCAGGCGACGCCGATCGGAACGGTGCTGGCGATGAGCATAATCAAGCATGTGTACGGTTTGTTAGCGAGTGATGTAATTGATTTTACGGCGTGTTTGCCGGAGAGCGCAAAGAAAAAAGGCCGCGTGGGCGGCCTTTTTGGTTAGTTCATATTACTCTGCTTTAGGCGTTGCGTTTTCGACGCGGCTCTTTAACTTCTGGCCGGGTCTGAAGGTCACCACGCGGCGGGCTGTAATGGGAATATCTTCCCCCGTCTTCGGGTTACGGCCCGGACGTTGGTTTTTGTCTCGCAAATCAAAATTGCCAAAACCGGAGAGTTTTACCTGCTCACCATTTTCCAGAGCACGACGGATCTCTTCGAAAAACAGCTCTACCAGCTCTTTGGCATCCCGTTTGCTAAGCCCAAGCTTATCAAACAGATATTCTGACATTTCAGCTTTTGTAAGCGCCATAGGTTCAATCCCTCAATGATGCCTGGAATCGCTCTTTTAATGCCTCTACACATTTGGCGACGGTAGCGGCAATCTCCTCTTCTTCGAGTGTACGGCTGGTATCCTGAAGGATAAGGCTGATAGCGAGGCTCTTGAAACCTTCTGCTACGCCCTTGCCGCGGTACACGTCAAATAAGTTTACGCCAACTACCTGATTTACGCCAACTTTCTTACATTCGGCCAAAATATCTGCTGCGGGCACGTTTTCAGCGACCACAACCGCGATATCACGGCGGTTCGCCGGGAAGCGGGAGACATCCTGCGCCTGAGGAATGACGCGGTCTGCAACCGGGCTCCACTCCAGCTCGAACACGATGGTACGGCCGTTCAGGTCCAGCTTACGCTCCAGTTCTGGGTGGACAACGCCAATGAAACCAACGCGTTTGCCGTCTAAATAAATCGCCGCGCTCTGGCCCGGATGGAGCGCAGGAATCGCTTCCGCGCGGAATTCAATTTCAGATAATTTACCGGTCAGATCCAGAATCGCTTCCAGATCGCCCTTCATATCGTAGAAATCAACCGTGCCTTTTGCCAGGTCCCAGTGCTCTTCGTAGCGGTTACCGCTGATGGCACCAGCCAGCATGAGATCCTGACGGATGCCTAAATTTGCCTGATTATCCGGCACAAAGCGCAAACCGCTTTCGAAAATGCGCACGCGGTTTTGCTGGCGGTTCTGGTTGTAAACGATAGTCCCCAGCAGGCCCGTCCACAGGGACAGACGCATCGCGGACATTTCGCTGGAGATTGGGCTTGGCAGGATCAGCGCTTCCTGACCCGGGTGGATCAGCTGCTGCAGCTTAGGATCAACGAAGCTGTAGGTGATCACTTCCTGGTAGCCTTTGTCGTTCAGCATGGTTTTCACACGCTTCAGGGACAGGTCGGCTTCACGGTGGGTGCCCATCACCAGACCCGCCTGCACAGGCTCGTCAGGGATGTTGTTGTAGCCGTAAACACGGGCCACTTCTTCCACCAGATCTTCTTCAATTTCCATGTCGAAACGCCAGGATGGCGCAACGGCCTTCCACTCGTCCTGACCTTCGGTCACTTCGCAGCCCAGGCGCGTCAGGATGTCGGTCACCTGCGCGTCGGCAACGTGGTGACCAATCAGGCGATCCAGCTTGCTGCGGCGCAGGGTAATGGTCGCACGCTTCGGCAGGGTCGCTTCGTTGGTGACGTCAATAACCGGGCCCGCTTCGCCGCCGCAGATGTCGATCAGCAGGCGGGTTGCACGCTCCATCGCTTTGTACTGCAGCGCCGGGTCAACGCCGCGCTCGTAGCGGTGAGACGCGTCGGTGTGCAGGCCGTGACGGCGCGCGCGGCCGGTGATGGAGAGCGGGCTGAAGAACGCACATTCCAGCAGGACGTTTTGCGTTTCGTCGTTGACGCCAGAGTGTTCGCCACCAAAGATACCGCCCATCGCCAGCGCTTTGCTGTGGTCAGCAATCACCAGGGTGTCGGCGTTCAGTTTGGCTTCTGTGCCGTCCAGCAGCACCAGGGTTTCCCCCTCTTTCGCCATGCGCACAACGATGCCGCCGTCGATACGATCTTTATCGAACGCGTGCATCGGCTGGCCCAGCTCCAGCAGAACGTAGTTAGTGACGTCAACCACGGCGTCGATTGAGCGGATACCGCAGCGGCGCAGCTTCTCTTTCATCCAAAGCGGGGTTGGCGCTTTAACGTTAATGCCTTTTACCACGCGACCGAGGTAGCGCGGGCAGGCATCAGCAGCGTCAACCTGAATCGGCAGCACGTCACTGATGGTCGCTTCAACCGGCACAATCTCCGGCGCGTTGAGTTCGGTCTGGTTCAGTACGGCCACGTCGCGCGCCACGCCGATGATACCTAAGCAGTCGGCACGGTTTGGCGTGACGCTGATTTCGATAGTATTGTCATCAAGCTTCAGGTATTCACGGATATCGGTGCCCACTGGCGCATCCAGCGGCAGCTCGATGATGCCGTTGTGGTCGTCGGAAATACCCAGCTCGGAGAAGGAGCACAGCATGCCTTCAGACGGCTCACCGCGGAGCTTGGCCGCTTTGATTTTGAAATCACCCGGCAGTACGGCACCGACGGTCGCCACGGCCACCTTCAGGCCCTGACGGCAGTTTGGCGCACCGCAGACGATGTCCAGCAGACGGTCGCCGCCTACGTTCACTTTTGTCACGCGCAGTTTGTCCGCGTTAGGGTGCTGGCCGCACTCGACTACTTCACCCACCACGACGCCGTTGAAGGCACCGGAAACCGGCTCAACGCCGTCAACTTCCAGGCCCGCCATGGTGATCTGGTTGGAAAGCGCTTCGCTGTCCAGCGTGGTGTTAACCCACTCGCGTAACCACAGTTCACTGAATTTCATTGTTCTGTCCTGCCCTTATTTAAACTGTTTGAGGAAACGCAGATCGTTTTCGAAGAATGCACGTAAGTCGGTCACGCCGTAGCGCAGCATGGTCAGACGCTCCATGCCCATGCCGAAGGCAAAGCCGGAGTATACTTCCGGATCGATACCCACGTTGCGCAGCACGTTTGGATGCACCATGCCGCAGCCCAGCACTTCCAGCCATTTGCCGTTTTTACCCATCACGTCAACTTCCGCAGACGGTTCGGTGAACGGGAAGTAGGACGGACGGAAACGAACCTGCAAATCTTCCTCAAAGAAGTTGTTCAGGAAATCGTGCAGCGTGCCCTTCAGGTTGGTGAAGCTGATGTTTTTATCAACAATCAGACCTTCCATCTGGTGGAACATTGGGGTGTGGGTCTGATCGTAGTCGTTACGATACACGCGGCCCGGCGCGATGATGCGGATTGGCGGTTCCTGTTCCTTCATGGTACGGATCTGAACGCCAGAGGTCTGGGTACGCAGCAGACGCGTCGCGTCAAACCAGAAAGTGTCGTGGTCAGCGCGTGCCGGATGATGGCCAGGAATGTTCAGGGCGTCGAAGTTGTGGTAATCATCTTCGATTTCCGGGCCAGTCGCCACGGTAAAGCCGAGCTCACCGAAGAAACTTTCAATTCGATCGATAGTACGGGTAACCGGATGCAGACCACCGTTTTCAATACGGCGACCCGGCAGAGAAACGTCGATGGTTTCTGCCGCAAGACGCGCGTTTAGTACCGCGCTCTCCAGCTCGGCCTTACGCGCGTTCAGCGCCTGCTGAACCTGCTCTTTGGCTTCGTTAATCACCGCACCCGCTGCCGGGCGTTCTTCTGGCGGCAGTTCACGCAGGGTTGTCATTTGAAGGGTCAGGTGCCCTTTCTTCCCAAGATATTCGACGCGGACATTGTCTAACGCGGCAACATCTGAGGCCTGATTAATGGCGGCTGTTGCACTGGCAACCAGCTCTGCGAGATGTGACATGATTTTCCTCATTATGTCGGTGCAGACACCGATTTGGTGGAGTTATTCTCTCAAATTCAGGCACAAAAAAAGCCTCCATCGGGAGGCTTATCTGGCGCTGTTTTTCGTTTCATCTTTCACGCGCTAGCCTCCTGGAGTCAGGTGCTAAAGTAAAAGAAGAAGCGGAAAATAGCAGCATTCATGCTTGCGTTACCTTGTTGGGTAAAAACCGGTAAAACCTTATTGAAAAGCCTGCACGGATAAATGTCAATCTTCTGATGGTGTTAAATGAAAAGAGGGAGCCAGGCCCCCTCTCTCAACTGGCTTATGCCAGTGCTGCTTTCGCTTTTTCGACCAGAGCAGTGAACGCTACTTTGTCGAATACTGCGATGTCAGCCAGGATCTTACGGTCGATTTCAACAGAGGCTTTTTTCAGGCCGTTGATGAATTTGCTGTAAGAAATACCGTTCTGACGTGCTGCTGCGTTGATACGCGCAATCCACAGTTGACGGAACTGACGCTTACGCTGACGACGGTCACGGTAAGCGTACTGACCTGCTTTGATAACAGCCTGGAAGGCAACGCGGTATACGCGTGAACGCGCACCGTAGTAGCCTTTAGCTTGTTTCAAAATTTTCTTGTGACGTGCACGTGCAATTACACCACGTTTTACGCGAGCCATATGTGCTCTCCTGTATCTATATTCTTAGTAAAAAATTAAACGTTAACGGCTTATGCGTACGGCAGGCACGCGATAACCAGACCCAGATCGCCTTTAGAAACAAGGCCTTTTGGACGCAGGTGACGTTTACGCTTAGTAGATTTTTTGGTCAGAATATGACGCAGGTTTGCGTGCTTACGCTTAAATCCACCACCACCGGTTTTTTTGAAGCGCTTAGCAGCACCGCGTACGGTCTTAATTTTTGGCATCTTAATAACTTCCACTTCGCATTGTTAAATAAACGAAACATAGGCGAACAAAACCTATGAAACCCGAAGGCTCCACAGATTTTGCTGCTTGAAGGCCTTACTGTTTCTTCTTAGGAGCGAGCACCATGATCATCTGGCGGCCTTCGATCTTCGTAGGGAAGGATTCGACTACTGCCAGTTCACTCAGATCGTCACGGACGCGGTTAAGCACTTCCATACCAATCTGTTGGTGGGCCATCTCACGACCGCGGAAACGCAGCGTGATCTTGGCCTTATCGCCATCTTCCAGAAAGCGAATCAGGCTGCGGAGTTTTACCTGATAATCGCCATCGTCGGTACCAGGACGGAATTTGATTTCCTTAACCTGGATAACTTTTTGCTTCTTCTTCTGTTCCTTAGAAGACTTACTCTTTTCATAAAGGAACTTGCCGTAGTCCATGATACGACAAACTGGCGGTTCGGCGTTAGGGCTGATTTCAACTAAATCTACTCCAGCTTCTTCAGCCTTTTCGATCGCTTCTCTCAGACTCACAATCCCCAGCTGCTCGCCTTCCAGACCTGTTAAGCGAACTTCCTGGGCGCGAATCTCGCCATTGATACGATTCGGACGTGCCGTTTGAACTCGTTTTCCGCCTTTAATACCTTATTCCTCCAGTTGTTGAAGACTGCGGCTGCGAATCTCTTGTTGCAGCTTCTCAATCACTTCACTTACGTCCAGGCTGCCCAGGTCTTTACCACGGCGGGTGCGAACGGCAACTTTGCCTGCTTCCACCTCTTTATCACCACAGACCAACATATACGGGACACGACGTAAAGTGTGCTCGCGGATTTTAAAGCCAATCTTCTCATTTCTCAAGTCTGCTTTTACGCGAATGCCCGCATTTTGTAGTTTCTGCGTCAATTCTTTAACGTAATCTGCCTGAGAATCGGTAATGTTCATCACCACGACCTGCACTGGCGCAAGCCAGGTTGGGAAGAAGCCCGCGAACTCTTCGGTCAGGATGCCGATGAAGCGCTCCAGAGAACCGAGAATAGCACGGTGAATCATGACCGGTACCTGACGCTCGTTGTCTTCGCCAACATAAGAGGCGCTTAAACGCTGCGGCAGGGAGAAGTCCAGCTGTACAGTACCGCACTGCCATGCGCGATCGAGGCAGTCATACAGGGTAAATTCAATTTTCGGACCGTAGAATGCGCCCTCGCCCAGCTGGTATTCGAACGGAATACCGTTCTCTTCCAGCGCTACGGCGAGATCCGCTTCTGCGCGATCCCAGGTCTCATCGCTACCGATACGTTTTTCCGGACGCGTTGAGAGTTTGACCACGATCTTCTCGAAGCCAAAGGTGCTGTACATATCGTAGACCATACGAATACAGGCGTTAACTTCATCACGAACCTGATCTTCAGTACAGAAGATATGCGCATCATCCTGCGTAAAGCCACGCACGCGCATCAGACCGTGCAGCGCACCTGATGGCTCGTTACGGTGGCAGCTACCGAACTCCGCCATACGCAGCGGCAGGTCGCGGTAGGATTTCAGACCCTGGTTGAAGATCTGAACGTGGCCCGGGCAGTTCATTGGCTTGATGCAGTATTCACGGTTCTCGGACGAGGTGGTGAACATCGCATCTTTGTAGTTGTCCCAGTGGCCGGTTTTTTCCCACAGCACACGGTCCATCATGAACGGGCCTTTCACTTCCTGATACTGGTACTCTTTCAGCTTGGAACGTACGAACGTTTCCAGTTCACGGAAGATAGTCCAGCCATCGTTATGCCAGAACACCATACCCGGCGCTTCTTCCTGCATGTGGTACAGGTCAAGCTGCTTACCGATTTTACGGTGGTCACGCTTCGCGGCCTCTTCCAGGCGCTGCAGGTACGCGTTCAGGGCTTTCTTATCCGCCCACGCGGTACCATAGATACGCTGCAACATCTTGTTGTTGCTGTCACCACGCCAGTAGGCGCCGGCGATCTTCATCAGTTTGAAATGATGACAGAAGCGCATGTTCGGCACGTGCGGTCCACGGCACATGTCGACGTATTCTTCGTGATGGTACAAGCCAGGCTTGTCATCATGAGCAATGTTTTCATCGAGAATAGAGACTTTATAGCTCTCGCCACGCTTGACGAAGGTTTCACGCGCTTCGTGCCAGCTGACTTTCTTCTTGATGACGTCATAGTTGGTCTCGGCGAGCTCGTGCATACGTTTTTCGAGCGCGTCGATATCTTCCTGGGTCAGGGTGTGGTCAAGATCAACGTCGTAGTAGAAACCGTTGTCGATAACCGGACCGATCGCCATTTTGGTGTTTGGCCACAGCTGCTTGATAGCATGACCCAACAGGTGTGCGCAGGAGTGACGAATGATCTCCAGACCTTCTTCGTCTTTCGCGGTGATGATTGCAAGCGTCGCATCGTTTTCAATCAGATCGGACGCATCAACCAGCTCACCGTTAACACGGCCGGCGATGGTCGCTTTCGCGAGGCCAGGACCGATGTCCAGGGCGACATCCATAGGGCTAACAGCGTGGTCGAAATGGCGTTGGCTGCCATCAGGAAGAGTAATTACAGGCATTTTATATCCTTATTTGCAGTGATGCCCCACACATAAGAGCATATACAAAGAAAATAATCGTGATTTGACAATAGATTACGACACCATCTGACCAACAATCGTCAAATTGGTTCGTCATCATGCACCTGCCGAATTCAGATTAATGCGGATTTACGGCAAGCGACGTAATGTTAACACTATCAGCAAGGAGATTGCACCCTCTGCAGCCAGAATGATGGGCTGGCACATAGCGTAAATTTGCAGATTGCATCTCTCCGGCGCTCGCATTTCAGACATGCTGGGCTACTCTTGAACATGCCTTTTATATCAACAGGTGCATACCATGAATGTATCCAGTAGAACGGTTGTGATTTTGAACATCCTTTCCGCAACAGGTTTAGTGTTGATCCTCGCCGAACGATTCCACTGGTTCTGAGCCGACCCCTTGTTGGCATAACTCGATCGCTCCCGGGAAGGCGCATCTTTTGGCCCCGTTTGATAGACTATGCGTATCAACGAACAAGGATTAGGTTATGCCAACAAAACGATTTGCCGTAAAACACTGGAAAATGGTGCTGGTGCTGGTTGCCATCTGCGGTGCAATGCTGTTATTTCGGTGGGCGGCAATGATTTGGGGCTAAGTACAAATAAAAATAAATGCCGTTGCGCGTGATGAGAATTTATTGGCGCGGGTTAACCATAATAATGAAAACGGGCCGACACTTTCATCGGCCCGCTATGATTACATTTTATAGCCCAGCGAAATCGTGGTTCTGCGATCGGTATGATCCGGTGCCGTTTCTGGCGGTGAAGAGTTCCAGGTTACGTTGTAGGCTAATTTTAAACCGAAGTGTTCATTGATAGCCACATTCAAAGCGCTTTCGGAATTCAGCGTCGTATCCTCGGCACCAAACACAGAAACACCCTGCGTAAATTTGGTGTTGTCGGTCATCTGCCAGGCATACGTGCCGGAAGCATAGCCCAGCGGCTGGGTTTCATTTTCGCCATTGGTGTACTCGTCATAGCGGACACCAGGACCGAATTCGAAACGGAGGCTGTGTACCGGACCATTCAGGAACTGACGACCATAACCGGCGGTGAACACATCGCGCTGGCGATAGCCGTTGAAGCGGTCGGTTAACCAACTTGCCTGACCAAAGATGTAGTCATAGTCGGTCATGTTGTAACGGCTACGTCCACCGACCGCGTATTTCTCGGATGAGCGTTCATCGTTAGCGGACGTGTTGCTGGCATTCCCCCACAGCGACCATGCAGTGGTATTGCCGTACCAGGTCAGGGTGCTGTCCGCCGTCAGAGAAGAGCTTTTCGTATTACCCGATTGCGCGAGATACCCGGCGTTCAGGTTACCTTCAAACGGTTTTTTGGCAGTGGAGGGATCGTCCATGACAGTAAAAACGGTGTCATCGGCGGCTGCATTCAGTGATGCAAAAACGCCACCCGCCAGCATCAGTGCTGCGGGTACTGTCTTCAAAAGCTTCATTTTATTTAAGGAGTCCGTACAACAAAAAAAGAGACCACCACGGTCTCGGAAACTTTCTTGAGGATCAATGACAAGGCGTCCAGAGAAAGGTAACAAATTATAAAAAGGCGCAAATAACATAGCAATATTTTCTTATTTCATTTTTTGAATAAGAACGATCTCAAAACGCGTTTTATTTTATATATCCCTCATCGCATTTATGTCAGCATTCATTTTTAAAATCATACTGTTATTTACATTGCCTTCCTGTCGATCGGTGCCAGGCTTAAAAGAACCCATGCTAAAAGGAGGTTATGATGGCTTCTATTTATACGCTGACGCTCTCCCCTTCCCTCGACTCCGCGACCATAACGCCGCAGATTTACCCGGAAGGTAAACTACGCTGTAGCGCACCCGTATTTGAGCCGGGCGGTGGCGGGATTAACGTTGCGCGCGCGATTACCCACCTCGGTGGTAAAGCGACTGCCATCTTTCCGGCCGGTGGTGCAACGGGGGAGCATCTTGTTGCCTTGCTGGCCGATGAACAGGTTGCCGTGGATACCGTTGACGCCAAAGACTGGACCCGGCAGAACCTGCATGTCCACGTTGAGTCCAGCGGGGAACAGTATCGTTTCGTTATGCCAGGCGCCAGGCTGAGCGATGATGAGTTTCGTCAGCTGGAAGAGAAGGTGCTAACCATTGAAAGCGGCTCGCTGCTGGTCATCAGCGGTAGCCTGCCGCCAGGTGTCAAAACAGAAAAGCTGACAGCACTGGTTGATGCCGTACTTCAGCGCGGCATTCGCTGCATTGTCGACAGTTCAGGCGAAGCCCTGCAGGCGGCATTAGAACCCGGACAGCTTGAGCTGGTTAAGCCTAACCAGAAAGAGCTGAGTGCGCTTGTTAATCGCGAACTTAGCCAGCCGGATGACGTGCGTACTGCCGCTGAAGAACTGGTTCGCAGCGGCAAAGCGCACCGCGTTGTCGTCTCTCTCGGTCCTCAGGGTGCGCTGGCCGTCGACAAGACGGGCTTTGTGCAGGTTGTTCCGCCCCCAATGAAGAGCCAGAGCACCGTTGGCGCAGGCGACAGTATGGTCGGCGCGATGGCGCTGAAGCTGGCGCAGGGCGCATCACTTCTGGAGATGACGCGCTATGGCGTCGCGGCGGGGAGTGCCGCCACCATCAATCAGGGAACGCGCCTGTGTTCGCTTGCCGATACGCAGAAAATCGTCGATTACCTGTCACGAAGCTAACCGATATATCCCCCTCCTGGCGGAGGGGGATATCTGTGGAAGTCGCCAAATATGGCGTATCGACTATGCTAAAAAAACTTTCAGGATAACAACGAGGTGAATTATGAGCAGTGGTGATATCACCCGCTACGTCGTGACCATCAGCCTTCATGAAGCATCGCTGACCGAGCTTAACGAGCTCAACAATGCCTTTACACGGGCGAATTTCCTGCTCACGCTAACGGATGACGAAGGTCATATTCATGATTTAGGCACCCTGGCGTTTGGCCTGATCGCAGCCCTGAGTGAAGAAGAGGTGCATGCGCTGGCCGCCAGCCTGGTGGAAAGCGTGACCGACAAGCCTGCCGACATCACCGTGGAGACGTGGGAACGCTGGCAGAAAAAAGAACAATAAGTGCCCTGCATGAAATTAATCCGCTCAGGTGTGCGTTAGTTCGTATTTTTTTACCGCAGTTATGCGCTAACTTTATGATCTGGCAGACAACATGGGAGAGTCAACATGTGGCAGGCTATCAGTCATCTTTTACATGAGCAATTGGGTGAAGGTGAAATTGAACTGCGTAACGAGCTGCCGGGCGGGGAAATTCACGCCGCGTGGCATTTACGCTACGCAGGACGCGATCTGTTCGTTAAATGCGACGAGCGAGAGCTGCTCCCGATTTTTACCGCTGAAGCCGATCAGCTTGAACTGTTGTCCCGCAGTAAAACGGTGACGGTACCTGAGGTGCTGGCCGTGGGCAGTGACCGGGACTACAGCTTTCTGGTGATGGACTATCTCCCTGCCCGTCCGTTGGACGCCCATAACGCCTTCATTCTCGGGCAACAGTTAGCGCGCCTGCACCAGTGGAGCGACCAGCCCCAGTTTGGTCTCGACTTCGACAACGACCTTTCCACCACGCCGCAGCCCAATGCCTGGCAGCGCCGCTGGTCGACGTTCTTTGCCGAGCAGCGCATCGGATGGCAGCTTGAACTGGCCGCAGAGAAAGGGCTGGAATTTGGCAACATTGATGCCATCGTCGAGCATGTGCAACAGCGCCTGGCCTCCCACCAGCCTCAGGCGTCTTTGCTGCACGGTGATTTATGGTCCGATAACTGCGCGCTGGGCCCCAACGGCCCGTATATCTTCGACCCGGCCTGCTACTGGGGCGACAGAGAGTGCGATTTGGCCATGTTGCCCCTGCATCCCGAACAACCGCCGCAAATATACGATGGCTATCAGTCTGTCTCCCCCCTGCCGCCGGACTTCCTTGAGCGCCAGCCCGTGTATCAGCTCTATACGCTGATGAACCGAGCCATTCTTTTTGGCGGGCAACATCTGGTCAACGCCCAGCGCGCGCTTGAACGCGTGCTTGCGGCTTAAAGACAAAACGGGTGGCCTTGCCGCCACCCTAATTCGTTACAGAAAGCCGAGCAGAGAGAAGAAGAAATATCCCGCCACGATGATGATAACCGGCAAGATATAGAGCGGGAAAATTTGCAGGAAAATGGTGTGACGAGGCACCACAATGCGGGATTCAATCTGCTCCCGGCTCATTCCTTCAGGACCTTTCGCCTTCTCAAGGATAAGCTGATCTTCCACCCCTTCGCGTAAAAAGCGGGTCTGGCGACTCATTCGTGCGCCCGATGCCTGCAGCGCCATCGCAATAAAAATCAGCGCATAGATAATCCAGAACCCAACATTCAGCTGCTGGTGAAAGTCCGGCGTTGGCGAGTTGAACCAGAAGACGTTCAGGAACGGGGTGTTAAACCGCACCATCTCAATCATGACATGCGCAAAATCAAGCATTACCGCATTAATGCCCGGCTGTTTTTCGCTGTGATCGTACATAAACTTCAGCACGGATATCAGCGTAGAAATGACGGCAGGAATAAAAATCACCCAGCCTGCAATACGTTTTAAGACAGCAATGCGTCCAGCTTGTTGATACGTCATCAGTTCCTCTTCATAAAGACGCGTGATTTGAGCCTAAGTCTACCTGCTGGACATCAATTTCGCCCGCTCTTTAAAAGCAATATGCTAAATTGCAGACTGTGCTTAGCACTTATCGTCTGTCGAACACCTGGATAAGGAGACGTTGTGATGTCGACACCGCGCCAGATACTTGCCGCTATTTTTGACATGGATGGATTACTGATTGATTCCGAGCCGTTGTGGGATCGCGCCGAGCTGGACGTGATGGCCAGCCTGGGCGTTGATATCAGTCGCCGTAATGAACTTCCCGACACGCTGGGCCTGCGTATTGATATGGTCGTTGACCTGTGGTACGCCCAACAGCCGTGGGTTGGGCCCGATCGCGACGAAGTCACCTCGCGTATTATCAGCCGCGCCATCGCGCTGGTGGAGGAGAACAAGCCGCTTTTGCCGGGCGTACATGAGGCTGTCGCGCTGTGCAAATCTCAGGGGCTGAAGGTTGGCCTGGCTTCCGCTTCACCGCTGCATATGCTGGAAAAAGTGCTGATCATGTTTGAGCTGCGCGACAGTTTTGACGCCCTGGCGTCTGCGGAAAAACTGCCCTACAGCAAGCCGCATCCGCAGGTCTATATGGACTGCGCCGCGAAGCTGGGTCTTGATCCGCTTACCTGCGTCGCGCTGGAAGATTCAGTAAACGGCATGGTGGCCTCCAAAGCCGCGCGTATGCGCTCCATTGTGGTTCCCGATGAAGAAAACCGCCACGATCCGCGGTATGCTCTTGCCGACGTTAAGCTGAATTCGCTGGCTGAACTGACGGTACAACACCTGCGCGGCGAATAGCGCCCCTCCTACAGGCAGCGTCATGCTGCCTGATAAAAACAAAACACAGTTTCATTTTTTTTGCTTTTCTCATCCCTGCCTCCTATCTTTAACGTCAACACGACGATAACCAGCTTGTGAGGCGCGTATGATACTGGACACCTTTACTCTTTCAGGCAAAGTAGCCCTCATCACCGGGTGCGATACCGGGCTGGGGCAAGGCATGGCTATTGCGCTGGCGCAGGCAGGTTGCGATATCGTTGGGGTAAATCGCAAAGCTCCAGAGAAAACGGCCAGCGCCGTCACCGCCCTGGGAAGACGTTTTGTGGCTATTCGGGCCGATCTGAGACAGCAGGAAAATCTTCAGTACGTCGTGGACACCGCCGTGGCGGAGATGGGACGAATTGATATTCTGGTGAACAATGCCGGGACGATTCGCCGGGAGGAGGCTCTGACGTTCAGCGAAAAAGACTGGGATGATGTTATGAACCTGAATCTCAAGTCGCTCTTTTTCCTCTCTCAGGCGGTCGCTAAGCGATTTATCGCCCAGGGCCAGGGCGGCAAAATTATCAATATCGCCTCTATGCTCTCCTTTCAGGGCGGCATTCGCGTGCCGTCGTATACCGCCTCGAAAAGCGGCGTGCTGGGGATCACGCGCCTGCTGGCAAATGAGTGGGCGCTACATGGCATCAACGTGAATGCCATCGCGCCGGGCTACATGGCGACGAACAACACGCAGCAGCTGCGCGATAACGAACAGCGTAACGCGGAGATCCTTGACCGCATCCCGGCGGGTCGATGGGGAGTACCGGATGACCTTCAGGGGCCGGTCGTCTTTTTAGCCTCCCCCGCATCAGATTACGTGAATGGTCACACCTTAGCCGTCGACGGCGGCTGGCTGGCGCGCTGAGGCGCGTTTGTGACAAACAGTTACACCGTCACCTCTTTCGCCCACTGTATAAAAACCCTATACTGTATAAATTGACAGTTTCGTGGGTTTTATCATGACGGCGGAAGGCCACCTGCTTTTTTCAATTGCGTGCGCAGTATTTGCCAAAAACGCAGAACTTACTCCCGTGCTTGCACAGGGAGACTGGTGGCATATTGTCCCTTCCGCCGTTTTAACCTGTCTGCTGCCCGATATTGACCACCCCAAATCCTTCCTCGGACAGCGCCTGAAGTGGGTGTCGAAGCCCATTGCCCGCGCGTTCGGCCACCGCGGGTTTACCCACAGCCTGCTGGCCGTTTTTGGCCTGCTCACGCTTTTCTATTTAAAAGTCCCCGAAAGCTGGATAGTGCCGGGCGATGCCATTCAGGGCATGGTGCTGGGTTATTTAAGCCATATCCTCGCCGATATGCTGACACCCGCGGGCGTGCCGTTACTGTGGCCCTGCCGCTGGCGTTTCCGTTTTCCGATCCTTGCGCCACAGAAAGGGAATCAGCTTGAACGCGTGCTGTGCATGGCGCTGTTCGCCTACGCCGTCTGGATGCCGCAAACCTTGCCCGAAAACAGTGCAGTGCGCTGGTCTTCCCAGATGATCAATTCGCTGCAATTTCAGTTCAATCGTTTTATTCATCACCAGATTGAACAGTAAACCAACAAAATCATTCCATTTGTCATAAACCATTCCATTTGGATATAAGCGCCACATCACACTTCTGCTAACCTTCCGCCAACAGGATCGGGAAAAACCGATCCCACATAATAAATCAGGAGAACGGGGATGAATTTTCCACTCATCGCGAACATAGTCGTGTTCGTCGTATTACTATTGCTTCTCGCGCAGGCGCGCCACAAACAGTGGAGCCTGGCGAAAAAAGTACTGGTCGGTCTGGTCATGGGTGTGGCGTTTGGTCTGGCCTTACACGCCGTCTACGGCTCCGATAGTCCGGTACTGAAAGAGTCCATTCAGTGGTTCAACATTGTCGGTAACGGCTACGTCCAGCTGCTGCAGATGATCGTTATGCCGCTGGTGTTCGCCTCTATTCTGAGCGCCGTAGCCCGTCTGCACAACGCAACTCAGCTGGGTAAAATCAGCTTTCTGACCATTGGTACGCTGCTCTTTACCACGCTGATTGCCGCGCTGGTGGGGGTGCTGGTTACCAACCTGTTTGGCCTGACGGCCGAAGGTCTGGTTCAGGGTACCGCTGAAACGGCGCGTCTGACCGCAATTCAAACCAACTACGTGGGTAAAGTGGCTGATCTGTCGGTTCCGCAGATGGTCCTCTCCTTCATTCCGAAGAACCCGTTTGCTGACCTGACCGGTGCAAGCCCAACCTCTATCATCAGCGTGGTGATCTTCGCGGCATTCCTGGGCGTGGCTGCGCTTAAGCTGCTGAAAGACGACGCGCCGAAAGGCGAACGCGTACTGACGGCGATTGATACCCTGCAAAGCTGGGTGATGAAGCTGGTCCGTCTGGTCATGCAGCTGACGCCATACGGCGTTCTGGCGCTGATGACCAAAGTGGTAGCCGGTTCTAACCTGCAGGACATCATTAAGCTGGGCAGCTTCGTTGTCGCCTCTTATCTGGGCCTGGGCATTATGTTCGTGGTGCACGGTATCCTGCTGGGCGTGAACGGCGTCAGCCCGCTGAAATACTTCCGCAAAGTATGGCCGGTACTGACCTTTGCCTTCACCAGCCGTTCCAGCGCAGCGTCTATTCCGCTGAACGTTGAAGCACAGACCCGTCGTCTGGGCGTGCCGGAATCTATCGCCAGCTTCTCTGCCTCCTTTGGTGCTACCATCGGTCAGAACGGCTGTGCGGGGCTCTACCCGGCGATGCTGGCGGTGATGGTTGCCCCAACCGTGGGTATCAACCCGCTGGATCCGGTCTGGATCGCCACGCTAGTCGGGATTGTTACCATCAGCTCCGCCGGCGTTGCAGGTGTCGGCGGCGGTGCAACCTTCGCCGCGCTGATTGTGCTGCCCGCGCTGGGCCTGCCCGTCACGCTGGTCGCCCTGCTGATCTCCGTTGAACCGCTGATCGACATGGGCCGTACCGCGCTGAACGTGAGCGGCTCCATGACTGCCGGTACGCTGACCAGCCAGTGGCTGAAGCAGACCGACAAAGCCATTCTGGAAAGTGAAGACGACGCCGAGCTGGCGCACCGTTAATCTCGATAGAAATAAAAAAACCGCCTGATGGCGGTTTTTTTATGGCTGTTATTCTTCAACCTCTTCATCCTGGCGGATTTGCGTCGCCCATCGCTGGGCTGACTCCGGCACGGAAAACGCCGGCGACCGGCGGAAATGTTCCCCCATCAGGACAAAAGCCACATATTTACCGCGAAGCAGCCAGACATCACGAAAACCATCCACTTTCAGGGCATGGTCAGGCGGCGCGGGCTCAACGCGGGGCACATAGCTAATAACCTGGCGGTTTTGTTGACGAAGAGGTTTCATAAGCGACGGATTCACTAAAGCAAATTCTTGAAGCAGGAAAATTCTATGATAGCCGATCCTGCTGCCTTACGTCGCGCTCCGAGTGGGTGAGATGGCTCCTTTCGTTAATAACGTCATGTGAAAAACGCTTAGTTAGCGAGCTATCTCACGACATTGTTCTATCCTTAATAGGGTTTTTAGCAATGGATAAAGGAGAAGCGTGCAATGTCGAACAAAGATAAATCACATCAATCACCGATTCATGGCACTGAAGAATCTCAACCGGGTATGGACTCTCTCGCCCCTGCTGACGGCTCTCACCGCCCCTCGCCGGGCCCATCAGCCCCTGGCGAACAACCAACCGCGCCGGGAAGCATGAAATCGCCGGACACCGGAAACGAGAAGCTGAAATCGCTTGAGCCACACCGTAAAGGCGGCGAAGGTTTTGCACTCACCACCAATCAGGGCGTACGCATTGCTGACGATCAAAACTCCCTTCGCGCAGGCGCGCGCGGGCCGACCCTGCTGGAAGATTTCATCCTGCGGGAAAAAATTACCCATTTTGACCACGAGCGAATTCCGGAACGCATCGTTCACGCGCGCGGTTCTGCGGCGCACGGCTACTTCCAGCCCTATAAAAGCCTGAAAGCGATCACCAAAGCGGATTTCCTCTCCGACCCGGATAAAATCACGCCGGTCTTTGTGCGTTTCTCCACCGTGCAGGGTGGCGCAGGTTCGGCAGATACGGTGCGTGATATCCGCGGCTTTGCCACCAAGTTTTATACCGAAGAGGGTATTTTCGATCTGGTGGGCAATAACACCCCGGTGTTTTTCATTCAGGATGCGCATAAATTTCCTGACTTCGTCCATGCGGTAAAACCGGAGCCCCACTGGGCCATACCCCAGGGACAAAGTGCGCACGATACCTTCTGGGACTATGTCTCCCTGCAGCCTGAAACCTTACACAACGTGATGTGGGCGATGTCCGACCGTGGGATCCCGCGCAGCTATCGCACGATGGAAGGGTTCGGTATTCATACCTTCCGCATGATCAACGCGGAAGGAAAAGCTACGTTTGTGCGCTTCCACTGGAAGCCGGTAGCGGGCAAAGCCTCGCTGGTATGGGATGAGGCGCAGAAGCTCACCGGGCGCGATCCGGACTTCCATCGCCGCGAACTGTGGGAATCCATTGAAGCGGGTGACTTCCCGGAATATGAACTGGGCTTACAGCTGATCCCGGAAGAAGACGAGTTTAAGTTCGATTTCGACCTGCTTGACCCGACAAAACTCATCCCTGAGGAGCTGGTGCCCGTTCAGCTGGTGGGGAAAATGGTGCTTAACCGCAACCCGGATAATTTCTTTGCCGAAAACGAGCAGGCCGCGTTCCACCCGGGCCACATCGTCCCCGGACTGGATTTCACCAACGATCCGCTCTTACAGGGACGTCTGTTCTCGTATACCGATACGCAGATTAGCCGTCTTGGCGGGCCGAACTTCCACGAGATCCCGATTAACCGCCCAACCTGCCCGTACCATAACTTCCAGCGCGACGGGATGCACCGTCAGGATATTGATACCAACCCGGCAAACTATGAGCCGAACTCCATCAACGACAACTGGCCGCGAGAAACCCCGCCGGGGCCGAAACGCGGCGGATTCGAATCGTACCAGGAGCGTATCGACGGCAACAAAATTCGCGAGCGCAGCCCCTCGTTCGGTGAGTATTACGCCCACCCTCGCCTGTTCTGGAACAGCCAGACGCCGATTGAGCAACAGCACATCATCGGTGGCTTTAGCTTCGAACTGAGCAAAGTTGTGCGCACCTACATCCGCGAGCGCGTGGTCGATCAGCTGGCGCACATTGATATTCAGCTTGCCCAGAGCGTGGCGGATAACCTTGGCATCACGCTAACGGACGAACAGCGCAACCTTGCGCCGCCGAAAGAGGTTAACGGCGTGAAGAAAGATCCATCGCTGAGCCTGTATGCGGTGCCGGGTGGTTCAATTAAGGGCCGCGTAGTCGCCATCCTGCTGAACGACAAAACCCGCGCCAGCGACGTGCTGGGGATTATGCAGGCGCTAAAAACCCAGGGCGTACACGCCAAACTGCTCTATTCCCGCATGGGTGAAGTGACCGCCGACGATGGTTCTGTGCTGCCGGTGGCGGCGACCTTTGCCGGCGCGCCGTCGCTGACCGTCGATGCGGTGATTGTGCCGTGCGGGGATATTGCCAGCCTGCTCAACAACGGTGATGCCATCTATTATCTGCTGGAAGCCTATAAGCACCTGAAGCCCATTGCGCTGTCCGGCGACGCGCGTCAGTTTAAGGCGCAACTGAAGGTTGCCGAGCAGGGTGAGGACGGCATTGTCGAGGGCGATAGCGTTGACGATGCCTTTATGACGAAGCTGTTTGATTTGCTCGCCGCGCACCGCGTCTGGTCGCGCAGCAGTAAGATCGATCAGATTCCGGCGTAAAAACCATTCCCGGTTGTGCGGCCTGATGCCCTCACCACGCCCCTCTCCCACGGGAGAGGGAGAAAACAATAAAAACGGTAACCCAGGTTACCGTTTTGCTTTTACCGCGCCACCCGGCACTTCTTACAGATCCCCAAACGTCCCCAACCGATACCCACGCTCGGCAATCGCATACTTCAGCGACGGCGACGTCAGGACATCCAGCTCCGCCAGGCGAGGCCAGCAATAGGCGCTCTTACGCACGGTGTTATCGACAAAGGCAGGATGCGCCATAACCTCCAGCGACCGTTGCCCCCGCGCGGCAGAATCATCCAGCACCTTCAGGAACAGCGCTTCGTCGATCTCGTCACCGTAAAAGGCGCTGCTGAACCCCTCAGTTGTTGTCACGGCACAGTCCGGCACGCCCTGCGCCTCACGATCCACGCGCATCGCCACGCCTTTGCGTTGGGCAAACGCCGCAACAATCGGGAAAATCGCCGGGATCATGTGCACATGATGGTGGCTGTCGATATGCGTCGGCGCCTTGCCAAAAAGATCAACAAAGCGGTTGTACTGGCAGTCCAGCTCACGGGCAATCTCTTCGAGGGGCAGAGCGTCCTGCTCCGCCAGCTCCCAAATCCATTTCCCCAGCAGACCGTCACGCGTCAGGCCCGGCATGGGCGAAAGCGGCATCCCGAGCGTCAGCACAAAATGCATGCCGACACCCAGCTCTGGCACCTCGCGGCTCAGCTGCGCCGCGTGTTCAACCGCCTCACCGTTCACCAGTGCCGTTGTAGAGGTCACTACCCCGCGGCGACAGGCTTCAATAATGCCGTAGTTCTGGCCTTTCGAAAGGCCAAAGTCATCAGCATTAACGATCAGCAGGTTTTCCATTGCGCGTCCTCTCAGTGTTGTTTGAACTTCAGCTTCTCAATCGTGGCGGCAAAGTTCGGCAACCATTTTTCATGCGCCAGGATCATCTCGCTGGCCAGCTGCTCCGCATCGCGGTCGGAATGCACCAGCGGGCTGAGGTTCAGCGCCAGAAGCACGTCATTGAGTTCACCGCTCAGCGCCGCATTGCTCGCCGCCACTTCAAAGCCTTTGATGGTGTGGATCAGGCCCATAACTTTGTCGTCGAAGTGGGTGATACGTGGATGCGGTTTAGCCCCCTCGCGCCCCAGAATGCAGGTCATCTCGACGGCCCAGTCAGCCGGGATATTGTCGATATGGCCGTGATGCGGCACGTTAACATAGTGCTCCGCCTGCTTGTCGTTGTAGATGGCGTTGATCACTTCACATGCTGCATCGGAGTAATAGGCCCCACCGCGCTGCTCAAGCGCTTTCGGTTTGACGTTCAGGTTCGGATCTTTATATAAATCGAACAGCTGCTTCTCAACTTTCTGAACGATTTGCGCACGCGCGCCGCCCTTATAGTACTCGCCCATTTCGATAGCCAGCATCTCTTTCTGCTTGAAGTAGTAAAGCAGGTACGAGCACGGCAGCAGATTCAGCGAGCGGATCAGCCCTTCGCTGAACGGCAGGTCAAAGATGTTCTTCACGGAGGCCGCGGTCAGGCGACCGGAAGCCACGCCGTCGAGCAGTTCGGCAAAGCGCGATTTTCCGTTCACGATGACGTCTTTAATGAACACCATGTGGTTCAGGCCGAACAGATCGATTGAGAGATCGTCACTGTCGGTCAGCTCCAGCACGTCGCGGATAAACATCTTCATGCCGATCGGGATATTACAGACGCCGATAAAGCGTTTGAAATTGGTATGACGATATACCGCCTCGGTCACCATTCCGGCCGGATTAGTGAAGTTAATCACCCACGCGTTCGGGCAGATCTCTTGCACATCTTTGACGATGTCGAAAATCACCGGAATGGTACGCAGGCCTTTGAACAGGCCGCCCGCGCCGTTGGTCTCCTGTCCCAGATACCCGTGGCTCAGCGGAATACGCTCGTCCAGCTCGCGCGCTTTTAGCTGGCCGACGCGCAGCTGAGTGGTAACGAAATCCGCATCTTTCAGCGCCAGGCGACGATCGAGGGATTTATGCACGGTCATCGGCACGCCCGCTTTCTCAACCATGCGCTTGCACAGGTCGAAAATAATATCCAGCTTCTCCTGACCTTCCTCAACGTCCACCAGCCATAATTCGCTGACCGGTAATTCATGATAACGTTTCAGAAAACCTTCGAGTAATTCTGGGGTATAGCTGCTGCCGCCACCAATGGTTACGACTTTTAATTTCTTTTGCATAATATCTCCCTTAGCGTATCAGGTTAATCGCCTGCAAGGTATAGCGTACTCTTCCCGCTATTTGGGCAAGCCATTAAAGCAATATTTATGGCGGGTAATCCGCCGAAAGTTAATTAATTACCGTTAAATTCTTCCGGTAGCTGTTCGGTGTGAATGAGGTCAACTTCTTAAAAGTTTTAATAAACAGGCTGGGACTGCTATATCCTGACTCATAGGCAATATCGGTGACAGAATAGTTGGTAATCTCCAGCTGTTTTTTGGCAAAATTAATGCGGATTTCATTAATAATTTGCACCGGCGTTTTACGATAATAACGCTGCGTCGCGCGGGTCAGATATTCCTGGGATTTCCCCGAGAGGGATACCATATTTTCCAGCGCATTTTCGCTGAACTGGCCTTTATCGTGCATCAGTTCCACGGTGCTGCGCAGCCACTGTGGAACATCATCCGTCACCTGCTGCTCTTCACGGTGATGCCGCAACCGGTTCATCACGTAGAAGGTCACCGTTTCAATAAATTCATCAAACTCATTGTCGCGGAAGTTAAGCGAGGCGATGACCGTTTCAATCCAGGTCATGAACTCGTTTTTCACACGATATACCTGGGACGCCACAAAGCAGAACGGCACCAGCGGCAGATAGTGCTTCTCAAAGAAGCGTCTGCTGACGCCCACGTTCAGAATGCGGGTCGCGCCAAATTCGTAAAAGCTCTGGTGATAGGAACCCATCGGCAGGAAGACAAAATCCCCTCGCTCCAGCAGGACGCGCTTACCGTTGATCTCCTGGTAGTAGCGGCCGGTCAGAACAATCGTGAACTCATAGTAGTCATGCTGGTGCAGACCGCTGGCGCTCTCCGTCTTGTTGTAGATAACCACGTGAAAATTTTTGCCATTAAACAGTTGCTGTTCAAATGCGGTTTTGATTTCCATCGTGCTGACCTCCTGCTGCTCAATCCGACCTAGTGCATTTTCTCGTGAAGCTCAATCAACTCCGCCACCAGCTCACGCGCCAGCATGGACGTCATCAGGTGATCCTGAGCGTGTACCAGCACCAGGCTGACCTTCATCTTCCCTTCGCCCTGGTCGCTTTCAATTAGCTTTGTCTGCACCAGGTGCGCTTCGTTCAGCGCCGTGCGGGACTGCTCCATCATGGTTTTCGCGGCGGCGAAATCGCCCTGCTTGGCCTGCTTCAGTGCGGCATACGCCAGGCTGCGCGCCTGCCCGGAGTTGATGATAAGGCCCATCACCACTTCTTCGAGATCGTTCTCTGCGGCTTCGTCTGCGACGATACTATCCAAATCTAACATGTTTTAGCTCCTTGTGGCTGGCGCGGGCTTCCCCGCGCCGGTCAATCTTAGAATTTCAGTGAGAGGGCAATTTCCTCTTCGCTCTCTTCTTCATCAATGATGGTGGCAGCTTTGTTCGCAATCGCCACGAACGGCATGTACAGCAGGGTAGCAATCCCGAGGTTGAATATCGCCAGCAGGAAGGCCGCGACGCTACCGTTGGTGTTAAAGAAGGCGCCCAGACCTGCCGGCATGGTCCACGGAGCAATGTTGGTGATCGGTGGAATAATACCCATGTAGTAAGCCGTCAGGGTGATCGCTGCCAGCAGCGGCTGCACCAGGATGAACGGGATAAACATTACCGGGTTCATGATAATTGGCAGACCGAACAGAATCGGCTCGTTAATCTGGAAGATGCCTGATGGCAGGGCCAGTTTCGCCACCTGACGATAGTCAGCGCGACGAGAGACAATAAAGACCGCGATGATCAGACCCAGGGTCGCCCCGGTACCACCCAGGAAGATATAGGAGTCAAGCATCGGCTTCGCCCACACATGGAAGGTTTTACCTGCCGCCAGCGCCGCGTCAACGGAGCCGTACTGCTGGTAAAGCGCAACGTTTTCCAGTGCCCATGGGGTCATAATTCCGCTGTCCAGCGCGGCCAGTGCCAGTGAACCGTGCACGCCGAAGAACCACAGCAGAGAGGTGAAAATCACATACGCCCAACCGACCACACCACCCATCGACGCCAGCGGCGTAGAGATAGAGTCCATGATGATCTGGTGGAAGTTCGTGCCCCAGTGAGAGAGCGCCCAGGCGATAATCCCCATGATGGAGAGGATAATGAAGCCTGGGATCAACGCGGAAAATGAACGAGAAACGGAGGCCGGCACGCTATCCGGCAGGCGGATAACCCAGTTGCGACGGATAATAAAGGTGAACATTTCTGCCACCACCAGGCCGATAACAATACCGGAGATGATGTTGGCTCCGCCCAGCCAGTTTGCGCCAACGGCGTAGGCTTCACCCACGCTGTAAGGCGTGACGGTCATAAACGCGGCAACGGATAATAATCCGGCGGCCAGCGGATCCACTTTCCGCTCTTCAGCCAGCGCCATCCCAATAAAGAAAGGCGCCATCAGCGACATAATACCCAACGTACCGTTATATACGTTGCCGCCGATGGCTTTAAAACCGTTAAGGGTTTCAATAGTGGAAGCGTCTAACCGAATTCCTAATGAATAAAAGAAGGAACCTTCACCAAAGCTCAGAAAAACGTTGTTAATTAAAACGAACATCGCCCCGGCCAGCGTCAACGGCATTAATTTAATAAAACCGTTTTTGATGGCATTAACGTGAGGCTGCTTTCCTATTTTAACAGCAAAAGGAAGGAGTACCTTTTCAAGTGAAGCGATGACTTTACTCATAGGAAAATACCCTTAAATGCCGTAACGCATATTACGGCGTAATTGTGTGTGAAATAACTCTTTGACGGGAAAAATAAAAATTAATTAGCAGCTTTTTTAATGGCTGCCACAGCAGCTTTAAGTACACCTAAACCATCGATCTTGCCGTACAGCCCCGAGTCGATCACTTCGACCGGTTTATTCGGTAGCAGTCGTTGAATTTCGGGCAACATATAGGCAATTTGCGGCCCCAGTAACACCACATCGGCTTTCTGGCCTTTTTCGCCCGCCAGCGTTTCCGGAAACGCTTCAATCACCACAGGAACTTCATACTTTTCAGCCTGCGCGCGCATCTTTGACACCAGAAGCGAGGTTGACATGCCCGCTGAGCAGAACAGGTAGATATGTTTCTTTTCCATCATAATTTCCCTCTTGTATGACTACCTGCCGTCGCGCTATCACTCGACTCGCTGTCCCGGCAGACAGGTAGCTTGCGTACTGTTGTTTATCGTTGAAGTGAGTATACGCAATGGTACAGAGGGGAGATAATTCTGGATAGGCCTAAATTGTCTCTCATTGACCTGGCTTGTTGACTACCTTCACATTTCAGGCAAATAATTCGCGCAAAGAAATAAGATTAACGTATAAATAAAAAAAACCGGCCCAGAGGCCGGTTTGTTAACATCTTCAGGCAAGCAGGGTTACTGCGCCTTAGGTGCCTGTGGATCGGTGTCGTATTCAGCACAGGTCTGATAGCCGGAGTTAATCACATGTCCGGTATCATCCAGCGCGACGAAATAGGTTTCTGCCTTACCATCACGTTGACCCAGGATATAAGTCTGACACGTACCGCGCGCGTGAATCATGGTCACTTCAGAAGAAGGCTTGCCGGCGATCGCAGCTACCTGCGAACGTGTCATCCCTTTTTTAACGTCTTTAACCACGGGCTGGGTAAACTGATCCTTAGTGCGATCGTAAGCCGTACACCCTGCCAGCATCGTCAGTACCGCCGCTGCGCTAAGAATTCCTGCTACGTTCTTGTTCATATTCCGTCCTCTTGTTTATCAGCGTGTTATCTAAGCATGGGATAAAAAGTACTATTGTTCAACTTTGTGATTTACGCCAGACGAATTTCGGAAAATTCTAATAAAACAACGATAAGCTGCTAAATCGCCGCAAATTAACGCACTCGAAACTGTGATCCTTGTCGTTTTCCGCCCAAAGGGTTAGTTTTAACAGTTAACACATTCTGTTTATGTTCTGCATACGGAGGGCATGATGGCTCTGCAACAAGAGATTATTCAGGCGCTGGGCGCTAAGCCTGCGATAGATGCACAGGAAGAGATCCGCCGCAGCGTGGATTTTTTAAAGTCGTACTTAAAAAAGAACGCTTTCCTGAAATCCCTGGTGCTGGGCATCAGCGGCGGGCAGGACTCTACCCTGACGGGTAAACTCTGCCAGATGGCGATTTCAGAGCTTCGTGAAGAGACGGGCGACGAAGCGCTGCAGTTTATCGCCGTGCGTCTGCCTTACGGGGTTCAGGCGGACGAACAGGATTGCCAGGACGCCATCGCGTTCATCCAGCCCGATCGCGTGCTTACCGTCAATATCAAAGCCTCAGTGCTGGCAAGCGAGCAGGCGCTGCGCGAAGCGGGCATTGAATTGAGTGATTTTGTGCGCGGCAACGAGAAAGCGCGCGAGCGCATGAAAGCGCAGTACAGCATCGCCGGGATGACCAAAGGCGTTGTGGTAGGCACCGACCATGCGGCAGAAGCGATCACCGGTTTCTTCACCAAATACGGCGATGGCGGCACCGACATCAACCCGATTTTCCGTCTCAACAAGCGTCAGGGCAAGCAGCTGCTCGCCGCGCTGGGCTGCCCTGAGCACCTGTACAAGAAAGCGCCAACAGCGGATCTGGAAGACGATCGCCCTTCCCTGCCGGATGAAGCGGCCCTTGGCGTCACCTATGACAACATTGATGATTATCTGGAAGGCAAAACGCTGGATGAAGGTACCGCGAAAATTATCGAGGGCTGGTACCTGAAAACCGAGCACAAGCGCCACACGCCAATTACGGTGTTTGACGATTTCTGGAAATAAACGCAAAACGTTAATCTTTGCTCCCTCTCCCCTTTAGGGAGAGGGCATCACGCTACCCGGCTCTTTTTTAACCACAGCACACCTGCTACACTGTATACCTGAACAGTATATGGAGCAGTATGTGAGCAGGCGTCAATCAGCCCCGCGTCTTGAGTTTGAAGCGGCGGCTATCTATGAATATCCCGAACATCTTCGCCCCTGGCTTGAGGCGCTGCCCAAACAGCCGGGCGTGTACATCTTTCACGGTGAAAGCGAGACCCTGCCGCTCTACATCGGCAAAAGCGTTAACATTCGCAGCCGGGTGTTATCCCACCTGCGCACCCCGGACGAGGCCGCCATGCTGCGCCAGTCGCGACGCATTACCTGGTTCCAGACGGCGGGAGAAATGGGCGCGCTGTTGCTGGAAGCCCGGCTGATAAAAGAGCAGCAGCCGCTCTTCAATAAGCGCCTGCGCCGCAACCGCCAGCTCTGCTCCCTGCAGATCGCCGACGGCAAGCCGCAGGTCGTCTACGCCCGCGAGGTCGATTTCTCCCACGCCCCGAATCTCTTCGGGCTGTTCGCAAACAAGCGTGCCGCCCTGCAGTCTCTGCAGGCGCTCGCGGACGAGCTGCAGCTTTGCTATAGCCTTTTAGGGCTAGAGGGCACCACGCGGGGCCGCGCCTGTTTCCGCTCCGCTCTGAAGCGCTGCGCGGGCGCCTGCTGCGGAAAAGAGAGCGTTGAGGCGCATCACGCCCGTCTCCTCGCGGGCCTGGCCGGGATCAGCGTCAACTGCTGGCCGTGGGACGGCGCCGTTGCGCTAAAAGAAGTGGGTGAAACCATGACGCAGTATCACATCGTCAATAACTGGCTCTGGCTGGGGGCTGTCGATGATTTAAGCGACGCGGCAACCCTGCTGCGCACCCCCGCGGGATTCGACCACGACGGCTACAAAATCCTCTGCAAGCCCGTATTAGCGGGCAAGTTCGAGATCATCGCGCTCAGTGACCCGGCAGCCAGTTAATTTCACTGAACAGCAGGGTGCCCTGAGACTCCAGCAGACGCAGAGTATGGGTCCCCTCCTGCCAGCTGGCGCCCTGATCGGCCGTGAGCAATTTATCACCCAATTGCCACGCCCCGCTTAATACAAACACCACGCCCCCGCGCGAGCCAAGGGTGGTAAAAGTACGATCGGCAACCCGCACCTTCGCCTGACAGCAGTCGCGCCGGGTCATGATGTTGAAATCCATCGCCATCCTGCCATCGGAAAGCAGCGCCTTCACCGGCAAATCGCCGGCAAAACTGTAAGGCTGATGCTGTTTAAGGGTATGGCAGAACGCCTGACCGGCATCCAGCATCACCTCCCCGCCTTCCAGCAGGGTAATGACCCGGTCGACACCGGGAAACGAGGAGAATTCGCCGTTGCTGGCGATGGTCGCAATACTGGCACGCCAGAAAAAATCGCGCGTCGCGGGAGGGATACAGCAAATTTCTCGCGTTTCGCCGGCACCATTGCGCCAGAGGCTGACCGGCATCTTACGAATATCAAAGAACTCCATCACCACTCCTGAATGGCACAACCCGTGCCAGGGCAAGGATATCGCTACCCCTGCAGTCTTGTTTGTTATCGTTAGGTATTCACAGACACAGTATCGGCAGCAGAGCGGGCAGGCCTTAGCGGAACGTTAATAAAAATGCTAACGCCATGACTCTACAGACATTCTCTGAAGCGACTACAGGAGAATACCGCGCTGGCGGCGGCAGGCAAGAGGGCATAATAGAAAAACCGCCGGTCCTGTCCACAGCGATTTCGCTTTTGTGGACAGGATCCCGGCGGTCTTAAGAGAGTGAACCGATTATTCGGTTGGTGCTGGCATTTTACCTTCCATCGCCGGACGTTCTGTCAGACGCTTCTCAAAATTGGCATTAAACTGTTTTTTCTGTTCCGGGGTCAGAATGTTGTAGATCTTGTTCTGGGTTTCCATGTGGGCCAGCATGCGGGCTTTGTGCTGCTCGGCCATTTTGTCGATCTGCGCTTCGGCTTTCGCCTTATCGAAGCTGTCGCTGGCAATAATGTCATGCATTGCGCGGCGCTCTTCCAGCGGAGGACGCTTCATCTGGTCACGCTGGCTTTTCATGATGTCGCGGATCTGCTGCTTCTGCGCGTCCGTCAGGTTCAAATCTTTGAACATCATCATCTCGTGGTGCATACCCGGCTTGCCTTTATGATGCATCATCATTTTGCCTTCAGCTGGCGCGGCGGTGGTGGTTGCGGTATCTGCGGCGAACGCCATGCTGGTAGCGCCCAGAGCCAGGGTAGAAGCAACAAACAGTGCAGTAAACTTACGCATAATTTATTTCCTTTCTTTCAGTTATTCTTCGGCGCTATGCCGTGTTGACGAGATTAACTTTACGGGGTTTATCGTCAATTAATCAGAGCAACGGTAAAACAATGAAAGTGTAAAAAACAATTTTTCGCCAAATGTGGAGGAAATAAGGATAAAGCGTGGAGAGTTGCAACAAGAAATATTCAATACGATGATTTTAAAGCTATTTAGCAGGAGTATAACGAAGTAACGGTGAATAATAAAGCAATTCGCCAGGAATATTCCGTAAAAGAAATCAGAGCGCTTTAATCGCTAAGAAAACATATTTACTTCCCCTCCCGGATGATGAGAGGGGAAAGGTTCAGGTGAGTTTTTCCAGCATCAGACCGGCCCGCAGGCCAAACGCTACGGAGGGGTTGGGGAACAGCACATATTCGGTGGTTTTCTGCACCTCGTAACGCTCTTCGCCATCTTCCGCCAGCAGAGCCCCTTTGCGAAACGGCGTGAAGTTCAGGGTGTGCGCGGCCATGTGAAGCTGGAAAGCCTCGCTGCGGCGGGTGATCTGCTGAACGACCCGGTACCGCTCAACGGGCTGATGTGCGTGCTCGGTAGCCGTCCCACCGAGCAGCGCCCGAAGCGCGAGCTCCGTAGGCGCAAAGCGAGTGAGATCGTTCTGTCCGAACGGTAGCGCTTTTCCCAGCTCCAGCGTACAGGACAGCGCGCCAAACCGTTCGCAAGTGAAGTGAGTAAAGGTCCCGCCCGGCGACTGATGAAACACCAGCGCCTCCAGCCCGGCATCCCCCAGCCAGCTCAGAAACGCTTCATCCCACGGCTGATTGCGCTGCGGCAGAACACCGAATCTGACATGGTAAGAGGCGCGGATCGCCGTATGCAGATCCAGATGCCAGCGCGCCGGTCCCGCCGCGGCAAAAAACGTCGTCACGACGTTCTCCAGCCACTGCGCGCGCACCGTTTCGTCACTCTGCGGAAACTGCGACCAGCGACCGCCGAACATGCGGTTAATGTCGCTAACCAGGTACCGTTTGTTTTGCGCCAGCGCAGGCGGATTGCCAAGCACCACCAGCACGCGGCACGCAAGGGCGATCTCGCCGCGATACAGCGCGCGCAGCAGCCCATCGACGATCTCAACGGGTGCGGTTTCATTCCCGTGGATCCCCGTGGAAAGCAGCAGCGATAACGCGCTGCTGGCCTTCGGTGTCAGCTCAAGCACCCCGGGCCCCAGCCACCGCCAGCGGAATGAGGGGCCTTCCCCCTCACTCTGGTCCGGCGTTTCATCGGCCAGGGTCAGCGCCAGTAAATTTTCCATATCCACTCCTTTAGCGCTGGAACGGGTAAACCGAGCCCAGCTGCAGGATTGACGATAACGCGTCCAGCGCCTCGCGCCCTTCGCGCAGCAGCTGCGGGTCAACCAGATCGGCCTGCGTTAACCGGTCGCGATAGTAGCGGTCCACCCAGTTGTTCAGGGTGTTAAAGAGCGTCTCATTCATCATGACTGCCGGGTTAACGGCCTGTATTTCATTTGGCGTTAACACGACCCGCAGGCGCAGACAGGCGGGACCACCGCCGTTAGCCATGCTTTCGCGCAGGTCAAACACGCGCAGCTCGTCAATCGGGTTATCAGCCTTCACCAGTTCGGTGAGGTAGCGCCACACGCCCCGATGATCCCGGGACTCCTGCGGTAGCACCAGCATCATGCTGCCGTCATCGCGGCTCAGCAGCTGGCTGTTGAACAGATAGGTTTCGACCGCGTCCTGCACGCTGACCGCCTGCGTTGGCACCTGGATCGGCATAAAGCCGGGCACGCGTTCGTGCAGCGTGGCGAGCAGCTTATCCTGATGGGCAAAGGCCTGCTCATGGCAGAACAGCACCTGGCGGTTGGACACGGCAATCACGTCGTTATGGAACACGCCCTGGTCGATCACGTGCGGGTTCTGCTGGGCAAAAATCACCTGGGAAGGATTGACCTGGTTCAGGCGCGCAACCGCCTGGCTGGCCGCGAGCGTCTGACGCGCTGGATAACGGGTCGGCGCGGCGTGGCCGCCCTCTTCCCGCCCGTAGATAAACAGCTGCACGGCGGGATCGCCGTAATCGCCACCCAGCCGGTTATGGTTGGCCGCGCCTTCGTCGCCAAACATCGCCACCTGCGGCAGGGCCTGATGGATCTCAAAATGGGCGTCATGCTTGAAAATAGCGCGCAGCACGCGCTCGGTGGTGTCCGCTTCGGTGGCGCGATGAAACTTATTATTCAGGTTCGCCACCGTCAGATGGACTTTACCATCCAGCGTATCGGCTGACGGCGCGACGGTGGCCGCGTTGGCCACCCACATTGAAGAGGCAGAGCTTGCCGCAGAGAGCAAATGCGGCGTCTGCGTACCCGCTTTTTCGACGACCTGCTCATCGGTACCACTAAAGCCGAGCTGACGCAGCACCGCCACGTTCGGACGTTCCTGCGGCGGGATCACCGCCTGCGGGAAGCCGGCATCCGCCAGCGCCTTCATTTTTAGCAGCCCCTGCTTCGCCGCCAGCTTCGGGTTGGAGACCTGAAAGCGGTGCTTCGTCGAGGCTTCATTACCAAAGGAGAGACCGGCATAGTGGTGCGTCAGCCCCACCAGCCCGTCAAAGTTGACTTCACGCGCTTTCATGGCCTTCTCCCTTCGTAAAATCGAGCCCCGGGTTAAGCGTCTCCGGCAACGTCAGCGCCGGGGTTTCCAGACTCGCCATCGGCCACGCGCAGTAATCGGCGGCATACCAGGCGCTGGCGCGATGGTTGCCCGAGGCGCCCACGCCGCCGAACGGCGCGGTGCTCGCCGCCCCGGTCAGCGGTTTATTCCAGTTCACGATCCCGGCACGCGCTTCCAGCAGCAGTTGTTCAAACTTCTCGCGATGCGGCGATATCAGCCCGCTCGACAGGCCGTAGCGGGTATTATTCGCCATCGCAATGGCCGCATCAAAATCGTCGTAACGCCAGACGCACAGCAGCGGGCCAAACACCTCTTCATCCGGCACGCTGCTCGCACCACTCATCTCAACGATGCCCGGCGTCAGCAGCGAGGTACCCGGCTGAACCTGCTTCGGCTCCAGCAGGGTTTTCGCGCCGCGCGCGGCGTGATCCTGCCAGGCCTTCAGTACGTTCAGCGCGGCCTGTTCGGAGATCAGCCCGCCGATAAACGGCTGCGGATCGGCATCCCACGCGGCAGGCACCAGCCGCGCGCTCACCTCTACCAGACGCTTCAGGAAGGCATCCCCCTGCGCGCCGCGCTTGACCAGCAGGCGACGGGCGCAGGTGCAGCGCTGTCCGGCGGTAATAAAGGCGGACTGGATCGTCAGGTGCACCGCGGCATCGATATCGTCGGGATCTTCGACAATCAGCGGGTTGTTGCCGCCCATCTCCAGCGCCAGAATTTTCTCCGGCTGCCCCGCCAGCTGGCGGTGCAGCTGATAGCCCGTTCCGGCGCTGCCGGTAAACAGCAGGCCGTCGATATCGCTCAGCGCGCTCAGCGCCTGGCCGGTTTCCCGTCCGCCCTGCACGAGGTTCAGCACGCCCGGCGGCAGCCCGGCCTGCTCCCACAGCTTCACCACCGCCTCGCCGGTTAACGGCGTAAGCTCGCTCGGTTTGAAGATGACGGTATTGCCCGCCAGCAGCGCGGGCACAATGTGACCATTCGGCAGATGCCCTGGGAAGTTATACGGGCCAAACACCGCCAGCACGCCGTGCGGACGGTGGCGCAGCGTGGCCGCGCCGTCCGGCATCTCGGTATGCTGCTCGCCGGTGCGGGTGTGGTATGCCTTAATCGAAATAGCGATTTTATTGATCATCGCTGTCACTTCGGTCGCCGCTTCCCAGCGCGGTTTGCTGGTTTCGGACGCGATGATGCGCGTCAGCTCGGCCTTGTTGGCCTCCAGCAGTCCGGCAAATTTTTCAATAAGCGCCTGGCGCTCGGCGAATGGCCGTTTTGCCCACGCGGGAAACGCGTGTCGTGCGGAACGGCAGGCCTGCTCGACCTGCGCGACGCTGGCGTCGTTTCCCTTCCACAGCACCTCTTTTCCAACTGGATTGGTTTTTACGCGCTGTTCGCCTTCGCCCGTTACCCAGTCACCGTTAATCCATAATGTCATGCTGTTTTCTCCTCAGGGCAGAGACGCACCAGGCGAACCGTATCGCCGGCGTTACATTTCAGGGCATCCAGCTCTGCAGCCGTCAGCACCAGACGTTCACATTTCGGGTTGGTCCGCACCAGCATGGCGCGGAAGTTGGCGTAATTTTCGTTCGCCACCAGGCATGCCGGCCAGTCACCCGGCGCGGGCTGGCCTTCGGATACCTCAACCAGGCGGCTTTTACGGATGGCGCGCACGCGGTCGATATCGCACTCAAGCGTTGGCCCGCCGTCAAAGATGTCGACATAGTTACGGTAGCGGAAGCCCTCTTTCTCCAGCACCGCGCGGGCAGGCGCGGTTTGCGGATGCACTTCGCCAATTACCGCCTGCGCTTCCGGCGTTAAGAAATGGGTATAGATAGGATGTTTAGGCATCAACTCCGCGATAAACGCTTTCTGGCCGGTGCCGCAGAGATAGTCCGCCCGGCTGAACTCCATCGAGAAGAAGCGCTCGCCCAGGCTCTCCCAGAAAGGCGAGTAGCCTTTGTCGTCGATCACGCCGCGCATCTCTGCCACCACTTTTTCGTTAAAGCGATCGCGGAAAGCGGCCATAAACATAAAGCGCGATTTGGAGAGCAGATAGCCGTTGCCCTCTTTGCGCCACGCCGGGTCGAGGAACAGCGTGCAGAGCTCGCTGGCGCCCGTGTGGTCATTACAGAGAAACAGCGTAGGCAGCGCGTTATAGACGTTCAGCTCTTTCGAGGCGTGAACCATGGTGCCGACGCGGTAGTTGTACCACGGGTCGTTAAGCCCGACGGCCACTTCAATGGCGCAGATCCCGGCCACGCTCCCCGTTTCGGTGTCTTCCAGCACGAACACGTAACCCTGTTCGCTTTTTGGCAACGTCCCCTGCCAGGTTTGCAGGGCGCGCTCAATGCGCGCCGACAGCGTTTTTTCATCGGCAGGAAGCGAGGTCAGCCCGCCTCCCGTCTTACCGGCAAGCTGCATGAGCCCGGCAATATCGCCGCGCTCAACGGGACGGATGACCATCATGATGACACCCCGGATTTCACCTTCTCACACGCCAGCGCAAAACGGTCCAGACCGGTTTGTACCTCTTCCTCGCTGACAATCAGCGCAGGCGCAAAACGCACCACGTTGGCACCGGCAATCAGCACCATCACGCCCGCTTTTGCCGCTTCCTGTGAAATAAGCTTCGCTTTTCCGGCAAACTCAGCCGTAAGCTCGCAGCCGATCAACAGCCCCAGGCCGCGAATTTCTTTAAACAGGCCAAGCTTGCTGTTGACGGCGTTCAGGCGCTCAACGAACCACTCGTGACGCTGCTTAACGCCCTTCAGCACCTCAGGGGTGTTAATGATGTCGAGAACCTGTCCGGCGACGGCGGTTGCCAGCGGGTTGCCGCCGTAGGTGGTGCCGTGGGTGCCCACGGTCATCACGCTGGCGAATTTATCGGTGGTCAGCGTCGCGCCAATCGGGAAGCCGCCGCCCAGCGCTTTGGCGGTAGAGAGAACGTCCGGCGTCACGCCGTAGTGCATATAGGCATACAGCTCGCCGGTGCGGCCCACGCCGGTCTGCACTTCGTCGAAAATCAGGACCGCGTCGTGGCGGTCGCACAGCTCGCGCAGCCCCTGCAGGAATGCCTTTTGCGCCGGAAGCACGCCGCCCTCGCCCTGCATCGGTTCGACAATCACCGCGCAGGTGGTGTCGTTAATCAGCTCGCTGGCGGACTGCAGATCGTTATAAATGCCGTGGCGAATATCCGGCGGCAGCGGAGCGAAATCCTGCGAATAAGAAGGCTGGCCGCCCGCGCTCACGGTAAAGAGCGTGCGCCCGTGGAAAGCATTTTTAAACGCCACAATCCCGCTCTTGTGCGCCCCAAACTTGTCGTGGGCATATTTGCGCGCCAGCTTCAGCGCCGCTTCGTTGGCCTCCGCGCCGGAGTTACAGAAAAAGACTTTTTCGGCGAAGGTCGCGTCAATCAGCTTTTTCGCCAGGCGCAGTGCGGGCTCGTTGGTAAAGCCGTTACCGGTATGCCAGAACTTCGCCGCCTGGTCGTTCAGCGCCTGACGCAGCGCCGGATGGGCATGTCCCAGCGCATTCACCGCAATCCCCCCGGCAAAGTCGATATACTCTTTACCCTGCAGATCCCACAGGCGTGAGCCTTCCCCGCGAACCGGAATAAAAGCCGCCGGAGCGTAAACCGGCATCATCCATTCATCGAAATTTTCACGCGTAATTGACAGAGACATAGCGACCTCATCCGGTAAATAAAAAGTTATTTGAATGTTAAATAATTGAGTATTTGCACTGTGAATGTAGATTGCAGCCTTCGTGCCAGCCAGCGATAAAAATGCATAAACGGGGTGAGGTAACAGAATATCAATAGGTTACAATATGGAGTTATTCACTGTTAGTGCATAAAAAGTGAATATTTTTACGACAAGCGGCGCTTTGCCGCATGAAAATCAGAAAGAGTATGCACAGGCCAAATATAATTCTGGAATTGTGATCGCTCGCGAAATTTATCGGCCCTTTACGCCCTGTTTGAGGGCGAAGCGCGTCAGAATGGTGCAAATATTGCACCACCGGCAATATCTGTCGCAGTTATTGGTCGAACCCGGTAACAGTTGACGCAAATTCTGCTACCATCCATGCACTATTCACCTTGCACTGGCAGCGACTATGAAATTTGTCTCTTTTAATATCAACGGCCTGCGCGCCCGCCCTCATCAGCTAGAAGCCATCGTTGAGCAACATCAGCCAGATGTGATCGGCCTGCAGGAGACCAAGGTTCACGACGACATGTTCCCCCTCGAAGAGGTGGCGAAACTCGGTTACAACGTCTTTTACCACGGTCAGAAAGGTCACTATGGCGTCGCGCTGCTCACCAAAGACACGCCGGTTTCCGTGCGCCGCGGCTTCCCCGGCGACGGTGAAGAAGCCCAGCGCCGCATCATCATGGCGGAAGTGCCTTCCGCGCTCGGGAATATTACGGTCATTAACGGCTATTTTCCGCAGGGTGAGAGCCGCGATCACGAGACAAAATTCCCGGCCAAAGCGAAGTTTTACCAGGATCTGCAGAACTATCTGACGACCGAACTGAAAAAAGAGAATCCGGTGCTGATCATGGGCGACATGAACATCAGCCCGACGGATCTGGATATCGGCATCGGCGAAGAGAACCGCAAGCGCTGGCTGCGCACCGGCAAATGCTCCTTCCTGCCGGAAGAGCGTGAGTGGATGGAGCGCCTGCTGGGCTGGGGCCTGGTGGATACCTTCCGCAATGCCAACCCGGAAACGCAGGATCGCTTCTCGTGGTTTGACTACCGCTCGAAGGGCTTTGACGACAACCGCGGCCTGCGTATCGATCTGCTGCTGGCGAGTACGCCGCTGGCGGAGCGCTGCATCGAAACCGGGATCGACTACGACATCCGCAGCATGGAAAAACCATCGGACCACGCGCCGGTATGGGCTAAATTCAAGCTGTAATCGCGCGTGAACATACGAAAAACACTCTTCCTGTGCGCCCTTATGGGCGCATTTCTTATGACATTTGTCATTCTGCCGCCTGACACGCTTTCTCTGGCAGGAATTAAAACCCACCAGCAGACGCTACTCTCCCATGTCGACCACGCGCCGCTGCGTAGCGCGCTGATCTTCTTTGTGCTTTACGTGGCGGTTTCCGCTCTCTCGATACCCGGCGCGGCGGTTCTGACCCTGCTGGGCGGGGCGTTATTTACGCTGTGGGAAGGCACCGTGCTGGTTTCGTTTGCCTCCACGCTCGGGGCCACGCTGGCGATGCTCGCCAGCCGTTACCTGCTGCGCGACTGGGTGCAGCGGCGGTTTGCCCGACAGATGGCAACGGTAAATGCGGGCATGGCGCGCGACGGCGCGGGCTATCTTTTTGCCCTGCGCCTGATGCCGCTGTTCCCGTTTTTCCTGGTGAATTTACTGATGGGGCTGACCCGCATCACGGTCCGGCGCTACTGGTGGGTCAGCCAGCTCGCCATGCTGCCCGCGACGGTTATCTTTCTGAACGCCGGGCGGGAGCTGGGAAAAGTGGCATCGCTGCGCGATATTTTGTCGCCGGGCGTGGTATTCGCCTTTACACTACTGGGGTTATTACCGCTGGTTACGCGCCGGCTGTTTTCCCGCTATCTCCCTGCTGATAAAAAGTGAGGCATTATGCGCCGTGTGCGTTTTTGCACGTTTCTGACCGGTCTGCTGCTGGCAGCCCCCCTCTATGCCGCCGACGGCTGGCAAGCTATTCAACAGCAGGCCAAAGGCCAGACCGTCTGGTTTAACGCCTGGGGCGGCGATCCGGCGGTTAACCGCTACCTTGAGTGGGTCAGCGGTGAGATGCAAACGCACTATGCCATCACCCTAAAAATCGTCCCGCTGGCGGATGCCGCCGATGCGGTCAAACGTATTCAGACGGAAGCCGCCGCAGGGCGTAAAACCAACGGCTCGGTCGACCTCCTGTGGGTGAACGGCGAGAACTTCCGCACGCTAAAAGAGGCGAACCTGCTACAAACCGGGTGGGCGCAGAGTCTGCCCAACTGGCGCTATGTCGATACCCGTAAACCCGTTACGGAAGATTTTGCGGTTCCAACCGACGGGGCGGAATCGCCGTGGGGCGGCGCGCAGCTGACTTTTATCGCCCGCAAAGCCAGCATGCCAATGCCGCCGGAGGATCCGCAGGCGCTGCTGGCGTTCGCGCAGCAGCACCCGGGCAAGGTGAGCTATCCTCGCCCACCCGATTTTACCGGCACGGCCTTTCTTGAGCAGCTGCTGCTGACGCTTACGGCGCATCCCGAGGCGTTACAAAAAGCGCCTGATGATACGTTTGCCCAGGTTACGGCGCCGCTCTGGGCCTACCTCGATAAACTGCACCCGCTGCTGTGGCGTGAAGGAAAAGACTTCCCTCCCTCACCCGCCCGGATGGATGCCCTGCTCGCCAGCGGAAGTCTGAACCTGTCGCTGACCTTTAACCCGGCGCATGCGCAGCAAAAAGTGGCGAGCGGCGAACTGCCTGCCGACAGCTACAGCTTTGGTTTTCAGGACGGGATGCTCGGCAACGTGCATTTTGTAGCTATTCCGGCTAATGCCAGCGCGAGCGCGGGGGCGAAAGTGGTCGCCAATTTCCTGCTGTCGCCGCAGGCGCAGATCCGCAAGGCCGACCCGGCCATTTGGGGGGATCCGAGCGTGCTGGATGCGAAAACGCTGCCCGAAGGTGAAGCGAAACAGCTGCAGGCCCACACGCCTCAGGGGCTGCCGAAGGTGCTCCCGGAGCCGCAGTCCGCGTGGGTGAACGCGCTGGAGCAGGAATGGCTGCGTCGTTACGGCACCCGTTAGGCTGGCTTGTCTGGCTGGCGATGACGGTGATTTATCTGCCGATCCTGCCCGCTGGCACCGTGCTGTTCGCGCCGGCCTTTTCCGTGACGAACTGGCAGCGGCTGCTAAACGATCCTCAGCTGCCGCAGGCAGCCGTTGCCACGCTGGTCTCAACGCTTATCGCTACGCTGGGGGCCTTGTTTATCGCCCTTTCCCTCGTGGCTCTTTTCTGGCCCGGCACCCGCTGGCGGCGCCTCAGCACGCGCCTGCCGTGGCTGCTGGCGATCCCCCACGTGGCCTTCGCCACCAGCGCGCTACTGCTGTTTGCCGAGGGCGGGCTGTTTTATCAGGTTTGTACCGTCTGTTCGCCGCCGTTTGACCGCTACGGCGTAGGGCTGGGCCTGACGCTCGCGGTCAAAGAGAGCGCATTCGTGCTGTGGGCCATTTACGCCGTGCTGCCGGAAAAAGGGCTCGCGCAGCAGAAGATCGTCCTGCAAACCTTTGGCTACGGGCGTTTTCAGACGCTCAGCTGGCTGATCCTTCCGGCGATCGCGCCCGTCCTCGGGGCGGTGATACTGGCGGTGCTGGCGTGGTCGCTGTCGGTTGTGGACGTAGCGATCGTTCTCGGGCCCGGCAACCCGCCCACGCTGGCCGTGCTGGCCTGGCAGTGGCTGAGCCAGGGCGACGCGCAGCAGCAGGTGAAAGGAACGCTGCTGTGCCTGGTGCTCCTTCTTTTGCTGGCCGCGCTTGCCGCGCTGGGGTACGGCCTGTGGAAGGTCTGGCGTCGCGCGATTCCGGACCTGAGCGGGACGCGCCGCAGGTTGCATCTCGTCCTGCCTGAACGCGCATTCAGCGGCTTTTTGCCCGCATGCGGCCTCCTTTGCGCCGCCGTGCTGTTAATGCTGGCGCAGCGGGACGACGTAGGTCCCGTGGGAACCAGCCTCTCTTTCGGTCTGCTTTCGAGCCTTATCGCCCTGATCGTCATTTTTCTCTGGCTGGAATGGGGGCAGCAGCGCGGCGCGGCGTGGGTGTGGCTACCGCTCGCCCTTCCGGCACTGCCGCTCGTCACCGGGCAATACGCGATTGCTTTGCATCTGGGTCTCGACGGAGGCTTTATCGCCGTCCTCTGGAGCCATCTGCTGTGGGTGCTACCGTGGATGCTGCTGGTGCTGCAGCCCGCCTGGCGGCGGATCGATCCCCGGCTTATCCTTACCGCCAGAACGCTCGGCTGGCGGCGGGCAAAAATTTTCTGCCTGCTGAAATGTCCCCTGCTGGTGCGTCCTGCGCTGCTGGCCTTTGCCACCGGTTTTTCCGTCAGCATGGCCCAATATATGCCGACCCTGTGGCTGGGCGCGGGACGTTTCGCCACGCTGACCACCGAGACCGTCGCGCTCAGCAGCGGAGGCAGCATCCCGGTTCTCGCTAACCGTGCCCTGGGATTACTGCTGGTCACGGGCGTCGTATTCGGTCTTGCTGCGCTGTTATCCCGGCTCGCGGGCCGCTTCCGTCAAGGATTACGCTAATGCTCAAGGTCAATGATCTCACCATCGAACCGCTTTTCCGCAAGGTCAATTTTTGCGTACCCCGCGGGGAGATTGTCACCCTGATGGGGCCGTCCGGCAGCGGCAAATCGACCCTTTTTGCCTGGATGGTCGGCGCGCTGTCAGATGATTTTCAGGCGCGGGGCGAACTGTGGATCGGCGAACGCCGCTGCGACGGTTTGCCCGTCGAATCCCGCGGTCTGGGGATTCTTTTTCAGGACGCGCTGCTGTTTGACCCTTTCAGCGTTGGGCAAAACTTGCTGCTGGCCTTGCCTGAGCGGATCGCGGGACGCGCACGGCGGGAAGCGGTCGAGCAGGCGCTGGATTCCGCCGGGCTTGGCGGTCATTACGCCAGCGATCCGGCCACCCTTTCCGGCGGAGAGCGCGCCCGGGTGAGCCTGCTGCGCGCCCTGCTCGCAGAGCCGCAGGCGCTGCTGCTGGACGAACCGTTCAGCCGCCTTGATAAAACGTTACGCACGACGTTCCGGGCATGGGTATTTGACGCCGTCCGCGCGCGCAATATTCCGGTGGTGCTGGTCACCCATGACGAGGACGATATTCCGCCCGGCGGCGAGGTGATGGAGATTTCTCGCTGGCAATAATGTGCTAACGCAATGTTTTCCGTTTCGGGAGAGACGACAATGCCCCCCTCTTTTACTGACGTCAGGTTATTCGATGAAACGTGTTTCTCAACTGACCGCGCTGGCCCTGATCTGCGGCCTCGCCTCTTTTTCCTCTCAGGCCGCTGATATGGCCAACGCGATGACGCTGTCTCAGCTTCAGGCACAGCACGGCGCGGCAATCGACACCCGCCCCAGCGCCTTCTATAACGGCTGGCCGCAGACCCTCAGCGGTCCTTCCGGGCACGAACCCGCTGCGCTCAACCTGGCAGCCGCCTGGCTTAGCGCCATGAGCGACGAGCAGATTGCACTTTGGGCAAAACAGCATCAGCTTACCCCTGCGACGTCCATCGCGCTGTATGGCGACGAGAACGATAACCAGGCGGTGAAAGCCCGTCTGGAGAAAGCTGGTTACCGCCACGTTTCGCTGCTCAGCGATGCTCTGCGGACGCCCGACCGCCTTCAGCGCCTGCCCCACTTTGAACAGCTGGTTTACCCGCAGTGGATCCACCGGCTTCAGCAGGGCAAACCGGTGACCTCCGCGCCGGCGGGCGAATGGAAAGTCATAGAAGCGGCCTGGGGCGCGCCGAAGTTTTACCTGCTTAACCACATTCCCGGCGCGGGCTACATTGACACCAACGAGGTGGAAAGCGAGCCGCTGTGGAACAAAGTCTCCGACGACAGGCTGAAAGCAATGCTGGCAAAGCACGGGATCCGTCACGATACCACCGTCATTCTGTACGGGCGCGACGTTTACGCCGCCGCGCGCGTGGCGCAGATTATGCTCTACGCGGGCGTGAAGGATGTGCGCCTTCTCGATGGCGGCTGGAAGGCGTGGTCAGATGCCGGTCTGCCGGTTGAGCGCGGTACGCCCGGCAAAGTGGCTCCTGCCCCTGATTTTGGCGCGCAGATCCCCGGCCAGCCGCAGCTGATGGTGGATATGGAACAGGCGCGCGGCATGCTGCACCGTCAGGATGCCTCCCTGGTCAGCATTCGTTCGTGGCCGGAGTTTATCGGCGAAACCAGCGGCTACAGCTACATCAAGCCAAAAGGTGAAATTGCCGGCGCCCGCTGGGGTCACGCGGGCAGCGATGCCACCCACATGGAGGATTTCCATAACCCGGATGGCACCATGCGCAGCGCTGACGACATCGCCGTCCAGTGGAAGCGCTGGAATATTCTGCCGGAACAGCAGGTCGCGTTTTACTGCGGCACCGGCTGGCGGGCGTCCGAAACCTTTATGTACGCCCGGGCGATGGGCTGGAAAAATATCGCCGTCTATGACGGCGGCTGGTACGAATGGAGCAGCCACCCGCAGAACCCGGTCACCGCCGGAGAGCGCGGACCAGAGAGTGCTCTCTAACGGGTGAGTGACTTCAGCGTCACGTAGCCGCTCCAGATGCGCGTTGTGGTGGTCAGCCAGCACAACGCGCCGAATATCCACGCGAACAGCGTAAACTGTGCCGGAAACAGGCAGCACAGCACGAACAGCGCGATGGTCTCCGTCCCTTCCGTTAACCCGCCGATATAGTAAAACGACTTATGCGCATAGCCGGGGTTGTCGATCTCGTGCTTCGCCGCCAGCGCGGCAAAGGCGAGAAAACTGCTGCCGGTGCCGATAAACGCAAACAACAGCCAGGCCGCCGCCAGCGCATTCTCTACGGGTGCAGCCAGCGCAAAGCCAAACGGCACCAGCGCATAGAACAGAAAATCGAGGGCGATATCGAGAAACCCTCCCGCATCCGTCAGCCCTCTCCGACGCGCCAGCGCGCCGTCCAGACCATCAAGCAGGCGGTTCAGGACGATGGCGGCCAGCGCCGCCGGATACCAGCCGAGGGCCAGAAACGGCAACGCCAGCAGGCCGATGGCAAACCCGGCAAGCGTTAATCCGTCGGGCGTAACGCCCGGCTTATCCAGCACGGATACCAGACGGTCCAGAGCGGGCTTTACCCGCGGGTGCAGGTGACGGTCAAGCATCAGGCTTCCCTTTAAACGTGGCGCACAACCCCTGTGCCGGTATATCCAGCGCGGCATTAAACCGGGCCGAGAGATTCTGAAAGGCAATGAGCGCCGTCATTTCAGTAATGGCATCATCCGTAAAGTGGCGTTTCATCGCCATTTTGATTGCTTCATCCACCCGGGGCGGCGTGGCGGTCACCGCCTCCGCATAGGCCAGCGCCGCGCGTTCCTGTTCACTGAACACGTCAGAATCAGCCCAGCCGCTTACGGCCTGGACTTTATCCAGCGCGCCGCAGCGCTCGGCCAGACGCAGGCTGTTGGCGTCAATGCAGAACGCACAGTGGCACAGCTGCGATACGCGCGTCATAAGCAGCGAGCGCAGCACTGGCGTCAGGCGCGCTTTTCTGCGCTCCAGAAACCCCACAAACAAAGCGACCAGCCAGAACAGACGCGGCATGCGTCCCCACCAGCGTGTGGGGTTCAGCATGGCACCGAAGTGTTTTTGCTGCATGGCGGCAATAGGTTTTACGCTCGCCGGAAGGGTTGGGATGGGCTCTACCCAGGTGGACGTCTCTTTCACCTGATTCTCCTGATGGCTGGACTCTTTGAAAGGGCACGATAATATGGCGTTTTTCGCTATCAAGTATTGACGACCATGCTAAAAACAGTCGATGTCGTTGCGGCCATCATCGAAAAAGACGACAAAATTTTACTGGCGCAGCGCCCTGCTCACGCCGACCAGCCGGGAATGTGGGAGTTCGCTGGCGGCAAAGTGGAGGCCGGAGAAACCCAGCCTGAGGCGCTTATCCGCGAGCTGCGTGAAGAGCTGGGTATCGAGGCTCAGCCTGAGCAGTACGTGGCGAGCCATCAGCGCGAGGTATCACAGCGGTTAATCAACCTGCACGCCTGGCACGTACCCCGCTTCAGCGGAGAGTTAACGGCGCACTACCACAGCGCGCTGGCGTGGTGTACGCCGGAAGAGGCTTTCAGTTATGAGTTAGCTCCGGCGGATATTCCGCTGCTGGAGGCGTTTATTCTTTTACGCGACGCCAGACCAGCGGATTCGTGCTGATGGTACGTTCATCGCGCTGGCACTGCAGCAGCACGCCATCCGCCTTCACGACGGCCCCTTCAGAATAGTTTTGATCCTGGTAGATGCAGCACTGGTTACACGGCTGCGCGCGCTGGCCGCTGGAGCTAAACACCTCCGGCGGCACGTTCACTTCTACATCCGGGCGAATGCGGTCAGCCTGAGCGCCTGCGGTCAACATCAATGATAACGCGGCCATCACGTAACGGTTCATAGACTTCTCTTCCTGTTGTGTCCTGATAATGACTATAACGGTAAATCGGGCAGAATCTTTAATTTAGCGCGCCATCGCTTTTTGTTATGACGCGGCCCGGGTCATTAATTTCCCTTTCGGTCCACATTTCTGCTTGCTTCACAAAGCGGTACGGGTGGTATAGTCAAAAAAACAACACAAATCGCATAAGCAACATACATTAATGACTATAAGAGGTTCTTATATCTATGGATCAGACACGCTCTCTGGAAAGTTTCCTTGCCTATGTTCAGCAGCGCGACCCGCATCAAAGCGAATTTGCTCAGGCCGTTCGTGAAGTAATGACTACCCTCTGGCCGTTCCTTGAAGAAAACCCGCGCTATCGTCAACTGTCGCTGCTGGAACGTCTGGTTGAACCAGAACGTGTGATCCAGTTCCGCGTGACCTGGGTGGATGACCGCAACCAGGTACAGGTCAACCGCGCCTGGCGCGTGCAGTTTAACTCCGCCATCGGTCCGTTTAAGGGCGGCATGCGCTTTCACCCATCCGTGAACCTGTCGATTCTGAAATTCCTTGGCTTTGAACAGACGTTTAAAAACGCGCTCACCACCCTGCCAATGGGCGGCGGTAAAGGCGGGAGCGATTTCGACCCGAAAGGCAAAAGCGAAGGCGAAGTGATGAGTTTCTGTCAGGCGCTAATGACCGAGCTCTACCGCCACCTCGGCCCGGACACCGACGTACCGGCGGGGGATATCGGCGTGGGGGCCCGCGAAGTGGGCTTTATGGCCGGGATGATGAAAAAGCTCTCCAACAACAGCGCCTGCGTCTTTACCGGCAAAGGGCTATCGTTTGGCGGCAGCCTGATCCGCCCGGAGGCGACCGGCTACGGCCTGGTTTACTTCACCGAGGCAATGCTCAAGCGTCACGGCTTAGGTTTCGAGGGGATGCGCGTGGCGGTCTCCGGCTCCGGTAACGTGGCGCAGTACGCTATCGAAAAAGCGATGCAGTTTGGTGCCCGCGTGGTGACGGCCTCCGACTCTAAAGGCACGGTAGTGGACGAAGCGGGCTTTACGGCGGAGAAGCTGGCGCGCCTGTGCGAAATCAAAGCCAATCGCGATGGCCGACTTGCCGATTATGCCGCGGAGTTTGGCCTGACGTATCTGGAAGGCAAACAGCCGTGGGGCGTGCCGGTGGATATCGCCCTGCCGTGCGCCACGCAAAACGAACTGGACGCGGACGCCGCGCGCACGCTGATTAGCAACGGTGTGAAGGCGGTGGCCGAAGGGGCGAATATGCCGACCACTATCGAGGCGACGGATCTGTTCCTGGAGGCGGGCGTGCTGTTTGCGCCAGGCAAGGCGGCAAACGCGGGCGGCGTGGCGACCTCCGGCCTGGAGATGGCGCAAAACGCGGCGCGGCTCGGCTGGAAGGCGGAGAAAGTGGATGCCCGTTTGCACCACATCATGCTGGATATTCACCATGCCTGCGTCGAGTACGGCGGCGAGGCATCGCAAACCAACTACGTGCGCGGGGCGAATATCGCCGGGTTCGTGAAGGTGGCGGATGCGATGATTGGGCAGGGTGTGATTTAAGGTTTATATCATGCGGCCGGGTGCCCTTACCCCGGCCCTCTCCCACAGGGAGAGGGAGAAAACAGGGTGTATCAGGCCGCGCTCTTTTTCTTTTTGAACGGTTTCTTCGCGCCACCACCGTGTGCAACCATGCCTCTGAACCGCTTCACCGGCGTGCTGCGCGCCTGATCGATCAGCTGGTAAAGCGTCCCCACCAGCGGCTGCATAAAGTCCTGATAGCGGCACTGCTTTTCGCTGATTTGCGTCAGCACGGATTCCCAGTGCGCGGTCATGTCCGGCCTTGCGGCCAGCTCCGGCAGGGAGTGTATGAGCGCCCGGCCCGGTTCCGTTGAGTGGATGTAGCGCCCCTTTTTCTCAAGAAAACCTCGCTTAAAGAGCAGCTCAATGATCCCCGCGCGGGTTGCTTCCGTACCCAGTCCATCGGTGGCGCGCAGGATCTTCTTCAGATCTTTATCCTGCACAAAGCGGGCGATCCCGGTCATGGCTGACAGCAGCGTCGCATCGGTGAAGTGGCGCGGCGGCTGGGTCTGACGTTCAACCACTTCGCCCTTCTCGCACAGCAGTTCGTCATCTTTAGCGACCACCGGCAGCGGCGTGCCGTCGTTCTCCTCATCGCGCTCTTTATTGCCGAGGAGCGTGCGCCAGCCCGCTTCCGCCAGGAAACGCGCTTTAGCGATAAACTTGCCTTTGGCAATTTCCAGCTCGATGACGCACTTGCGGAACACCGCGTCCGGGCAGAACTGCATCAGGTACTGACGGGCGATCAGGTTATAGACCTTCGCTTCGTTATCGGTCAGGTTGACGCTGCTGGCGCGCGCCGTCGGGATAATCGCGTGGTGGGCATCGACCTTTTTGTCGTCCCAGCAGCGGTTATGGGTGTCCGGGTTAACGACGGACTGCGGGAGCAGATCCGGCGCGTGGACGCCGATGGCATTCATCACCGAATGGCGTCCGGCAAAGTGCTCTTCCGGCAGATAGCGGCTGTCCGAACGCGGATAGGTGATCAGCTTGTGGGTTTCGTAGAGTTTCTGGCAGATATCCAGCACGTTCTGCGCGCTGAGGCCAAAGCGCTTCGCGGCCTCAATCTGCAGAGCAGAAAGGGAGAACGGCAGCGGCGCGGGTTCTGATTCCCGTTTATCGTTATAGCTGGTAACGATGGCCGGCTGGCCGGTAATACGGTTAACCACATGCTCCGCCAGCGGACGGTGCAGCAAACGCCCCTCTTCATCCTGGTACGACTCGCAGGCGTCGCTCGGCTGCCAGACGGCGGTAAAGCGCTCGTCTTTCGGGGTGACGATATGCGCTTTCACTTCAAAGAAATCTTTGGCGACGAAGTTCTCGATCTCTTCGTCGCGACGCACCACCAGCCCCAGCACCGGCGTCTGCACGCGGCCCACGGAGAGTACGCCCTGATAGCCCGCGTTGCGCCCGAGGATGGTGTAGGCGCGGGTCATGTTGATGCCGTACAGCCAGTCGGCGCGGGCGCGCGCTAAAGCAGAGACGCACAGCGGAATAAACTCGCTGTTGGAACGCAGGCGCGAGATCGCCCGCTCAACGGCCTGCGGGTTGAGGTCGTTGATCAGGCAGCGCTGTACCTGCTGGCGCTTTTCCGGCGCCAGCTCAAGATAGTCCAGCACTTCGTCCACCAGCAGCTGCCCTTCCCTGTCCGGGTCACCTGCGTGGACCACTTCCGTCGCCTCATGCAGGAAGCGCTTAATGACGTTGAGCTGTTTGGTGACGGACGGACGAGGCTGAAGACGCCACTTTTCCGGCACGATGGGCAGATCGTTGAGGTTCCAGCGGGCGTAGCGGCTGTCGTAGACGTCCGGCTGCGCCTGTTCAAGCAGGTGGCCGATACACCAGGTGACCACCTGCCCGTTACCGCATTCGATAAAGCCGTCGCCTTTGCGATGCGGTTTAGGCAGCACGTCGGCGATGGCACGGGCCAGGCTCGGCTTTTCGGCAATAAACAACCGCATCGAATTAACGGATCTCAATCATCGGTCGGCCGCCGCGGGCGGTCACCAGTTCGCCGATCGCCGTCAGGGTGATGCCAAACTCGGCGGCGGTTACCTGAACCTCGGCTTCGGACTCCGGCGTGACGGCCAGCAGCAGGCCGCCGGAGGTTTGCGGATCGCACAGCAGGTTGCGCCACGCCTCAGGCATTTCGCCCATCAGGTGACCGTAGCTGGCGAAGTTGCGCTGGGTACCGCCCGGAACCGCGCCCTGGGCAATGTACTCTTCCACGCCAGGCAGCTTCGGCACGTCCTGATACCAGACCTGCGCCTGTACGCCCGCCCCCTGACAGACTTCAGAGAGGTGCCCCAGCAGGCCAAAACCGGTGACGTCGGTCATCGCCTTTACGCCGTCGATATTGGCGAACGCCGCGCCGGCGAGGTTCATCTGGCACATGACCTCCGTCGCCAGCCCTTTGTGCTCCGGTTTGAGCAGGGATTTTTTCTCAGCGGTGGTGAGCACACCAATGCCCAGCGGCTTGGTGAGGAACAGCTTGCAGCCCGCCTGCGCGGTGCTGTTGCGCTTCACGCGCTCGGTCGGCACCACGCCGGTAACGGCCAGACCGAAGATCGGCTCTGGCGCATCAATCGAGTGGCCGCCGGCCAGCGCAATCCCCGCCTGCTGGCAGGCGAAACGCCCGCCATCAATCACCTCGCGGGCGATTTCCGGTGGAATGGTGTTGATCGGCCAGCCCAGAATGGCGATGGCCATGATCGGCTTACCGCCCATGGCGAAGATATCGCTGATGGCGTTGGTGGCCGCGATGCGCCCGAAGTCGAACGGGTTATCAACAATCGGCATGAAGAAGTCAGTGGTGCTGATAATGCTGGTGCCGTTACCTAAGTCATAAACCGCCGCATCGTCACGCGTTTCGTTGCCGACAAGCAGGTTCGGGTCGACAAACTTCGCCTGTTCACTGTGCAGAATGGTCTCCAGCACTTTCGGGGAAATTTTACAACCGCAACCGGCTCCGTGGCTGTACTGCGTTAAACGAATGGTTTGCTCGCTCATGGACGTCTCCTGTCATCTCAATCGCGCTATGGTAGCGCTCATTCCATAAAGAGGTAAGTATGACTGTCTGAATTCTGCGGCGGATGCTCAGAATCCAGACAGTTTAGCGCGTGTAATTAAAAACGGCTGACGAAAGGCGTGGTGTCCGGCACGCTAATGGTGCTGGAGGCTTTAAGCTGCGGGGTGCCGAGGTAAAGGAAACCGACAATTTTGTCGTGCTCACCGCAGGAGAATCCTGCCCGCACTGCGGCGCTCTCGGTCAGCGGCCCGGTGCGCCAGATACCGTTATAACCCTGCGCAACGGCGGCCATCTGCATCGCCATCACCGCACAGCCGGCAGACATTTCCTGCTCCCAGACCGGCACCTTATGGTCGGCCTGGCATTTCGCCACGACAGCGATAATCATCGGGGCGCGGAACGGCGCGTTACGCGCCTTATCGATACCTTTCTCATCCTGCCCGGCGGCAACTGCCCCCTGCTCCAGCAGCTGACTGAAGCGATCGCGGCCTTCGCCTTCAATCACAAAGAAGTGCCACGGCTGCAGCGTGCCATGATCCGGCGCACGCATACCGGCACGCAGAATGTTTTCCAGCTGCTCGCCCGCAGGGGCGGGTTCGGCCAGACGTGACGCGCTACGACGGTTAACAAGCAGTTCGAGTGCATCCATTGGTTAACTCCTTTCTTGAAATTTACTCACAAAATTAACACGACGGCAGATTTTGTTACAGCCTGGCAGGCGATTCCTGCTGACAAGTGGCGGTTGGGTCATTACGATAACCCAACATTACCGTCCAGTGGCGACGGAAACAGTCATTTTCTGGTTAGGGAGAATACATGCGAACCCTTTGGCGAATCTTTGCCGGTTTCTTTAAATGGACGTGGCGACTGCTCAACTTCGTCCGCAACCTGGTGATGAACATCTTCTTCATCCTTCTGGTTCTGGTTTGCGCGGGCATCTGGATGCATATCAGCAACGCGAATCAGGCGCAGCATTCGACTCGTGGGGCCCTGTTACTCGATATCACCGGCGTGATCGTTGATAAACCGTCCACCAGCAACCGTCTGGGGGTGATCGGCCGCCAGCTGTTTGGCGCGACGTCAGACCGCCTGCAGGAGAACTCCCTGTTCGATATCGTCGATACTATCCGTCAGGCCAAAGACGACCGAAACATCACCGGGATCGTGCTGGATCTGAAAGATTTTGCCGGCGGCGACCAGCCTTCTATGCAGTACATCGGTAAAGCGCTGCGCGAGTTCCGCGACAGCGGCAAGCCGGTGATTGCCGTGGGCGACAGCTACAGCCAGGGGCAATATTATCTGGCAAGCTTCGCCAATAAGATCTGGCTTTCGCCGCAGGGTACGGTCGATCTGCACGGTTTTGCCACCAACGGCCTGTACTACAAATCGCTGCTCGACAAGCTGAAGGTCACCACCCACGTCTTCCGCGTCGGCACCTATAAATCTGCCGTGGAGCCGTTTATCCGCGACGATATGTCCCCTGCCGCCCGTGAAGCGGACAGCCGCTGGATTGGCGAGCTGTGGCAGAACTATCTGGGTACCGTTGCCGCTAACCGTCAAATTACCGCTGAGCAGGTGTTCCCTGGCGCTCGCGGCGTGCTGGATGGACTGCGCAAGGTCGACGGTGATACCGCGAAATATGCGCTCGACAACAAGCTGGTTGACGCGCTGGGCACCAGTGCAGATATCGAAAAAGCCCTGACCAAACAGTTTGGCTGGAGCAAAGAGGACAAAAACTACAGCGCCATCAGCATGTATGACTATGCTGCGAAAAAGCCGGACGACAGCGGCGACAGCGTAGCCGTGGTGTTTGCTAACGGCGCTATCATGGACGGTCAGGAAACACCGGGGAACGTCGGGGGTGATACTACCGCGTCGCAAATTCGTGATGCACGCCTTGACCCGAAAGTGAAAGCGATTGTCCTGCGGGTGAACAGCCCTGGCGGCAGCGTTAGCGCTTCCGAAGTGATCCGCGCCGAGCTGGCCGCAGCGCGTGCCGCTGGCAAGCCGATCGTCGTATCCATGGGCGGCATGGCCGCGTCTGGTGGGTACTGGATCTCCACGCCTGCCAACTATATTGTGGCGAACCCAAGCACGCTGACCGGCTCGATTGGCATCTTCGGGGTGATTAACACCGTGGAAAACAGCCTGGATTATCTGGGCGTGCATACCGATGGCGTTTCCACGTCGCCGCTGGCGGATGTGTCGATGACCAAATCTCTGCCGCCGGAAGTTTCAGAGATGATGCAGCTGAGCATTGAGAACGGCTATAAACGCTTTATCACGCTGGTTGCCGACTCGCGTAAAAAGACGCCGGAACAGATCGACCAGATTGCTCAGGGCCACGTCTGGACCGGACAGGATGCGAAGAGTAACGGTCTGGTCGACAGCCTGGGCGACTTCGACGACGCGGTGAAGAAAGCCGCCGAACTGGCGAAGCTCAAGCAGTGGCACGTTGAGTATTATCAGGACGAACCGTCGTTCTTCGATATGGTGATGGACAGCATGTCCGTCTCCGTACGCGCCATGCTGCCGGAGGCGCTGCAGGCGTACCTGCCGGCCCCGGTGACCACGGCTGCGAAAGCGATGAAGGCGGAAAGCGATAAGCTCGCGGCCTTTAACGATCCACAAAGTCGTTACGCGTTTTGCCTGACCTGCGCGAACGTCCGTTAAAAACCGTCCCCTCTTCCCGTGAAGAGGGGATTTTTTTCTTTTGAAGAACAAGAACTCACTACCATGCAGAAGAAATCGATTTATGTAGCCTACACTGGCGGTACCATCGGTATGCAGCGCTCTGAAAATGGCTATATCCCCGTCTCCGGCCATCTGCAGCGTCAGCTTGCGCTGATGCCTGAATTCCACCGTCCGGAAATGCCTGACTTCACCATCCACGAATACGAGCCGCTGATGGACTCCTCCGACATGACGCCGGAAGACTGGCAGCACATCGCGGATGACATTAAAGCCCATTACGACCAGTACGACGGCTTCGTGATCCTGCACGGCACCGACACCATGGCGTTCACCGCTTCGGCGCTCTCCTTCATGCTGGAGAACCTGAGCAAGCCGGTGATCGTCACCGGGTCGCAAATACCGCTGGCGGAGCTGCGCTCGGACGGGCAGATCAACCTGCTGAACTCCCTGTACGTGGCGGCGAATTACCCGATCAACGAAGTGTCGCTGTTCTTTAACAATCGCCTGTATCGCGGCAACCGCACCACCAAAGCCCATGCCGACGGTTTTGATGCCTTTGCCTCCCCTAACCTGCAGCCGCTGCTGGAAGCGGGTATTCATATCCGTCGTCTGGGAACGCCTCCGGCACCGAACACCGCCGGCGAGCTGATTGTGCATCCGATTACCCCGCAGCCGATTGGCGTGGTCACCATTTATCCGGGCATCTCCGCGGACGTGGTGCGCAACTTCCTTCGCCAGCCGGTGAAAGCGCTGATCCTCCGTTCCTATGGCGTCGGCAACGCTCCGCAGAACGGCGAATTTCTGAAGGAGCTTCAGGAAGCCAGCGAGCGCGGAATTGTGGTGGTAAACCTGACCCAGTGCATGTCTGGCAAGGTCAATATGGGCGGTTATGCCACTGGCAACGCGCTGGCGCACGCGGGGGTGATCAGCGGCTTCGATATGACCGTTGAGGCGACACTGACTAAACTTCACTATTTACTGAGTCAGGATCTGGACATTCAGTCCATTCGCCGCGCAATGATGCAAAACCTTCGCGGCGAGCTGACCCCGGACGAATAAGGAGCTCTCATGAAGCAACGCGCCCTGCTACTGGTCGATTTGCAAAATGATTTCTGCGCGGGCGGCGCGCTGGCCGTCGCCGAAGGTGACAGCACCGTTGACGTGGCAAATACCCTGATTGACTGGTGCAAAGCCCGCGGTGAAGCGGTTGTCGCCAGCCAGGACTGGCACCCGGCGAACCACGGCAGCTTTGCCAGCCAGCACAACGTTGAGCCTTTCACCCAGGGTGAACTCGACGGTCTGGCGCAAACCTTCTGGCCGGATCACTGCGTACAGCAGACCGAAGGAGCGGAGCTGCACCCGCTCCTGAATCAGAAGGCCATCGACGCGGTGTTCCATAAAGGTGAAAACCCGGTTATCGACAGCTACAGCGCGTTTTTCGATAACGGGCATCGCCAGAAGACGGCGCTGGACGCGTGGTTACGTCACCATGAAATCACGGAGCTGATCGTGCTGGGTCTGGCGACGGATTACTGCGTGAAGTTTACCGTGCTGGACGCCCTCCAGCTGGGTTATACCGTTAGCGTCATCACCGACGGCTGTCGTGGGGTGAACATCCAACCACAGGACAGCGCCCAGGCGTTTATGGATATGGCCGCCGAAGGTGCCACGCTGTATACGCTTGCAGACTGGCTGGAAACGCAGGCGTAGCCTTTTAAGCCGGGTGGCGCTGATGCTTACCCGGCAAAACCCCTCCCCAATCCCCATAAAGTGAACTCCCTCGCATCCTCAGCGAAGCGGCAATGCTATTCTCTTCAGGCTGTTTTTTCGCCACGCCTTTTCTGTGGCGTGGTTATTTTTATTAAGTCAAAGAGGAACTTGTATGAAACGTTTGCCCCTGCTGGCAGCATTACCCTTGCTTTGCGCGTCGCTTGCTTCCGCCGCACCTCTGATGTCCGTGGGCTACTTTAACGGGGGTGGTGACGTCACCGCCGGACCGGGTGGCGATATCAATAAACTGGACGTTCGTCAGATCACCCACCTGAACTACTCGTTTGGGCTTGTTTATAACAACGAGAAAGATGAGACCAACCCTGCGCTGAAAGATCCGGCGAAGCTGCATCAAATCTGGCTGTCGCCAAAAGTGGCGTCCGATCTGGCCCTTATCCCGACCTTGCGTAAACAAAACCCGAACCTGAAAGTCCTGCTCTCCGTTGGCGGCTGGGGGGCGCGTGGCTTCTCTGGCGCAGCGGCAACCCAGGAGAGTCGCGCGGTGTTTATCCGCTCCGCGAAGGAAATTGTTGAGAAATACGGTCTGGACGGGATCGATCTCGACTGGGAATATCCGGTCAACGGCGCGTGGGGGCTGGTTGCAAGCCAGCCAGCCGACAGGGATAACTTCACCGCCCTGCTGAAAGAGATGCGCAACGCGTTCGGGCAGAAAAAGCTGGTGACCATTGCGGTGGGCGCGAATGCGGAAAGTCCGAAAAGCTGGGTGGATGTCAAAGCCATCGCCCCGCTCCTCGACTACATCAACCTGATGACCTACGACATGGCGTACGGGACACAGTACTTCAACGCGAACCTGAATGACTCCAGCGCCTGGCCAACGGTGGCTGCCGCCGACAAATACAGCGTAGATTTTGTGGTGAACAACTATCTGGCCGCCGGACTTAAGCCGAAGCAGATGAACCTCGGGATCGGTTTTTACGGCCGCGTACCGAAACGTGCGGTTGAACCGGGCATTGACTGGAGCAAGCCGGACGCGCAAAAAAATCCGGTCACACAGCCCTACTTTGGACCGCAGGAGATCGCCCTGTTTAAGTCGCTCGGCTATGACCTGACCAAAGATACCTACGTGAAGTACAACGATATCGTGAAGAAGCTGCTGAACGATCCGCAGAAGCGTTTTACCGAGCACTGGGACGACCAGGCGAAGGTACCGTGGCTCTCGGTAAAGGGTGCCGATGGCAACGCGCTGTTTGCGATTTCGTATGAGAATCCGCGTTCTGTCGCGATCAAGGCGGACTACATCAAAGAGAAAGGCCTCGCCGGGGCAATGTTCTGGGAGTACGGAGCAGACGACAATAATCTGTTAGCGAAACAGCTGGCGGAGTCGCTCGGGATCCCGCATAAGTAGTAAGACACCAGTCCCTCTCCCACAGAGAGAGGGCCTGGTGAGAGCATCAACCCGCACCGTTATTGCATTTTGATTGTCGCAATCGGCTTCGGCGTGATGCCAAAATCTTCCTTCAGCTCGCGCTTGCTCTTCATCACCATCTGACCGTTAGTGTCGATAGTCATGTGTTGCGCATCGGTGTTATTGCGCGCCTGCCACAGCATCACCAGCTGCAAACTGTTCTCTTTTTGCTCAGGCGTGAGCGCCACACCGTCCGGCCATTTTCCCAGCTCAACGGCGGTCACCAGACGCTGATAAACTTCCGGGGTCATCCCGTTAATCATGTCCTCAATATTCACGATCTCTCCCTTTCAAAGGAATAATTTGCTGAATCGTTTTTTCAACCCTTAATCTGGTCGCCGTTTTCATCATCGGTGAAGCTCATTGAGGCTGAATTCACGCAGAAACGCTCACCCGTTGGCTGAGGACCGTCCGGGAAGACGTGCCCCAGGTGCGCGTCGCAGTTACCGCAGCGAATTTCCGTGCGCACCATACCGTGCGACGAGTCGGTCAGATAGCGGATTGCCTCATCGCTCACCGGCTCGTAAAAGCTCGGCCAGCCGCAGCCGGAGTCGTATTTCGTTTGTGAATTGAACAGCGGGGCATCGCAGACCAGACAGTGATAGACACCGTCTCGCTTGTTGTGCAGTAATCGCCCGGTAAATGGCGGCTCCGTGCCGTGATTCTGGGTCACGTAAAACTGCATTTCGGTGAGGTTTTTTTTCAAATCGTCGGGGTTATGTTGGTTCGACATATGCTTACATCTCGCTGTAGAAACAGACATCTTTTAACCCGGATTCTAACAAAACATTAACACCCTTGCGTGCACTTTTGTTCTAAACTTATGTGTCGCGAAAAGGCGGTCAGGCAATTGTGATCACGTTCACATTTTTATCCTGCGAGGACTTTAAAATTCCGGGCGCAGCCCCCATGTGGTTGCAAGCTCAAAGGGAAAGTGAGGCGAGTCAGTCGCACAAACGTTAGTCACAGGATTGATTTGTCGCAATGATTGACACGATTCCGCTTGACGCTGCGTAAGGTTTTTGTAATTTTACAGGCAACCTTTTATTCACTAACAAATAGCTGGTGGAATATATGACTATCAAAGTAGGTATCAACGGTTTTGGCCGTATCGGCCGTATTGTTTTCCGTGCTGCTCAGAAACGTTCTGACATCGAAATCGTTGGTATCAACGATCTCCTGGACGCTGAATACATGGCGTACATGCTGAAGTACGACTCAACTCACGGTCGTTTCGACGGCACCGTTGAAGTGAAAGACGGCCACCTGGTTGTTAACGGCAAAACCATCCGCGTTACTGCTGAGAAAGACCCAGCTAACCTGAAATGGAACGAAATCGGTGTTGACGTTGTTGCTGAAGCAACCGGTATCTTCCTGACCGACGAAACTGCACGTAAACACATCACTGCGGGTGCGAAGAAAGTTGTTCTGACTGGTCCTTCCAAAGACAACACCCCAATGTTCGTTCGCGGTGCAAACTTCGAAACTTACGCTGGCCAGGACATCGTTTCTAACGCATCCTGCACCACCAACTGCCTGGCTCCGCTGGCTAAAGTGATCAACGACAACTTCGGCATCATCGAAGGTCTGATGACTACCGTTCACGCGACCACCGCTACTCAGAAAACCGTTGATGGCCCGTCTCACAAAGACTGGCGTGGCGGCCGTGGCGCGGCTCAGAACATCATCCCATCCTCTACCGGTGCTGCTAAAGCGGTAGGTAAAGTACTGCCAGAACTGAATGGCAAACTGACTGGTATGGCGTTCCGCGTTCCAACTCCTAACGTATCCGTTGTTGACCTGACCGTTCGTCTGGAAAAAGCTGCTTCTTATGAAGAAATTAAGAAAGCAATCAAAGCTGCTTCCGAAGGCCCAATGAAAGGCGTTCTGGGTTACACCGAAGACGACGTTGTATCTACCGATTTCAACGGCGAAGTGTGCACTTCCGTGTTCGATGCTAAAGCAGGTATCGCACTGAACGACAACTTCGTGAAACTGGTTTCCTGGTACGACAACGAAACCGGCTACTCTAACAAAGTACTGGACCTGATCGCTCACATCTCCAAATAAGTTGAGATGAGTGTTTGATCCAAAAAGGCGACTTCGGTCGCCTTTTTTATTGTTTTTTAGACAGAGGATTGCTTAATGATAAATAAAATTTTTGCACTTCCGGTAGTCGAACAACTTACCCCTGTGCTCTCCCGCCGTCAGATTGACGGTGCCGACGTTATCGTCGTTGACCACCCGCGCGTTAAAGCCTCCGTGGCGCTGAACGGCGCACACCTGCTCTCCTGGAAACCGGAAGGCGAAGCGGAAGCGCTGTGGCTGAGTGACGCCACCTCGTTCAAAAAAGGGGATGCGATTCGCGGCGGCGTACCGATCTGCTGGCCGTGGTTTGGCCCGTCCGCACAGCCGGGTTTGCCTTCTCACGGTTTCGCCCGTAACCAGCAATGGACGCTGAAAGCGCATAACGAAGACGACAACGGCGCAGTGCTGACCTTTGAGCTGCAGGCTAATGATGAAACCCGCGCCCTGTGGCCGCATGATTTCACCCTGTATGCCCGCTTCAAACTGGGTCAAAGCTGCGAGATTGAGCTGGAAGCCCACGGCGAGTTCGAGACCACCTCTGCCCTGCATACCTACTTCAACGTGGGTGACATCAATGCAGTGAAGGTGAGCGGCCTGGGCGATACCTTTATCGACAAAGTTGATAACGCGAAGGAAGGTAAGCTGAGTGACGGCGTTCAGGCGTTCCCTGACCGTACTGACCGCGTCTATCTGCATCCGGAAGCGTGCAGCGTGATCCACGACGGTGCTCTGAACCGCGGCATTGAGGTGGTTCATCACCATCACAGCAACGTGGTGGGCTGGAACCCGGGGCCTGCACTCTCCATCAGCATGGCCGACATCCCTGATGACGGTTACAAAACGTTCGTCTGCGTGGAAACAGCCTGCGTGACGACCCCGCAAAAAGCGAGCGAGGAAAAGCCGTCTCGTTTAGGGCAGACAATTCGCATCGTTAAGCGATAAGGTCGCTGCACCACACCAAAGCAAACGGGGCGCAAGCGCCCCGTTTTGATGCAATGATTGCACCGCAATAATGCACAATCAGAACTTGTAGGTCACACCCACCGAGAAGATGCCAGCCCAGGACTTATCAACCATCGGGCTATCCTTCACTTCGTCGCTCAGACGCTCGTAACGGCCGGTACCGTAGACGCTCCAGTCGCCGAGGAAGTTATAGCTCGCGGTCAGCTCCAGGTAAGGATCCCAGCCATCATCGGCGCTGTAGCTTTTCAGCCCACTGCGGCGGGACTCGTTTTTAGAAACGCCGTAGTAATAGTCGTTGTAGTTTTCACTGTTGTACTGCACGCCGATACCCGGCGTCAGGGTGAGCCCACCGTTGGTATAGCGATACAACCACGCCAGATCCCAGATAAAGCCGTTGCTGTTATCCAGCGTATCACCCGCCAGGGCCGTACGGAGGAAGCCATACTGGGTGTTATGCACGTATGAAAGCCCGGCCATCATGGAGCTTTTGCGCTTGTCGAGCTGGCGAAGCGCGTGGCTGTCGCTGTCGCCCGGCTTGAAGTGCGTTGGATCGTAGTAGGCCATGATAGAAAGCTTATCGGCCGTATCGTTCCACAGATAGTAGCCGCCGCCGAGACCGCGGAACCAGAAGTTATCGCCTTCATAGGTGATAACGGGTACAGGATAAACATCGCGGTCATACTGTTTGTATGGGCTGTTAATGACGCCAACGCCCGCACCCACCGTCCACTGACTTTCCGCCTGAGCGGTGCTAACTGCGGTCGCGGCAAGGATGCCCAATGCCAGAAGTTTGAGTTTGGTCACAATCCATTCTTTCCTGTAGTCAAATAATCAGCGGGTGAAGTGTAACCGCCATTCCCGTACATCCCAAAATTTTTTGCCTGCTAATCAGTCTGATTAACCCATTATTTTTAACTTTTCAGATGACAACCCGCTTTCATTTATATGACCGCTGAATGAAAAACGTGCTTAAGCCTTATAACCAGGGTGGAAATTTTTGGATGAGTTATTGATATGTCATTGAAATTAGTTTTTCTCAGCATGCAAGTTTGGCAAATGCCATCTACGCTTAAATTTAAGAAGAGTTTTCCTGAACACCTGCGGTTCTTAGCGTCTGACCTGGCACACAGGTTGCTGCTCTGGCAGTGGGGTGCGAGAGATTCTCTTCCGGGAGCCTCCACTACTCATACGAACGGCTCTTATCCTGTGCTAAAAAACGAAAGGACGGCATGCCATGAATATATTCGATCACTATCGCCAGCGCTACGAAGCTGCCAAGGACGAAGAGTTCACACTGCAGGAGTTTCTTACCATTTGTCGGCAAGATCGCAGTGCCTATGCCAATGCGGCAGAACGGCTATTGATGGCTATCGGTGAGCCAAACATGGTTGATACTGCCCTGGAGCCACGGCTTTCCCGTCTATTTTCGAATCGGGTGGTCGCCCGATATCCGGCGTTCGAAGAGTTCTATGGTATGGAAGATGCCATTGAACAGATTGTCTCCTATCTGAAGCATGCCGCCCAGGGTCTGGAAGAGAAGAAACAGATCCTCTATTTACTCGGCCCCGTCGGCGGCGGTAAATCCTCGCTGGCTGAACGCCTGAAGTCGCTGATGCAGCGCGTACCGATTTACGTGCTGAGCGCCAACGGCGAACGCAGCCCGGTGAACGACCATCCGCTGTGCCTGTTTAACCCGCAGGAAGATGCGCAAATTCTGGATAAAGAGTTTGGCATCCCGCGTCGCTACCTCGGCACCATTATGTCGCCGTGGGCGGCAAAACGCCTGCACGAATTTGGCGGTGATATCACCAAATTCCGCGTCGTGAAAGTGTGGCCATCCATCCTGGAGCAGATCGCTATCGCCAAAACGGAACCGGGTGATGAGAACAACCAGGATATCTCAGCGCTGGTGGGTAAAGTCGATATCCGTAAGCTGGAAAACTTCGCACAAAACGACCCGGATGCCTATGGCTATTCTGGTGCGCTGTGCCGCGCCAACCAGGGGATTATGGAATTCGTCGAGATGTTTAAAGCACCGATCAAAGTGCTGCATCCTCTGCTGACGGCGACCCAGGAAGGGAACTACAACGGGACGGAAGGTATCTCCGCCCTGCCGTTTAACGGGATTATTCTCGCCCACTCGAACGAATCGGAATGGGTAACCTTCCGTAATAACAAAAACAATGAGGCCTTCCTTGACCGCGTGTACATCGTCAAGGTGCCTTATTGCCTGCGGATCTCCGAAGAGATCAAAATTTACGAAAAACTGCTTAACCACAGTGAGCTGGTGCATGCGCCATGCGCTCCGGGCACGCTGGAAACGCTCTCGCGCTTCTCCATCCTGTCGCGCCTGAAAGAGCCGGAAAACTCCAGCATCTATTCGAAAATGCGCGTCTACGACGGTGAAAGCCTGAAAGATACCGACCCGAAAGCGAAATCGTACCAGGAATACCGCGATTACGCCGGGGTTGATGAAGGGATGAACGGCCTCTCCACGCGTTTCGCGTTTAAGATCCTCTCCCGGGTCTTTAACTTCGACCACGCGGAAGTGGCGGCCAACCCGGTTCATCTGTTCTATGTCCTGGAGCAGCAAATCGAGCGCGAGCAGTTCCCGCAGGAGCAGGCTGAACGCTACCTTGAGTTCCTGAAAGGCTACCTGATCCCGAAATACGCCGAGTTCATTGGCAAAGAGATCCAGACGGCCTATCTGGAATCCTATTCAGAATACGGGCAGAACATTTTCGACCGCTATGTCACCTATGCTGACTTCTGGATCCAGGATCAGGAGTACCGCGACCCGGATACCGGCCAGCTGTTTGATCGTGAATCCCTGAACGCGGAGCTGGAGAAAATCGAGAAGCCTGCCGGGATCAGCAACCCGAAAGACTTCCGTAATGAGATTGTGAACTTCGTCCTGCGCGCCAGAGCGCATAATAACGGGCGCAATCCGAACTGGACCAGCTACGAGAAGCTGCGCACGGTTATTGAGAAGAAAATGTTCTCCAATACCGAAGAGCTGCTGCCGGTGATCTCGTTCAACACCAAAACCTCAACCGACGAGCAGAAGAAACACGACGATTTTGTCGACCGTATGATGGAAAAAGGCTACACCCGCAAACAGGTTCGCCTGCTCTGCGAATGGTATCTGCGCGTGCGTAAATCGTCCTAAAACAAGTGCCCGGTAGCGCCTGCGCCTGCCGGGCCAACAAAAACGCAAGTTGGCAAATGCAGTACGGGGGGTATATGACCTGGTTTATTGACCGGCGTCTTAACGGCAAAAACAAGAGCACGGTGAACCGCCAGCGCTTCTTGCGCCGTTATAAAGCGCAAATTAAACAGTCGATCTCCGAGGCCATCAACAAACGCTCGGTGACCGACGTCGACAGCGGCGAGTCTGTCTCCATCCCTACCGATGACATCAGCGAACCGATGTTTCATCAGGGGCGCGGCGGCCTGCGCCATCGCGTTCATCCAGGTAACGACCACTTCGTTCAGAACGACAGGATTGAGCGCCCTCAGGGCGGCGGCGGTGGTTCAGGAAGCGGTCAGGGGCAGGCCAGCCAGGACGGTGAAGGCCAGGATGAGTTCGTTTTCCAGATTTCGAAAGATGAATATCTCGACCTGCTGTTTGAGGACCTTGCGCTGCCGAATCTGAAAAAGAATCAGCATCGTCAGCTTAACGAGTATAAAACCCATCGCGCGGGCTATACCGCTAACGGCGTGCCCGCCAATATCAGCGTTGTGCGTTCGTTGCAGAATTCTCTGGCGCGTCGCACGGCCATGACGGCAGGCAAACGTCGCGAACTGCGCGAGCTGGAGAGCAGCCTGAAGGTCGTGGAAAACACGGAGCCGGCGCAGCTGCTGGAAGAGGAGCGCCTGCGTAAAGAGATTGCCGAGCTAAGAGCGAAGATCGACCGCGTGCCGTTTATCGATACCTTCGACCTGCGCTACAAGAACTACGAAAAACGTCCTGAACCCTCCAGCCAGGCGGTCATGTTCTGTCTGATGGACGTCTCCGGCTCGATGGACCAGGCCACCAAGGATATGGCGAAGCGTTTCTATATCCTGCTCTACCTGTTCCTGAGCAGAACCTATAAGAACGTGGAAGTGGTCTATATCCGCCATCACACTCAGGCCAAAGAGGTGGATGAACATGAGTTCTTCTACTCCCAGGAGACGGGGGGGACCATCGTATCAAGCGCCCTGAAGCTGATGGATGAAGTAGTGAAAGAGCGTTACGACCCGGCGCAGTGGAACATTTATGCCGCGCAGGCGTCGGATGGCGACAACTGGGCCGACGACTCACCGCTGTGTCACGAGATCCTGGCGAAGAAAATTCTGCCGGTGGTGCGTTACTACAGCTATATCGAAATTACCCGTCGCGCCCACCAGACCCTGTGGCGGGAATATGAACATCTGCAGTCCATGTTCGATAACTTTGCCATGCAGCATATCCGCGATCAGGATGATATTTATCCTGTGTTCAGGGAGCTGTTCCACAAGCAATCTGCTACCAGCAACGCATAACCCAACAGCCAGCGAATCCGCTGGCTGTTTTCTTTCGACCCCGTTTATCCCGTGCTAATGTAGCAAGCTGCATACTGGATTATCACCGGGAAAATTATGATGACTGACGACGTTATGGGGACAAGTACCCACCATCAGCTGATTACCTTACTCACCGAGCAGGGCGCGCGTTTTCGCGTCATGGAGCACGAGGCGGTGGGGAAATGCGAAGCGGTGAGTGAAATTCGCGGGACCGATCTGCGCCAGGGGGCAAAAGCCCTGGTCTGCAAGGTGAAGGGCAACGGCGTTAAAAAACACGTACTGGCGATTCTGGCCGCCGACCTGCAGGCCGATCTGAGCCAGCTTGCCAGCCATTTTGGCGGGCTTAAAGCCTCCCTCGCCAGCCCGGCCGAGGTCGATACCCTTACCGCCTGCGTTTTTGGCGCGATCCCGCCTTTTAGCTTCCATCCTGATTTGGCGCTGGTGGCCGACCCGCTGCTGTTCGAGCGTTTCGACGAAATTGCCTTTAACGCCGGTTTACTGGAGAAATCCGTGATCATGGACACCCAGGATTACCTGCGCATCGCCCGTCCTGAGCTTGTAAACTTCCATAAGGCGTCGTCGTGACGGCGCTAGCCTCTTCTTTCCAGAAACAGCACGGAGGCGACGAGAATCACGACAATAGCGAAAAACGATGAGGAGATAATGAGCGTTTCAACAAACATGTGATCGTTCATGAGGGCGATCCCTTTGCGATACCTGCCTTCGTTTTAATCCGCGTAAATGACAGGGTAATGACAGCGATAAAATCTTTTAAACGCTGTCCTCCGCCGCGTTTGCGCGTACAGTAAGCAGGATAATTATTCTGGCAAGGATCACCCATGTTTGACCCGACTCTGCTCATTCTTCTGGCGCTCGCCGCGCTCGGCTTTATCAGCCATAACACCACCGTCGCCATCTCGATTCTGGTGCTGATTATTGTGCGCGTGACTCCGTTAAATACCTTTTTCCCGTGGATAGAAAAACAAGGCCTCACCATCGGGATCATCATTTTAACCATCGGGGTGATGGCTCCCATCGCCAGCGGCACCCTTCCCGCCTCAACGCTGCTGCACTCGTTTGTGAACTGGAAATCACTGGTGGCGATCGCGGTGGGGATTTTTGTTTCGTGGCTGGGCGGACGCGGCGTTACGCTGATGAGCAGCCAGCCCTCGCTGGTGGCGGGCCTGCTGGTGGGCACTGTACTCGGCGTGGCGCTCTTCCGCGGCGTGCCGGTAGGCCCGCTGATTGCGGCAGGGCTGGTGTCCCTGTTTATCGGGAAGTCATAGTCAGGCTGGCCATGTAACGCGCCGGCGTCTGGCCCAGCCCCTTTTTGAACATGGTGATAAACGCTGTGGTTGAGTCATAGCCCAGAGACTGTGCCACCTGCTGCACCGATTTCCCGCTAATCAAATGCTGTAACGCCACGATCAGCTGAAGCTGGTGACGCCAGCGGCGAAAGCTTAAACCGGTCTCTTTGACCACCAGCCGCGCCAGGTTGCGTTCACTCATCGCGAAATGGCTCGCCCACTGTGCCAGCGTCTGCCAGGCGGCGGGCTCTTCCGCCATCTTCTCGCTCATCAGCCGGATTTTAGGATGGGGAGAGACAGGTAGCTGCAGATGCTCCTGGCGCTGGAGCGGCAACTCGTCAAACAGGACGTCCACCAGACGCGATGTGGCCGCAAGATGCAGCTGTTCACGTGATTTCTCCGCCAGGGATAAAATCAGCTCCCGCACCAGAGGAGAGATTTTCAGGGTGCAGCAGCGGTCGGGCAGGCTGGCGGCACCAGGCTCAATAAACAAAAAGCAGAGCTGCGCCCCCGGCGTGGCCCTGTTGCTGTGCGGCATTTGGCCTGGGATCCAGACGGCATACTGGGGCGGTACCATCAGCATCGCATTTTCCACTTCGCAGGTGATCGCGCCGCCAAGGGCCAGAATCAGCTGCCCCTTACGGTGTTGATGCTGCGGAATATATTGTTCTTCCGTCACCACACGGATGCGAAACGCGACTGCCGCATCGTGCTGGCTATCAGGATCGTAGCCGTCCAGTCCCAGACCAATCATCAGGTTGTCCGATATTAGCGATAAACTGTCATTTTAGCCTGATTTCAACCGCTGAGAAAATCGGTATTGTGTGCGCTCGCTTGAACGTATGAGAACACAATGACTACTGCTCTTCGCACCTCAGGAAAACAGGGCGCGCTGTTGATTGCAGGCATCCTGATGATTGCCACCACGCTTCGCGTCACCTTTACCGGCGCAGCGCCGCTGCTCGATACCATTCGCCTTGATTATGGCTTAAGCACGGCGCGAACCGGTCTGCTGACCACCCTGCCCCTGCTGGCCTTTGCTCTTGTCTCCCCGCTCGCCGCAGGCGTGGCCCGGCGTATCGGCATGGAGCGCAGCCTGTTTATCGCCCTGATGCTGATTTGCATCGGGATTGCGGTTCGCTCCCTGCCTTCCGCTACCCTGCTTTTCATCGGAACGGCGGTGATTGGTTGCGGGATCGCGCTGGGGAATGTGCTGCTGCCCGGCTTAATTAAGCGTGACTTTCCGGGTCAGGTGGCAAAACTCACCGGCGCCTATTCCCTGACGATGGGTATCTCTGCCGCGTTAGGCTCGGCGCTGATTGTTCCCCTGGCGCAGGGTGATGCGGGCTGGCATGGCGCGCTGCTGATGCTGATGGCGTTTCCGCTGGTCGCACTGCTGCTCTGGCTGCCGCAGTGGCGTCAGAAACACGTCGCAACGGTAACGGGCGCAGGCGCGCTGCATAACCGCGCGATCTGGCGCTCGGCACTCGCCTGGCAGGTGACGCTCTTTCTGGGGATTAACTCGCTGATTTATTACGTCATCATCGGCTGGCTGCCGGCCATATTACTCAGCCACGGCTTCAGCGAAGCGCAGGCCGGCTCGGTGCACGGCCTTTTACAGCTTGCCACGGCCGTGCCGGGGCTTGCCGTTCCGCTCGTCCTCCAGCGCCTGAAGGATCAGCGAACCATCGCCGGAGCGGTTGGGCTGATGTGCGCGGTTAGCGCGGCGGGTTTGTGGTTTATGCCTGAGATGGCGGTGATGTGGACGCTGGTGTTTGGCTTTGGTACCGGGGCAACGATGATCCTCGGCCTGACGTTCATCGGCCTGCGCGCCAGCTCCGCACACCAGGCGGCAGCGTTGTCCGGTATGGCACAGTCTATTGGTTATCTGCTCGCCGCCTGCGGTCCGCCGCTGATGGGTAAAATTCACGATTCGGCTGGAGACTGGCGGATCCCACTTCTCGCCTGCGCGCTGGCCGCTGTCGTCATGGCCATCTGCGGCGTACTTGCCGGGCGCGACCGGGAAATCGCGCCCCGATAAACACGGTGGCAGACCATCGGGTCTGCCTTTTTTACCCGCGCGCCGCGCGCAGCATTGCCTGCACCAGCACCACCGGACGCCCTTCCAGCGCAGCACGCTCGTGCTGGAATAAGGTGATCACAAAGAACGGATGGGTCACCAGCTCCGCAGCGCGAATTTCCCCCTGCTCGTCCCAGCCCGTCACGCGCATATCACCGCTCTCCAGTTCCTGAGCAAACGCCGCCGATACGCCATAGTTACAGTGATAACCCTCTACGATTTCCGGCTTTCCGTAGGCCTTCGCGATCAACGTATTATTGCGCAGCTCAATGGCATCGGTTTTCTCCACCAGCGAGCAGGTCAGCGGCGCAATCACCATCGTGCCTTCGGTATCCGTCTCAGCATGTGCCGCGTCGCTCCAGCCCAGCACGTTACGGGCATACTCAATTAACGCATGCTGGAACCCACCGCAGGTGCCCAGGAACGGAATGCTGTTTTCACGCGCGTAGCGTGCGGCAATAAAGGCCGCCTCGGTATTTTTATAGGGGCTTGCGGGAACCAGCCAGATGGCATCGTAGCCCACCAGATCCTCAGAACTGGTTAATTCCGTGGTGGCAAGCCAGTCGTAATCGGCGGTGAGGTCAAGGACCGCGGCGGCGTCGTCAATGGCCAGCGGGATCGCCTTGTGTGCAATAACATCAGGATTGTAATCGCCAACCAGCGCAATGCGCAGCGTCGTTTTAACCGGGAGGTGTTCCATGAAAGGTTCCTTATGCCAGAGTATTATCAGATAACATAAGGAACCTCAGACTACCGATCTTCTGCAATTATCACAATACCTTAAATTGGGAGGGTGGAATTATGATTCAGTGCAAACGCGTCTATGAACAGGCGAGCCCGGACGATGGCTATCGGGTTCTGGTGGACAGGCTCTGGCCCCGCGGGGTGAAAAAAACGGACCTCGCGTATGACGAATGGTGTAAAACGCTCACACCGTCCAGCGCGTTACGCAAGGACTTTCATAGCGAAGCGATTGATTTCGCGGCCTTTGCTAAAGCCTACAAGGAAGAGCTGGCGCAGCATAAGGACGAAGGAGAGCGTCTGGCGGCGCTGGCGAAAAAGCAGACCGTAACCCTGCTCTACGGCGCGAAGGACACGAAGCAGAATCACGCTCTGGTCTTAGCCGACTGGCTGCGCCATCTGTGATCAGCTGACCGTCAGCTCATCCTGAATTTGCGGAGCTTCGTCCGGGGTGAGCGGCATCAGGTGTTCGGCGCGAACAAACGCAAAGCCGTGCTGATTGTCAAAGGCGTAGACGTCTCCCGTCACCAGCCAGAGCGCGCGGTCCGCGCTTGCGGGTAACTGCGTCATCACGCCGTTGACCGGGTTAACGAAACGCTGGCCGGGTTGGCAGAGACCAAATAGCTCCACAGATTTACCAATATTGCGACGGCCTGACGCCGTGCGGGCACCGACGATCATCGCCACGCTGCCCGGTTTAAGCTGAAACATACTTCTCTCGCGGTAACGGTAGCCAGAAACTGGCTAAGAATAATCCTAAAGAGAAGTGTATCGCAGCTACTGTCCCTCTGTCACCTGGCAGGTTGCGGATGATCGCGACGATAGAGCGTCCATTCGTCGATCACTTCGCCACCGGGCAGCTTGCACTCGGTGCGGACCCCCTGCGGACTTTGAATCGGGACCTGTTCCCCGCCCTTTTCCAGACAGTAAACGGAAGCCGGGTTCGCCATGCCCACGGCGTGCGGCGGTTTCGGGGCGTCGGGTGGGGTTGTTTTTGCGGTGCAGGCAACCAGGGGAAGCGCCAGCGCCAGTAGCAGAAATCTCATCTTGTTGATCCTTTTGACATCATCATTGGCTAAGGGTAACGGCTTGTCGCCGCTTTCTCCATGATTTCTCCATTCTAACTGCACTTTTCAACGCTACAGTCTGGCATGTTCTCACTTTGACCAGAGAACATCATTCCGTAATCAAGATGTCTTTGCCCCGTTCTCAACAACGGGGCTTTTTTTCCCGCCTGCTGCCTACCTCTGCATATATTAAATTTTCTATATTCATGTTTTACTATGCCGGAAGCCTAAAAATTCAGCATAACATGCAGATGCAGACGTCTTCTGCCTGGGAGTCATTCTACGTCATGTCGGATCTTATCCTCGCTCGCGTTTCAGAAACCCTTGCCACCGAGCAATCCCTTGAAAGCCTCGTTCGTCAGCTGCTGGAGATGCTGGAAATCGTCACCGACATGGAGTCGACGTATCTGACGAAGGTGGATATAACAGCCCGGCTGCAGCATATCCTCTATGCCCGAAACAGCAAGCAGATGACTATCCCGGAAGGGTTAAGCGTGCCATGGGATGAAACGCTGTGTAAGCGCGCGCTGGATAGCGACACATTATTCAGTAACGATGTGCCCGAGCGTTGGCCAGAATGCGAAGCGGCTAAAGCGCTCGGCATCACCACATATATGAGCATCCCAGTGCATCTTGCCGATGGCTCACTTTACGGTACGCTCTGCGCCACCAGTACGGCAAAGAAACCGCTCAGCGAACGCGGTGAACAGATATTAAAACTTTTCGCCGGGTTGATTAGTCAGTACATTCAGAAAGAGTCTCTGGTGACCCAGCTCCGTGAAGCCAACGCGGCGCTTATCGCCCACTCCTACACAGATGCTCTTACAGGGTTACCCAACCGTCGCGCCATTTTTGAGGATCTGACCACCCTGTTTTCGCTGGCGCGGCATCTGAAACGTAACGCCATCATTGCCTTTATCGATCTGGATGATTTTAAACTGATTAACGATCGATACGGGCATGAAGCAGGCGACCAGTTCCTGATTGAAGTGGGCAAGCGTTTGACCGCAGAAAAACAGCAGGACGATATCATCGGCCGGCTGGGCGGCGATGAGTTTCTGGTGGCCACTCTGAGCAACGTCGAGAATGAGGAGCAAATCCACCTTCTCAGAACGCGCCTCAGCGCCCGAATTGCGGGGGAATACTGGCTGGGTAGCATCAGCATCATTTATCCTGGCGCCAGCCTCGGCGTTATCGAAGTGGATCCCGGCGTAACCGATCCGGACAGTGCGTTACGTGCCGCAGATATCGCCATGTATCAGGATAAGAAAGGAAAAAGCAAAACAGGCTTTCTCGCGATGGATTAACCCCGTACACTCTACGGCGTTATAAAAACCGAAACAGGTGATGATATGAGAATAGGGATCCTCTTCCCGGTCGTTATTTTTATAACGGCGGTGGTATTTCTGGCGTGGTTTTTTGTCGGTGGTTACGCTGCTCCGGGGGCATAAATGAGAAAAACCACCCTCATTATGTTGATCGTTGCCGTCGTGGCGTTTGCCGGCACGCAGTTTGGCTGGTGGTAAACCCGTTACGTAAAAAGGCCGCCATATGGCAGCCTTTTTAACGCTTCAGTATTAGCTTTTGATCTTTCTGTAGATAAACAGCACAACCAGCGCGCCGATCACCGCGACCGCGAAACTGCCGAAGTTAAAGCCATCGACTTTACCAAAACCGAACAGCGTACTGATCCAACCGCCGACTACCGCGCCGACAATACCCAGTATTATGGTGACGATAAACCCACCGCCATCTTTGCCCGGCATGATCCACTTCGCCAGAATACCCGCAATAAGCCCAAAGATAATCCAGGATAAAATTCCCATAACTTTCCTCTCTGTATGGTTTTTGTCATTAAATCAACGACACAAAAAGGATAGCACAGGATCTGAGAAAGGAAATTTGTGATAAGCCTCACAGAGAGAGTCTGCGCATTTCTTCATCAACATGCCCTTCCACAAGAACTGTGGGGTTGCATCTTTTATTGAGAAAGATTATCTTTCTCAACACTGAATAGTTGAGAAAAACACTCAGGTATTCAGTACGACATTGCTCACATTGCTTCCAGTATTTCTTGCCCACTCATGAGTGGGCTTTTTTTTGATCAAGCCCCAACGAAAGCGTGCCGGTTGCGCCCGCCGCGTTTTGCCTGATAGAGCGCCTGGTCGGCAGCATTAATAATATTCTGCTGGCTACCCGCGATATTGACAGCACGCGCACTGGAGACCCCTACGCTTACCGTGACCCGCCCGAAGGGGCTAAATGCGTGTTCAATTTGCTGAGAGAAAACATAGCGAATAATCGTCTGCGCAAGGCGGAGCGCCTCCTGGATATCCGTTTCAGGCAAAATCAGCGCAAACTCCTCCCCGCCATAGCGCGCCACAATCTGGTTGTCGCGGGTGAGACTTTCCCTGAGGCAGTTTCCCAGCAACGCCAGGCATCTGTCCCCTTCCGGATGACCGTAGTTATCGTTGTACTTTTTGAAGTAGTCCACATCCACAAGGAGCAGCGAAACCGGCGCGTCCTTTGCCGCACACGCCGCAATTTCCGAGAGGATTTTTTCATCAAAGATGCGCCTGTTATAAAGCCCTGTCAGCGCATCCTCTGAGGCAATAATCTTTAGCGCTTTGTTATCCCGTGCTTTTCTGGATAAGTCGGAATAGAGGAAACAGGACGCCACGATGAGCGTCGCGGTAAACACCAAAATAAGTGCGGCAAGCTGAATCGCCTGCTTGCGCCACGGTGAAAGGGCTTCATCAATGCTTACCGCTACCGTCGTAACCAGTCCGTAGCGCCTGTTTTTCTCATAGGCATAAATGCGTTCGATTTTATCAAACCTGGAGACAGAGCTGGCTATCCCTGTATTTTGTACCTTGAGGTATTTTCTGAAGAGAGGTGAGTCAGAAAAAATCGTACCGATATAGTTATTTTTAAAGGGATAACGAATCAGTAAAACGCCTGCTTGCGTCGTTAAACCAATAACGCCCGCGTGACCAATATTAATCTGTCCATAAAGTGCCAGAAAATTTTCGATACCCAGCGTCACCACCACAACACCGTTAAATGCACCGGTGTGGGTTTCAAGGCGTCGGCTAAGAGTAATAACCCATTTACCATTGGTTCTGCTTATCACCGGCTCACCAATATAAATCTGCTGACTTTTATTTTCCTTGTGATAGACAAAAAATGCCCTGTCCGTGCCATTATGGGGGCCCGCAAAATTTTTGTGCAATGCAGTGAAGATATCCCCATGCGCATCATAGACAACCACATTATTAATCTGAGTAAGAAGATTATCCTGATTGCTTATCATTCGCTGAATATTGATCGCCTGTTGGGGGGTCATACCATAAATTTCGATTGTGTCGGAAACGGTGGTAATCAACATTTCACTTTGGCGAATGATCCCTTCCGTGTAGACGTTAAGGGTATGGCTCAGGTTGGCAACGCTGGTATTGATTTGCTGAATTGACTGCTGTCGGGACGTGGCAATCTGGACGGCAAGCGACAATGAAACAATCAATGAGACAATGATGACGGTAATGGTTGTTGTGTAAAAAGTATTTTTCACATGCACGAGCTTTTCCACCTTATCACGCCTGGCATCCCTGGCTGACAACTCTTGTCACTGTAACAAAGCTCAGGTTAAGAGGAAAACAAATTGCACTTAAGCATAACGGCTGCCGTTATTATCAGGCTTGTAGCTTGCACTGCCTGTGATAAGATTTGAGAGATGAGGGAGCGGACAGGGTATCTGGAAAATGAAAAAGATCATTGCCGTTACTATCGTTTCAGCGTTTCTGGTCTTCCTGTCTCTTTTTGCGGTTAATGCAGTTATCGGGAGCCAGCAGAAAAGCAAACAGCTTGAGATTTCCCGAACCCTTTTACAGCATTCAGAAAGTCTGACCCAGAGCATGGCGCAGACGCTCAAAAACCTGACCACACAGGGATGCGACAGAGACAGCCTCGATCGCTACCGGCAGGTCAAGCTCGAAAGCCGCTATGTCGCTGACGTCGGTTTTATTGAAAAGGGAAAAATAGTCTGTACCGCTTTTTGGGGTAAACTCGTTAATCCTGTCCCGCTTCCTGAAGAGCTCCATGAAACGCCCAGAGGATTTCTCCTCGCGCAATTTTCGAGAAAGGATTTTTTTACCGGCAATGCGGCCATCTATAATAATCACATTATCTTCACCTCCCGCTATGCTTACGATAAATTCACCCCGGTTACGGAGAGCTATTCTCTGAGCACCACCACCAGGGACTTAAGCAGAACGTTTTTTTCGGCTACGCCTGAATTAAACCAACAGAGCGAACTGAATTCCTCCTTGTTTACCCTGACCCTCACCCGGTGCAGCACCACATGGGATTTGTGCGTCATTGTGAAGCATCACAACGCGGGACTGGCCTCGTTATCTCCCGTTGTATTTATCGTTCTCGCGGTCATTTTATGTTTTATCTGGATTGCGATAACGCTCTTTTTCTTTCGACTCAACGAGGACCGGTTCTCCCTGGAGCGGACGCTGGTCAAAGCTGTTATCACTAATACCATCGGCGTTCATTACCAGCCCATTGTTCGGATTGAGGATAAAAAAATTGTAGGCGTGGAGGTCTTGTCGAGATGGCGTGATGCAAGATACGGTGACGTCTCCCCGGAACTGTTTATTCCATTAATCAAAAAAATTGGTCTGTATAAAAATTACTATATTAATATTCTCCAAAAATCCCTTTCGGATATCGCGCCACTTATTATTAAATATCATCTGGTTGTTTCGCTCAATGTTGGCCGAACGGAAATTGAAGACGGACAGTTTATCAGCATTTTGCGCCTTAGCTGTTTAGCTAATAACATTCCGCTCTCTCTGATCAAAATCGAGCTTTCTGAAAAAGCCATTTCAACGGGGAATATTCTGGAAGATTTCTGCAAGGATTTAAAAAACCTTGGCGTGAGAATATCCATTGATGACTTCGGGGTGCAAAACTCAAACCTGGCAAGGCTTTCGCTGCTTGAATATGATGAGATCAAAATCGACAAGTCGCTGGTCGATGGCATCAGTGAACATTACAAGCAGAACATTTTTGTCATCTTTAGCGACGCCCTCGCAAAACTGAATAAAACGCTTGTTTTCGAAGGCGTAGAGAGCGAAATACAGTATCGCTTTATTGCTGAAAGATACCCCGAGGCGCTGATTCAGGGATGGTATTTCTCAAAATCCGTCACCCGAAGCGAGCTTGCGAAGCGACTCGCTGGGATCGCGCGGTAGGTTACTCGTTTCCCCACTGATTGAGAAAGTTCGCAATATCATCAATACGTTCGGCACGAACCCCGGCTTCACGCGCCATCTCCTGCTGAGCTTCCTCATCGATCTCCTCATTATTCGACAAACGCGTGAGAAGCAGCTGGAAATAATGCGCCAGCGAGTCCTGCTCTGACTCACTCACGGGCTTTGTGGCTTCCGTCGCGTACTCTTCGACGATGTCATAATACTTCAGTGGGATTTCGTTATTCATAACAGCGTTAATCTCTGAGGGTGAAGCCACAAGTATATCCGACGACGTACGGTTAACCAACGCGTTGCGTCAGATAAGCAGGGCAAGCAGGGCTGCAAGAGCAGGTATGGCCTGAACGTACAGTATCTTTCGGCTGGCGGTCGCTGCGCCAAAGAGTCCGGCAATCAACACGCAGGTCAGGAAGAAGATGGCCACAGATATACCCTTTTCACCAAGCCAGAGGCTCCAGAGCAGACCCGCAGCCAGAAAACCATTATACAGCCCCTGATTCGCGGCCAGCACGCGGGTGTCGCGCGCAAAATCGGGACGCAGATTAAAGGCCTTGTGCCCTGTTCTGGTGTTCCACAGGAACATTTCCAGCACAAGAATGTAGATATGGATGAATGCAACGACAGCGATAAGAACAGTAGCGAGCATCGTGTTATTTCCCGCAGGCAGAAGCAAAAAAAACGGGAACCCTCAGGCCCCCGCTCTTGTTTAACCCAGAATCTGGATTACATGTTCGCGATAATCGCGTCGCCAAACTCTGAGCATTTCAGCAGCTTAGCGCCTTCCATCAGACGTTCGAAATCGTAAGTTACGGTTTTCGCGTTGATCGCGCCTTCCATACCTTTGACGATCAGGTCTGCGGCTTCGAACCATTCCATATGGCGCAGCATCATCTCTGCGGAGAGGATGATAGAGCCTGGGTTCACTTTGTCCTGGCCTGCGTATTTTGGTGCAGTGCCGTGGGTTGCTTCGAACAGGGCGCACTCGTCGCCGATGTTCGCGCCAGGGGCGATACCGATACCGCCAACCTGTGCCGCCAGGGCGTCAGAGATGTAGTCACCGTTCAGGTTCATACAGGCGATCACATCGTATTCAGCAGGACGCAGCAGGATCTGCTGCAGGAACGCATCGGCGATCACATCTTTAATGATGATCTCTTTGCCGGTGTTCGGGTTCTTGATCTTCTGCCACGGGCCGCCGTCGATCAGCTCACCGCCGAACTCTTCGGTCGCCAGCTGGTAGCCCCAGTCTTTGAACGCGCCTTCGGTGAACTTCATGATGTTGCCCTTGTGAACCAGGGTCACAGAATCACGGTCGTTGGTGATCGCGTATTCGATGGCCGCACGCACCAGGCGCTTGGTCCCTTCTTCAGAGCACGGCTTAATGCCGATACCGCAGTGCTCAGGGAAGCGAATTTTCTTCACGCCCATCTCTTCGCGCAGGAATTTAATCACTTTTTCTGCATCAGCAGAGTCCGCTTTCCACTCGATACCCGCGTAGATGTCTTCTGAGTTTTCGCGGAAGATAACCATGTCGGTCAGTTCAGGGTGCTTAACCGGGCTTGGGGTGCCCTGATAGTAACGAACCGGACGCAGACACACGTACAGGTCCAGCTCCTGACGCAGCGCCACGTTCAGGGAACGGATGCCGCCGCCGACCGGAGTGGTCAGTGGGCCTTTAATAGCAACGCGGTAGTCGCGGATCAGGTCCAGCGTTTCCGCTGGCAGCCAGACGTCCTGGCCATAAACTTGCGTCGATTTCTCACCGGTGTAAATTTCCATCCAGGAAATTTTACGCTCGCCTTTGTAGGCTTTCTCAACAGCGGCATCAACCACTTTCAGCATTGCCGGGGTAACGTCTACACCGATACCGTCGCCTTCGATGAACGGAATAATCGGATTGTGAGGAACGTTAATCTTGCCGTTTTGCAGGGTGATCTTTTTACCTTCCGCCGGAACAACTACTTTGCTTTCCATTAACCTCTCCTTCGAGCGCTTCTGGTTGTTACTGATCTTATGTTAATAAATTGTAATGAGCCCTTCGATAGTACCTGATTGTCCTGCGCCATGAAAGGTCTTCGTTATTAGGCTATAATGCGGCAATTGATAACGCCTGAAAATACCATGAAGAAAACTTCTTTTACAAAACACCGGGTTGAGCGATTCAGCTCACGACAAGCCGCCAGACGACCGCAAGAAACCCAGCCAAAGCGGGTTATTCTGTTCAATAAACCCTACGATGTTTTGCCGCAGTTTACCGATGAGGCCGGACGCAGCACGCTCAAGGATTACATCCCTGTTCAGGGCGTCTACGCCGCCGGTCGCCTGGACCGGGACAGCGAAGGACTTTTGGTCCTAACCAACGACGGCGCCCTACAGGCAAAGCTTACACAACCGGGCAAACGCACCGGCAAAATTTACTTTGTGCAGGTTGAAGGCGAGCCGGACGAAGAGACGCTGGCGAAACTGCGCAGCGGGGTGACGCTGAACGACGGTCCCACCCTGCCCGCCGGTATTGAACGCGTGAATGAGCCGGAGTGGCTGTGGCCGCGTAACCCGCCCATTCGCGAGCGCAAATCCATCCCGACAAGCTGGCTCAAAATCACCCTGTATGAAGGCCGCAACCGCCAGGTGAGACGAATGACCGCGCACGTCGGCTTCCCTACCCTACGTCTGATTCGCTACGCTATGGGCAGCTACACGCTGGATACGCTGGCAAACGGCGAATGGTGCGACGCTGCCCCTTAAGGAGAAACGATGTTTAAACCTCATGTTACGGTCGCCTGCGTGGTGCACGCGCAGGGAAAATTCCTCGTTGTGGAAGAGAGCATCAACGGCAGGGCGCTGTGGAATCAGCCTGCCGGGCATCTTGAAGCCAATGAAACGTTGCTGCAGGCCGCGAAGCGCGAGCTCTGGGAAGAGACCGGCATTCGCGCTGAGCCCCAGCACTTCATTCGCATGCACCAGTGGATTGCGCCCGACAGCACCCCATTCCTGCGCTTTTTATTCGCCGTTGAGCTTAGCGAAACGTGCGCCACAGAACCGCATGATGACGATATCGATCGCTGCCTGTGGGTCACCGCCGAGGAGATCCTGAACGCGCCAAACCTGCGCTCGCCGCTGGTTGCGGAAAGCATCCGCTGCTGGCAGTCAGGCGCACGCCTGCCGCTGGGTGTCATCGGAGAATTTAACTGGCCGTTTACAGAGGGTGTCAACGGTGGGGGGGCGTGATAGAATACGCCGCCTTGAAGTTCAATGTCGTGAGTATTCCATGTCAGATAACAGCCAGAAAAAAGTGATCGTCGGCATGTCCGGCGGTGTCGATTCCTCCGTTTCCGCCTACCTGTTGCAGCAACAGGGCTATAAGGTGGAGGGCCTGTTCATGAAGAACTGGGAGGAAGACGATGGCGAGGAATACTGCACTGCCGCAGCGGATCTCGCCGACGCGCAGGCCGTATGCGACAAGCTCGGCATTGAACTGCACACCGTTAACTTTGCCGCAGAATACTGGGACAACGTCTTTGAACTGTTCCTGGAAGAGTACAAAGCGGGCCGTACCCCGAACCCGGATATTCTGTGCAACAAAGAGATCAAATTTAAAGCTTTCCTGGAATTCGCCGCAGAAGATCTGGGCGCTGACTACATTGCGACCGGTCACTACGTGCGTCGTGCGGACGTGAATGGCAAAAGCCAGCTGCTGCGCGGCCTCGACGGCAATAAAGACCAGAGCTACTTCCTTTATACGCTGAGCCATGAACAGATTGCGCAAAGCCTGTTCCCGGTCGGCGAACTGGAAAAGCCGGAAGTGCGTAAAATTGCCGAAGAGCTGGACCTGATCACCGCGAAGAAAAAAGACTCCACCGGTATCTGCTTTATTGGCGAGCGCAAATTCCGTGATTTCCTGGGCCGCTACCTGCCTGCACAGCCGGGTAAAATTGTCACCGTTGATGGCGACGAGATTGGTCAGCATCAGGGGCTGATGTACCACACCTTAGGCCAGCGTAAAGGCCTGGGTATTGGTGGGACGAAAGAAGGCAGCGAAGATCCGTGGTACGTGGTCGACAAAGACGTCGAAAACAATATTCTGGTGGTGGCTCAGGGTCACGACCACCCGCGTCTGATGTCCGTTGGCCTTATCGCACAGCAGTTGCACTGGGTCGATCGCGAGCCCCTGAAAGGCACGCTGCGCTGTACGGTGAAAACGCGCTACCGCCAGACCGATATTCCTTGCACCATCACCGCGCTTGATGACGACCGTATTGACGTCCGTTTCGACGAGCCGGTCGCCGCCGTTACCCCGGGCCAGTCTGCTGTCTTCTACAGCGGCGAAATCTGCCTGGGCGGCGGGATCATTGAACAGCGCCTGCCGCTGCCCGCTGTTTAACCGATTGCACACATAAAGGAGACCGTGTGGCGAAGAATTATTATGACATCACCCTGGCGCTGGCAGGAATTTGCCAGTCTGCTCGTCTGGTGCAACAGCTGGCGCATCAGGGTCACTGTGACGCTGATGCCCTGCACGTTTCGCTCAACAGCGTTATCGACCTCAACCCCGGTTCAACCCTGGGCGTGTTCGGCGGCAGCGAAACCAATCTTCGTCTCGGTCTTGAAACCCTGCTTGGCGTGCTTAACGCCAGTAGCCGTCAGGGGTTAAACGCGGAACTGACCCGCTACACCTTAAGCCTGATGGTGCTTGAGCGTAAGCTGAGCGCGGCGAAAGGCGCGCTCAATACCCTGGGCGATCGCATCGCCGGGCTACAGCGTCAGCTCGACCATTTTGACCTGCAGTCTGAAACGCTGCTGAGCGCCATGGCGGGCATTTACGTTGACGTCATCAGCCCGCTGGGCCCGCGCATTCAGGTCACCGGATCCCCTGCCGTACTGCAAAGCCCGCAGGTGCAGGCGAAGGTTCGCGCTTCCCTGCTGGCTGGGATCCGCGCCGCCGTGCTGTGGCATCAGGTTGGCGGTGGCCGCCTGCAGCTAATGTTTTCTCGTAATCGCCTGACCACTCAGGCAAAACAAATTCTTGCTCATTGTTAACCTCCCGGAGTTGCGAATTATGGAATTATCCTCACTGACCGCCGTATCCCCTGTCGATGGACGCTACGGCGATAAAGTCAGCGCGCTGCGCGGGATCTTCAGCGAATATGGTTTGCTGAAGTTCCGTGTTCAGGTTGAAGTACGCTGGCTGCAGAAGCTGGCCGCCCAGGCAGCAATCAAGGAAGTTCCTGCTTTTGACGAAAAGGCAAACGATTACCTTGATAAAATCGTTGCTGAGTTTAGCGAAGAAGATGCCGCGCGCATTAAGACCATTGAACGCACCACCAACCACGACGTGAAAGCGGTTGAGTATTTCCTGAAAGAGAAAGTGGAAAGCGTCCCGGCCCTGCATGCGGTATCCGAGTTCATTCACTTCGCCTGTACGTCCGAAGATATCAATAACCTGTCTCACGCGCTGATGCTCTCCACCGCGCGTAAAGAAGTGGTGCTGCCTTACTGGCGTAAAATCATCGACGCGGTGAAAGCGCTGTCCGTGGAATACCGTGACATTCCGCTGCTTTCCCGTACTCACGGCCAGCCAGCCACCCCATCCACGATGGGTAAAGAGATGGCGAACGTGGCGTACCGTATGGAGCGCCAGTATCGTCAGCTGGAGCAGGTTGAAATTCTGGGTAAAATCAACGGCGCGGTCGGTAACTACAATGCCCACATTGCCGCGTACCCGGAAGTGGACTGGCATCAGTTCAGCGAAGATTTCGTGACCTCTCTGGGGATCCAGTGGAACCCGTACACCACCCAGATTGAGCCGCACGACTACATTGCAGAGCTGTTTGACTGCATCGCGCGCTTCAACACCATCCTGATCGACTTCGATCGCGACGTGTGGGGCTACATCGCGCTGAACCACTTCAAGCAGAAGACCATCGCCGGGGAAATTGGCTCCTCCACCATGCCGCACAAAGTGAACCCAATCGACTTCGAAAACTCCGAAGGCAACCTGGGCCTGGCGAATGCCGTGCTGCAGCATATGGCGAGCAAGCTGCCGGTATCCCGCTGGCAGCGTGACCTGACCGACTCCACCGTGCTGCGTAACCTGGGCGTGGGCATTGGCTACGCGCTGATCGCGTATCAGTCCACCCTGAAGGGCGTGAGCAAGCTCGAAGTGAACCGTGACCGTCTTCTGGACGAGCTGGATCACAACTGGGAAGTATTGGCAGAGCCGATTCAGACCGTGATGCGCCGCTACGGTATCGAAAAACCGTACGAGAAGCTGAAAGAGCTGACACGCGGTAAACGCGTCGATGCCGAAGGCATGAAACAGTTTATCGACGGTCTGGCACTGCCGGAAGAAGAGAAAACCCGCCTGAAGGCCATGACTCCGGCGAATTACATTGGCCGCGCCATCACCATGGTTGATGAGCTGAAGTAATGTTCCTTCCCCCCTTTCCGCCCGGAAAGGGGGTTGCTTTTCCCCGGTTTACTGAATGTTTATCCCCACAGCAACATAATCAGCGTTAAACTATTCATACTATTTATTCTGGGAGAAAAGATGATGCGCGTACTGGTTGTTGAGGATAACGCATTGCTACGCCACCACCTGAAGGTTCAGCTTCAGGAGATGGGACATCAGGTGGATGATGCTGAAGATGCAAAAGAAGCCGATTATTATCTCAATGAACACCTGCCGGACATCGCCATTGTCGATTTAGGCCTGCCTGATGAAGACGGCCTGTCGTTAATTCGTCGCTGGCGCAGCCATGACGTTTCCCTGCCGGTTCTGGTTCTCACCGCCCGCGAAGGCTGGCAGGACAAAGTTGAAGTGCTCAGCGCCGGTGCGGATGATTACGTCACCAAACCGTTTCACATTGAAGAAGTGGCGGCGCGCATGCAGGCGCTGTTACGCCGCAACAGCGGGCTGGCTTCACAGGTTATCTCCATTCCGCCTTTCCAGGTGGATCTCTCCCGTCGCGAGCTCTCGATTAACGATGAAGTGATCAAGCTCACCGCGTTCGAATACACCATTATGGAAACGCTGATCCGTAACAGCGGAAAAGTAGTGAGCAAAGACTCCTTAATGCTCCAGCTCTACCCTGACGCTGAGCTGCGCGAGAGTCACACCATAGACGTGCTGATGGGCCGTTTGCGTAAGAAAATTCAGGCGCAGTATCCGCAGGACGTGATTACGACCGTCCGCGGCCAGGGCTACCTGTTCGAATTACGCTAAATGAGACGGATTTTGCGCCACATTCTGCCCCTCTCGCTGCGGGTTCGTTTTTTACTGGCAACGGCCGCGGTGGTGCTGGTGCTGTCGCTCTCCTACGGTCTGGTCGCCCTGGTGGGCTACAGCGTCAGCTTCGATAAAACGACCTTTCGACTGTTACGCGGCGAAAGTAATCTGTTTTATACCCTGGCCACATGGAAAGACAACCACATCACCGTTGAAATGCCGGAGAACCTTGATCAACAGAGTCCTACTTTAGCCCTGATTTACAATGAAAAGGGAAAGTTGCTTTGGGCGCAACGCGATATTCCGTGGCTGGCGAAAAGCATTCGTCCGGAGTGGCTCAAAACCAACGGGTTTCATGAGATAGAAGCCGATCTCAATACCACCAGCACGCTGATTCGCGAAGATCGCTCGATGCAGCAAAAGCTCAATGAAATCCGGGCTGACGATGCCGAGACGGAAATGACGCACTCGGTGGCGATCAATATCTACCCGGCGACCATGAACATGCCGCAGTTAACCATTGTGGTGATCGACACCATTCCGGTTGAGCTAAAACGTTCCTATAAGGTCTGGGGCTGGTTCGTTTATGTTCTGGCAGCAAACCTGCTGCTGGTGATCCCGCTGCTTTGGGTGGCGGCGTGGTGGAGCTTGCGCCCTATTGAGTCCCTGGCGCGAGAGGTGCGCGAGCTTGAGGAACATCATCGTGAAAAGCTCAATCCGGAAACCACCCGTGAGCTGACCAGCCTGGTGCGTAACCTCAATCGCCTGCTGAAAAGCGAGCGTGAACGCTATGATAAGTACCGTACGACCCTGACCGACCTCACCCACAGCCTGAAAACGCCGCTGGCAGTAATGCAAAGCACCCTGCGTTCCATGCGCAGCTCAAGGCTGAGCGTCGACGATGCCGAGCCGGTGATGCTGGAACAAATCAGCCGAATCTCGCAGCAAATTGGCTACTATCTGCACCGCGCCAGCATGCGTTCCGGCAGCGCGCTCCTGAGCCGCGAGCTGCACCCGGTGGCCCCGCTGCTGGATAATCTCACGTCCGCCCTTAACAAGGTGTATCAGCGTAAAGGGGTGAACATCAGCCTCGATATTTCGCCTGAAATTAGCTTTGTAGGCGAAAAAAATGACTTTATGGAAGTGATGGGGAACCTGCTGGATAACGCCTGTAAATACTGCCTGGAGTTTGTTGAAGTATCGGCGCGCCAGACGGATAACGAGTTACACATTATCGTTGAGGATGATGGCCCCGGGATCCCGCTTAATAAACGTGATGTGGTGTTCGATCGCGGTCAGCGAGCGGATACGCTGCGCCCCGGTCAGGGCGTGGGTTTAGCCGTCGCCCGCGAGATTGTCGACCAGTATGACGGAAAAATCGAAACCAGCGAAAGCTTGCTCGGCGGGGCCAGAATGGAAGTGATTTTTGGTCGTCAGCAGCCCATATCGGACGATAGTTAACCCGTTATGTGAAAAATGCGAGGATCTCGCAGCCGGGGGGCTGAGCTTCCGTTATAATCCGAGTCAGTAAGAGCCTGCGGATAAAAAAATATGGATTATCACTTAACACTTAACTGGCCCGAGTTTATTGAACGTTACTGGCAAAAGCGCCCGGTGGTTCTGAAACGCGGGTTCAGCAACTTTGTCGACCCTATCTCACCTGACGAGCTGGCCGGTCTGGCCATGGAAAACGAAGTCGACAGCCGTCTGGTCAGCCACCAGGACGGGAAATGGCAGGTCAGCCACGGTCCTTTCGAAAGCTACGATCATCTCGGCGAAAGCAACTGGTCGCTGCTGGTGCAGGCGGTTAACCACTGGCACGAGCCGACTGCCGCGCTAATGCGCCCGTTCCGCGCCCTGCCCGACTGGCGAATGGACGATCTGATGATCTCCTTCTCCGTACCTGGCGGCGGCGTGGGTCCGCATCTGGACCAGTACGACGTGTTTATCATTCAGGGGACGGGCCGCCGCCGCTGGCGCGTGGGCGAAAAAGTGCCGATGAAGCAGCACTGCCCGCACCCGGATCTGCTTCAGGTGGATCCGTTCGAAGGCATTATCGACGAAGAGCTGGAGCCAGGCGATATTCTCTACATTCCGCCAGGATTCCCTCACGAAGGTTACTCCCTGGAGAACTCGCTGAACTACTCTGTCGGGTTCCGCGCGCCGAGCGGCCGCGAGATGATCAGCGGCTTTGCCGACTACGTCCTGCAGCGCGAGCTGGGAAGCTATCGCTACAGCGATCCGGATGTGCCTGAGCGCGAGCATCCGGCAGACATCGTGCCAGAAGAGCTGGATAAGCTGCGCGGCATGATGCTGGATCTGATCAACGAGCCGGAACATTTCAGGCAGTGGTTTGGCGAATTTATCAGCCAGTCACGTCACGAGCTGGACGTTGCACCGCCGGAGCCGCCGTATCAGGCAGATGAGATCTATGATGCGCTGCAGCAGGGTGACAAGCTGGTGCGCTTGGGCGGACTGCGCGTGCTGCGCATTGGTGAAGAGGTCTTCGTCAACGGTGAGAAGCTCGACTCCCCGCACCGCCCGGCACTGGAAGCCATTGCCAGCCACATGATACTGACTGCAGAAACCTTTGGCGACGCGCTGGAAGACCCATCCTTCCTCGCGATGCTGGCCGCGCTGGTCAACAGCGGGTACTGGTTCTTTGAGGACTGAGTTGTGACAATGCCCGGTGGCGCTGCGCCACCGGGCTTTTTCTTACTGCTTCGCGGTTAACTCGGCTATCCGCACAATCACCTTCACCGCCTTTTCCATCCCTTCCAGCGTCACAAACTCATGCTTGCCGTGATAGTTATAGCCACCGGTAAACAGGTTCGGGCACGGTAGCCCCATAAACGATAGCTGCGAGCCGTCAGTGCCGCCTCGAATCGGTTTTAAGACCGGTTCAATATCGCAGTCTCGCATCGCCTGCTGGGCGATATCCAGAATGTGCGGATGGGCCATCACCTTGTCGCGCATATTGTAATAGCTGTCTTCAATGATCAGCTCAATATAGCAGTCAGGATGCAATCCCTTCCCAACCTTCTTGGCGATCTCCATCATTTTGCGCTTGCGCGCCTCAAAAGCTTTACGGTCAAAATCGCGGATGATGTAGTGCATCTGCGCGCTGTCCACGGTGCCTTTGATGCTGGTGAGGTGATAAAAGCCCTCGTACCCCTCTGTCTGTTCAGGGCTCTCTTCCGCCGGGACTTCCGCATGAATACGCGACGCCAGCGACAGCGCGTTCACCATCACCCCTTTGGCAGACCCGGGGTGAACGTTGTTTCCGACAATTTTTATGGTCACCGACGCCGCGTTGAAGTTTTCATACTCCAGCTCGCCCACGCCACCGCCGTCGACGGTATACGCCCACTGCGCGTTAAAAGCGTCCACGTCGAAGTGCTTCGCGCCCTTACCTACCTCTTCATCTGGGGTAAAAGCAACGCGGATGTCCCCGTGCGGGATGTTTTTACCTTTCAGCACCGCCAGCGCCGTCATGATTTCCGCGATGCCCGCCTTGTCATCCGCCCCCAGCAGCGTTTTGCCGTCGGTGGTGATCAGCGTCTGGCCGAGCAACTGGTGCAGCACCGGGAACATCACCGGAGAGAGCACTTCGTCGCCAATCCCCAGCGCGATATCACCGCCGCGGTAGTTTTCCACGATCTGCGGGTTCACGTGTTTGCCGCTAAAATCAGGTGAGGTATCGACATGAGAAATAAAGCCAATCGCCGGAATATCACCCGGCACATTCGCCGGCAGCGTTCCCATCACAGTGCCTTTTTCGCTTAACGTGACGTTGACCAGCCCCATGGCCTCAAGCTGCTCTTTAAGCAGGTTTAACAACTTCCACTGGCCTTCGGTGCTTGGCACCTGGCGGACACCCGGCTTAGATTGGGTATCCAGCGAAACATACTGTAAAAAACGCTCAAGTAATTTATCCATGCAGTCACCCTCACTTTTTGTGACAACATTATCAGTAAGCATCAAAACGCAAATATTGCGTCAGGTCACTTTTATCCCGCAAACGAGAACTTTTTACGTTTATATCTTTATGCGTTAATAAATGTAGCTTATGAATCAGTGACAAGGATTGGCGATTACGGGGGATTGCCGTAGAATGTCCGCCCTCATTACGAGTCACCAAGGTGGTTACACACAAACCCCGCTTCAGTCTGCTGCCTGAGGCGTCTATATGGGACAGCGCAAAAATTGAATACACAATCCCGTTCTCGTTCACCGCTGGTGCAACTGGAACGAATTCGTAAAAGCTTTGATGGCAAAGACGTCATTTCCGACCTCAACCTGACCATCAATGATGGTGAGTTTCTTACGCTGCTTGGCCCTTCCGGTTGCGGCAAAACCACCGTACTGCGCCTTATCGCCGGGCTGGAAAGCGTTGATAATGGCCGCATCCATCTTGAGAACCAGGACATAACCCAGGTTCCTGCCGAAGATCGCCACGTCAATACTGTTTTTCAGAGCTACGCCCTGTTCCCGCACATGACCGTGTTTGAGAACGTGGCGTTTGGCCTGCGGATGCAAAAAACCCCGGCTAATGAGATCGAACCGCGCGTCACCGAAGCCCTGCGCATGGTTCAGCTGGAGACGTTTGCCCAGCGAAAGCCCCACCAGCTCTCCGGCGGTCAGCAGCAGCGCGTGGCCATTGCCCGCGCGGTCGTCAATAAACCGCGCCTGCTTCTGCTGGATGAATCCCTCTCCGCGCTGGATTACAAGCTGCGCAAGCAGATGCAGAACGAGCTGAAAGCGCTACAGCGCAAGCTCGGTATTACCTTTGTTTTTGTCACCCACGATCAGGAAGAGGCGCTGACCATGTCAGACCGTATCGTGGTAATGCGTGACGGTAAGATTGAGCAGGACGGTACGCCGCGTGAAATTTACGAAGAGCCGAAAAACCTGTTTGTCGCCAGCTTTATTGGCGAGATCAATATCTTCAACGCCACGGTGATTGAGCGTCTGGATGCACAGCGCGTTCGCGCGAACGTCGAGGGACGCGACTGCATTATCACCGTGAACTTTGCCGTCGAGAAAGGACAAAAACTCAATGTCCTGCTGCGCCCGGAAGATCTCCGCGTTGATGAGATCCACGACACGGCCGACGTCGAAGGTCTGATCGGTTACGTTCGCGAACGTAACTATAAAGGGATGACCCTCGAGTCCGTTGTGGAACTGGAGAACGGCAAAATGGTGATGGTCAGCGAATTCTTTAACGAGGACGATCCTGACTTTGACCACTCTCTTGACCAGAAAATGGTTATCAACTGGGTAGAAAGCTGGGAGGTTGTGCTGGCTGATGAAGAACACAAGTAAGTTCCAGAAGGTGGTCATTGCCACTATCGTCGGTTGGCTTGTGTTATTTGTCTTTTTACCCAACCTGATGATCATCGCCACCAGCTTCCTGACCCGCGACGATGCAAACTTCGTTTCGCTGGTCTTTACGCTGGACAACTACGCGCGCCTGCTCGATCCGCTCTATTTCGACGTGCTGTTGCACTCGCTCAATATGGCGCTGATTGCCACCGTGGCCTGCCTGCTGCTGGGGTACCCTTTCGCATGGTTCCTGGCGGGACTGCCGCAAAAGGTGCGCCCGCTGCTGCTGTTTCTGCTGATTGTGCCGTTCTGGACCAACTCGCTGATTCGCATCTACGGGCTGAAAATCTTCCTCAGCACCAAAGGCTACCTCAACGCGTTTCTGCTGTGGCTGGGCGTGATTGATACGCCAGTGCGCATCATGTTTACCCCAGGTGCGGTAATCATTGGCCTGGTCTATATCCTGCTGCCGTTTATGGTGATGCCGCTCTACTCCAGCATTGAGAAGCTCGATAAACCGCTGCTGGAAGCGGCAAAAGATCTGGGGGCCAGCAAGCTGCAGACCTTTATCCGCATTATCATTCCGCTGACCATGCCCGGCATTATTGCGGGCTGTCTGCTGGTGATGCTCCCGGCGATGGGCCTGTTCTACGTTTCTGACCTGATGGGCGGGGCGAAAAACCTGCTTATCGGCAACGTGATTAAGAGCCAGTTCCTGAACATCCGCGACTGGCCGTTCGGCTCCGCGACCAGCATTACGCTCACGGTGGTGATGGGGCTGATGCTGCTGGTCTACTGGCGCGCTTCTCGCCTGCTGAATAAAAAGGTGGAACTCGAATGATCGGTCGACTGCTTCGCGGCGGTTTTATGACCGCCATTTACGCTTACCTTTATATCCCGATTATCATTTTGATCGTGAACTCGTTTAACAGCTCGCGGTTCGGGATCAACTGGCAGGGGTTTACCACCAACTGGTACAGCCTGCTGATGAACAATGACAGCCTGCTGCAGGCCGCACAGCACTCGCTGACGATGGCGATCGTCTCCGCCACCTTTGCCACGCTGATTGGCTCGCTGACCGCCGTAGCGCTGTATCGCTACCGTTTTCGCGGCAAGCCGTTCGTCAGCGGCATGCTGTTTGTAGTGATGATGTCGCCGGACATCGTGATGGCGATTTCGCTGCTGGTGCTGTTTATGCTGCTGGGCGTACAGCTTGGCTTCTGGTCGCTGCTGTTTTCCCATATCACCTTCTGCCTGCCGTTTGTGGTGGTCACCGTCTACGCGCGTCTGAAAGGGTTCGACGTGCGCATGCTGGAAGCGGCGAAAGATCTGGGTGCCAGCGAGACGATCATCCTGCGCAAAATCATCCTGCCGCTGGCGATGCCTGCCGTCGCCGCCGGATGGCTGCTCAGCTTTACCCTGTCGATGGATGACGTCGTGGTTTCCTCCTTCGTGACCGGGCCCAGCTACGAAATTCTGCCGTTGAAGATCTATTCGATGGTAAAAGTTGGCGTCTCACCGGAGGTGAACGCGCTGGCGACCATTCTGCTGCTGTTTTCGCTGGTTCTGGTGATCGCCAGCCAGGTTCTGGCTCGTGATAAAACAAAATCTCAGGGGACAATGAAATGAAAAAAATGCTCGCCGCTGCGGCGCTGGTGCTTGGCATGGGTGCCGCGCACGCTGATGACAGCAAAACGCTTTACTTCTACAACTGGACCGAGTACGTGCCGCCGGGCCTGCTGGAACAGTTCACAAAGGAGACGGGCATCAAGGTGATCTACTCGACCTACGAGTCGAATGAAACCATGTACGCCAAGCTCAAAACCTACAAGGACGGCGCCTACGATCTGGTCGTTCCTTCCACCTACTTTGTCGACAAAATGCGCAAAGAGGGCATGATCCAGAAGATCGACAAAACGAAGCTAACTAATTTTTCAAACCTCGATCCTGAGATGCTCAACAAGCCGTTCGACCCGAATAACGACTACTCCATTCCGTACATCTGGGGGGCGACGGCGATTGGCGTGAACAGCGAGGCCATCGATCCGAAAACGGTCACCGGCTGGGCCGATCTGTGGAAACCGGAATACAAAGGCAGCCTGCTGTTAACCGACGACGCGCGTGAAGTGTTCCAGATCGCGCTGCGTAAGCTTGGCTATTCCGGTAACACCACCGATCCGAAAGAGATCGACGCGGCTTACAACGAGCTGAAAAAGCTGATGCCTAACGTGGCGGCATTCAACTCTGATAACCCGGCAAACCCGTATATGGAAGGCGAAGTAAACCTGGGGATGGTGTGGAACGGCTCTGCGTATGTTGCCCGTCAGGCCGGGACGCCGCTGGAGGTGGTCTGGCCGAAGGAAGGCGGGATCTTCTGGATGGATAGCCTCGCGATCCCGGCCAACGCGAAGAACGTGGACAGTGCGCTGAAGCTGATTAATTTCCTGCTGCGTCCGGACGTGGCGAAACAGGTAGCCGAGACGATTGGCTACCCGACGCCAAACCTGGCCGCCCGCAAGCTGCTGAAGCCTGACGTGGCTAACGATAAGTCACTCTATCCGGATGCCGAAACCATCAGCAAAGGAGAATGGCAGAACGATGTAGGCGACGCGAGCCGCCTTTACGAAGAGTATTATCAGAAGTTAAAAGCAGGTCGTTAATGCAATACATAACGGGCGACGCAACGTCGCCCGTTACTCTTACAGCCCCTTCAGAAGCTTATCTACAAACGCTGGCACCACCTCGCTCGCCAGGCCATATTGCTTCTCTTCAAACTCGCTGCCCACCTGGCTCGGCTCCAGATTGAGCTCCACCGTATGCGCCCCGTGCAGTCGCGCTTCGTGAACAAACCCCGCCGCCGGGTAAACGTGCCCTGATGTGCCAATAGCGATAAACACGTCCGCCATCGCCAGCGCGCTGTAGATCTCATCCATCCCCAGCGGCATTTCGCCAAACCAGACCACGTGCGGACGCAGGCGCGACGGGAACTGGCAGCAGTGGCACTTGTCCTCTGGCAGCACGTCCTCTTTCCAGTCCAGCACCTGGCCGCTCCAGGCGCAGCGAACTTTAAGCAGCTCGCCATGCATGTGGATGATGTTCTTGTTACCGGCCCGCTCGTGCAGATTGTCGATATTCTGCGTCACCAGCAGAAAGCGGTCCCCGAGCGCCTCTTCCAGCTTCGCCAGCGCCAGATGCGCCGCGTTCGGCGCAATCTCAGGCTGCTGAAGCTGCCGACGGCGAGCGTTGTAAAACGCCTGCACGAGATCCGGATCGCGGGCAAAGCCTTCCGGCGTCGCCACGTCCTCGACGCGGTGCTCTTCCCACAGCCCGTCTGCCGCACGGAAGGTTTGAATTCCTGACTCGGCGGAGATCCCCGCCCCGGTCAGTACCACCACTCTGGGTTTATCCATCGCTTCTGGCATGATTCTGTCTCTGAAAAAGATCCGCTGGCGCAAGCGCTCTCGTAAGCGGCGTTTGTTTTTGCGAAAACGGCTGAGTCGACCCTGGCGACGCGACAGCATAAAGACCTCGTAAACTAATCGGTGAGATGAAGGAATGCGGCTCCGCGCATGCCTCCCGCGTCCCCGTGTCGCGCGCGTTCAATGCGCGGCACGCGGGCGACCGGCAATAAATGTCGGGGCAGACGCCCGGACAACCGTTCCGTAATCGCAGTAAAGTTTGACAGCCCTCCCCCGATCACCAGCAGATCCGGGTCGACGATGGTGAGAATATTTCCCAGGCACACCGCCAGCAGATCCAGATAGCGCTCGACGTGCTCACGCGCCTGCGCATCCCCCTGCTCCCACAGGGTAATGATTTGAGGGGCCTCAAGTTTCTGATGATAGAAGTGTTCGTAAAGCCATGCAAACCCGCGTCCTGAGAGAGAGTTCTCGATACAGCCGTGCTGGCCGCAGCCGCAGCGGGTGAGCGGGAAATCACGCCCTACCACCTCCAGCGCATCCACCGGGAGACGGATATGACCAAACTCCCCGGTGATGTAGCTGCGCCCGGTAATCGGCTTGCCGTTGATGACAATCCCCCCGCCTACGCCGGTACCGAGGATCAGCCCCATCACCAGCGGATAGCGGCGGAATTCATCGTCCCAGGCTTCAGAGAGGGCAAAGCAGTTGGCATCGTTATCTAAACGCACGTCGCGTTCTAGGAGGGCCGAGAGGTCGGCGCGGAGCGGTTTACCGCTGGCGGCAGGCACGTTGGTGGCATACAGCGTGCCATCATCGGTTTCCGGCATCCCCGGAATACCGATGCCGACGCTGCCTTTCACGCCAAATCGTTCATCCGCCTGCGCTACCAGCGCGGCAATGGCGGTTAAAAATTCATCGTAGCTTTCGCGCGGCGTGGGAACGCGGGTTTCCCACTGGAGTTTGAGGTCTTTATCAAACACGCCGAGCGCAATCTTGGTGCCGCCAATATCAAATCCATAATACATAACGCATTCCTCTTTCTGACATAGCGGCCTCAGGACCGCTACACCATGACGTAATTACTGGCCACTTAATACCCTCGCCGGATCAATTCGGCTTGCGCGACGCGCCGGATACCAGCTTGCCAGCAGACTCAGTAAAAGTGCTGTAACCAGCACATAAAAAACGTCCAGCCAGTGCAGTTCAGACGGCAGGAAGTCAATAAAATAGATGTCACCGGACAGGAACTGGTGACCAATAAGCTTTTCAATGCCGTTGATAATCGGCGTCAGCTGCAGAGAAACCACCACGCCAATCACCACGCCGCAAAGGCTGCCGAACAGCCCTGCCAGCAAACCGTACCAGACGAAGATGGCGCGAATAAGACCGTCTTTTGCCCCAAGGGTACGCAACACGGCGATGTCGCCGCTCTTGTCCTTAACCGCCATTACCAGCGTCGAGACGATATTAAAGCACGCCACGCCAATCACCAGCACCATCGCCAGATACATGATCGCACGGATCATCTGGATATCACGGTACATATATCCGTAAGTGCCGATCCAGCTTTTGATGTAGACATAGTTATTGGTCACGCTGCCGGCATCACGCACCAGTTTGTTGGCGTTAAAGACGTCGTTCACCTTAATGGCAATGCCCGTCACGCTGTCGCCCATGTCGAGATACTGGCGTGCATCCTCCATCGGCACCATCGCAAAGCTGTGGTCAAGCTGACCGCTCAGCTGAAGAATACCGGTAACGTGCAGGCGCACGCGCTTGGGCTGCTGTAATTTGTGATCGGCGCTGGCATTCGGGATCATGATTGACACCCAGTCGCCCTGCTTCACCTTCAGGGCATCGGCAACGCCTTTACCCATAATGATCTGCTGCTCGCCGGCCTTAAAGTTCGCCCACGCTCCGTTCTGAACATATTTCGGCAGCGCACTGAGCCGCGCTTCCTGGGCCGGGTTGACCCCTTTCACCTGAATGGCGCGCAGGTTTACCCCGCTCTCCACCAGCCCGGTAAAGTTAATGTAGGGCGCGGCCGCGGCAATGCCCGGCACTTTTTCCACTTTGGCGAGCGCATCGCTCCAGTTGGCCCACGGCTGGTTAACCGGCTCGATCTCCCCGTGCGGCACCACCGCCAGAATGCGGTTATTCAGCTCGCGCTCAAAGCCGTTCATAGCGCTTAAGCCGACAATCAGGACCGCCACGCCCAGCGCAATACCGATGGTGGAGATCACGGAGATCAGCGACACCATACCGCCGCGACGGCGGCCGCGGCTAAAGCGTAACCCGATGAGTAACGATAACGGTGACGCCATTACTCTGCCCCCATCAGGGTCAGTTCCGCGTTCAGATGGCCGTCGCGCATCTCAAGCTGGCGACCCATGCGTTTTGCCAGCTGCAGGTCGTGAGTCACCACCAGAAACGCGGTTCCCTGCGAGGCGTTCAGCTCGCCCAGCAGTTGGAAGATACTGTCCGCATTGCGTGCGTCCAGGTTACCGGTCGGTTCATCCGCCAGCACCAGGCGCGGATTATTGACCAGCGCGCGGGCAATCGCCACGCGCTGGCGCTCGCCGCCGGACAGCTCCGACGGGCGGTGATTTCCCCGGTGGCCCAGTCCTACCGCTTTCAGCATATCGCTGGCGCGGGCGTTAATTTCTGCCGGTTTCTTTTTGCCAATCAGCAGCGGCATCGCCACGTTTTCCAGCGCCGTAAAGTCCGGCAGCAGGTGGTGGAACTGGTAGATAAAGCCCAGCTCGCGGTTACGCAGCTCGGCCTTCGCCGCAGAGGACATTTTGCTCATCGGCTGACCGGAGAAGATCACGTCGCCGTTGGTTGGCGTGTCCAGCCCGCCCAGCAGGTGCAGCAGCGTACTTTTGCCCGAGCCGGAGCTGCCGACAATCGCCATCATCTCGCCCTCGCCCACGCTGAAGCTCACATTGTGCAGCACGTCAGTCTGCACAGTGCCTTCCTGATAGCGTTTGGACAGGTTGTCGCATTGCAACAGGATCTTATTCATAACGTAAAGCCTCAGCGGGTTGAGTGGCGGCAGCGCGCCAGGAAGGATAAAGCGTAGAAAGTAGCGCAATGGCCATCGCGGCCAGCGCAATTCCGACCACCTGCAGCGGCTCGATAGCCACTGGCAGCGCCGCGCCGTCAAGGAGCGCGCCGATGATCGGCATTAAATTATTAAGCTGGCTGGCAAGCAGTGCGCCGAGCACGGCGCCCAACAGCGCGCCGATAATGCCTGCACTGGCCCCCTGCACCATAAAGACCGCCATGATCTGGCGCGGCGTCAAACCCTGGGTTTGCAGGATGGCGACTTCGCCCTGCTTCTCCATCACCATCAGGCCCAGCGAGGTGATGATGTTAAATGCAGCCACGGCGACGATCAGGCTCAGCAGCAGCCCCATCATGTTTTTTTCCATGCGCACGGCCTGGAACAGCTCGCCTTTACGCTCGCGCCAGTCCTGCCATTTGGTACCGTCCGGCAGTTTTTGCTGGCTGAGGGTATCGACCTTCAGCGGCTGATCGAGCCACAGGCGCCAGCCGGTGATATTTCCCGCCGGGTAGCGCATCAGGCGTGACGCATCCTGAATGTTCACCAGCATCTGATAGCCGTCAACTTCGCTGTTGGCGGCAAAAGTACCAATCACGTTAAACAGGCGCTGGCTCGGCAGGCGACCCATTGGCGTAAACTGGCTGGCGGACGGCACCATCACGCGCAGCTGATCGCCGCGGTTGACGCCAAGCTGCCCGGCAAGCTGCTCACCCAGAATCACGTTGTATTTTCCGGCTTCCAGATCGGTTTGCTTCACGTTAACCAGGAACGGCGTCAGCGGGTCTTTTTGCGCCGGGTCAATCCCCAGCATCACGCCGACCGCCACGCTGCGGGCGCTTTGCAGCACCACATCGCCAGTGGTTAAGGGCGCAACGCGCGTGACGCCCTGTAACTTCGCCGCGCTTTCCGGCAGCTGTTGCGGGTTAACGGAACCGTTATTCGATGAGAGAACGGCCTGCGGCATCAGCCCCAGGATGTTGTTTTGCAGCTCGCGCTCGAAGCCATTCATGACGGAAAGCACCGTCACCAGAGCCATCACGCCGAGCGTAATGCCAATAGTCGAAAGCCAGGAGACAAAGCGACCGAAGCGGTCCGCGGCGCGCCCACGCATGTAACGTAAGCCTATGAAGAGTGCGACAGGTTGATACATGAAGTCCGTCTGTTTGCTGATAGCAGACCCACGAGTATATAAGCGAATCCGTTAAGGGTAAATGACTGAAACCGTAAGCTTTGGTAATCATTTTTCCGAAAAATTCAGATAAATCAGGGTACTAATGTCTGAAACCGCGCCTCGCAACCTCCACCTTTTCCGAAAAACCTCCTGATACAGACTGTTACCCATTACATCACGGTTTCGTTTAACAACAATTGCTCGTTCGTCTATGGCAATAAGGTAGTTGCGAACAATGAAGCAAAAAGCATTATGGATAAACCAGATAAAAGGGCTGTGCATCTGTCTGGTGGTGATTTACCACTCGGTTATCACCTTTTATCCTCATCTCAGCGGGCTACAGCATCCGCTCTCCGGTCTCCTCGCCAAATGCTGGGTCTATTTTAACCTCTATCTCGCCCCGTTCCGGATGCCGGTTTTCTTCTTTATCTCCGGCTATCTGATCCGTCGTTATATTGATGAGGTAGACTGGCGCACCAGCCTCGACAAGCGGATCTGGAGTATTGTCTGGGTTCTGGCGCTGTGGGGGATCCTGCAATGGCAGGCGCTGACCCACCTGAACGCCTGGCTGGCGCCCGATCGCGAGCTTGCCACCTCGTCGAACGCGGCCTACGCCGATTCCCTCCCCGGCTTTATAAAAGGCATGCTCACCGCCAGCACCAGCCTGTGGTATCTGTATGCTCTGGTGGTCTACTTCACGCTGTGTAAACTGCTGAGCCGCTGGAAGCTGCCGGTACTCGGACTGCTTGCGCTGGCGAGCATCGCGATCAACTTCCTGCCGCTGCCGTGGTGGGGAATGAACAGCGTGGTACGCAACATGATCTACTACAGCCTGGGGGCGTGGTATGGCGCCGAGCTGATGGCGTGGATGAAAAGCTTCAACCTGCGCCGCACCTGGCTGGCTACTGGCGCTTTCGCGGCCGTCTCCGTGGTGCTGTGGTTTGCTAACGTTCCTCTCCTGCTTTCTCTGCTGTCGATCGTGTTGATCATGAAGCTGTTCTACAGCCTTGAGCAGCGTTATGCCGTACATCCCAACAACCTGCTGAACGTGATTGGCTCAAACACCATTGCGATCTATACCACCCACCGCATCTTAATTGAGGCCTTCAGCCTGATCCTGATTGGCGAGATGAATGCCGCTTACTGGCCGGTATGGGCAGAGCTGTGCTTAATTCTGATCTACCCGTTTGCCAGCCTGCTGATCTGTACCCTTGCCGGGCTTGGGGTGCGTAAAATTTCCACCGCGCTGTTCGGGGACCTTTTCTTCTCTCCTCCGTCTACGCGGAGCCTGTCACCTGCCACCCGCTAACGCCCTCTCCGCCCCCGTTTTGGGGGCGTTTAGCCCTGCCGTGCGGTTACAATTTGCTTATGTAAAACGATCGAGGATAATAAAGACATTGCGTATCAGTGATATGCCCCAATACTGTTGGTATATCCATAAGAGACTCTGACATAGCCATGCCTGAACACTATCGTTATTCCTTGCCCGTCAAAGCGGGCGACCAGCGCCAGCTGGGTGAACTCACGGGCGCGGCGTGCGCCACGCTGGTGGCAGAAATCGCTGAGCGACACCCTGGCCCGGTGGTGCTGGTTGCCCCGGATATGCAAAACGCCCTGCGCCTGCACGATGAAATCCGCCAGTTCACCGATAGCCTGGTGTTTAGCCTGGCCGACTGGGAAACGCTGCCGTATGACAGTTTCTCCCCGCATCAGGAGATCATCTCCTCGCGCCTGTCGACGCTATATCAACTCCCGACCATGCAGCGCGGCGTGCTGATTGTGCCGGTGAATACCCTGATGCAGCGCGTCTGCCCGCATAGCTATCTGCACGGCCACGCGCTGGTGATGAAAAAAGGCCAGCGCCTGTCTCGCGACACCCTGCGAGACCAGCTTGACGGTGCCGGATATCGCCATGTCGATCAGGTCATGGAGCACGGGGAATATGCCACCCGCGGCGCGCTGCTCGACCTTTACCCGATGGGCAGCGACCAGCCGTATCGTCTGGATTTCTTTGATGATGAAATCGACAGCCTGCGCGTGTTCGATGCCGACACCCAGCGCACGCTGGAAGAGGTGGAATCCATCAATTTACTGCCTGCCCACGAGTTCCCGACGGACAAAACCGCCATCGAGCTGTTCCGCAGCCAGTGGCGCGACAGGTTCGACGTAAAGCGTGATGCAGAACATATCTATCAGCAGGTCAGCAAAGGTACGCTCCCGGCCGGAATCGAATACTGGCAGCCGCTGTTCTTCAGCGAGCCGCTGCCCGCCCTGTTCAGCTACTTCCCGGCAAATACCCTGATTGTGAACACCGGCGATATCGACGCCAGCGCCAGCCGCTTTGAAAGCGAAACCCGCGCGCGCTTCGAAAACCGGGGCGTTGACCCGATGCGTCCGCTCCTGCCGCCGGAAGCGCTGTGGCTGCGCACCGACGAACTCAACGCCGAGCTGAAGCGCTGGCCGCGCATGCAGCTGAAAACCGATTCGCTTGCCGATAAGGCCGCCAACACCAACCTCGCCTTCCGCACGCTGCCGGAGCTGGCCGTTCAGGCGCAGCAGAAATCGCCGCTGGATAATCTGCGCAAGTTCCTGGAGTCCTTTACTGGCCCGGTGGTGTTCTCCGTTGAGAGTGAAGGCCGCCGCGAAGCTTTGGGTGAGCTGCTGGGACGCATTAAGGTGGCGCCGAAGCGCATTCTTCGCCTGAGCGAAGCGACCGGAAACGGTCGATATCTGATGATCGGCGCCGCCGAGCACGGGTTCATCGACACGCTCAACAACCTGGCGCTGATTTGCGAAAGCGACCTGCTGGGCGAGCGCGTCGCGCGCCGCCGTCAGGACAGCCGTCGGACCATCAACCCGGACACGCTGATCCGCAACCTGGCCGAGCTACATCCAGGCCAGCCGATTGTTCACCTGGAGCACGGCGTTGGCCGCTATCAGGGGATGACCACGCTGGAAGCGGGCGGTATCAAAGGTGAGTACCTGATGCTGACCTACGCCAACGACGCCAAACTCTATGTACCGGTCTCGTCGCTGCACCTGATCAGCCGCTATGCGGGCGGCGCGGAGGAAAATGCGCCGCTGCACAAGCTGGGCGGCGACGCCTGGGCGCGTGCACGCCAGAAAGCGGCGGAAAAAGTGCGCGACGTGGCGGCCGAACTGCTGGATATCTACGCCCAGCGCGCGGCCAAAGAGGGCTTCGCCTTTAAGCACGACAAAGAACAGTACCAGCTGTTCTGCGACAGCTTCCCGTTTGAAACTACGCCGGATCAGGCCCAGGCCATTAATGCCGTGCTGAGCGACATGTGCCAGCCGCTGGCAATGGACCGCTTAGTCTGCGGCGACGTCGGCTTCGGTAAAACCGAAGTGGCGATGCGCGCCGCCTTCCTTGCGGTTGAAAACAACAAGCAGGTGGCAGTGCTGGTGCCGACCACCCTGCTCGCCCAGCAGCACTTCGACAACTTCCGCGACCGCTTCGCCAACTGGCCGGTACGCATCGAGATGCTGTCGCGTTTTCGCAGCACCAAAGAGCAGACGCAGATCCTGGAGCAGGCAAGCGAAGGCAAAATTGACATTCTGATCGGTACCCACAAGCTGCTGCAAAGCGATGTGAAGTGGAAAGATCTGGGGCTGCTGATCGTCGACGAAGAGCACCGCTTCGGGGTGCGTCATAAAGAGCGCATCAAAGCGATGCGCGCGGACGTCGACATCCTGACCCTGACCGCCACGCCGATCCCGCGAACCCTGAACATGGCGATGAGCGGCATGCGCGATCTGTCGATTATCGCCACGCCGCCGGCGCGTCGTCTGGCGGTAAAAACCTTTGTCCGCGAGTACGACAATCTGGTGGTGCGTGAGGCCATTCTGCGTGAAGTGCTGCGCGGGGGTCAGGTCTATTACCTGTATAACGATGTCGAAAATATCCAGAAAGCCGCCGACAGGCTGGCGGAACTGGTACCGGAGGCGCGTGTTGCCATCGGTCACGGACAGATGCGCGAACGCGAGCTGGAGCGGGTGATGAACGACTTCCACCACCAGCGCTTTAACGTGCTGGTGTGTACCACCATCATCGAAACCGGGATCGACATTCCAACGGCGAACACGATTATCATCGAACGCGCGGATCACTTCGGCCTGGCCCAGCTTCACCAGCTGCGCGGCCGTGTCGGGCGTTCGCACCATCAGGCCTACGCCTGGCTACTGACGCCGCATCCGAAAGCGATGACCACCGACGCGCAAAAGCGCCTGGAAGCCATCGCCTCGCTGGAAGACCTCGGCGCAGGCTTCGCGCTGGCCACGCACGATCTGGAGATCCGCGGCGCAGGTGAACTGCTGGGTGAGGACCAGAGCGGCTCCATGGAGACCATCGGCTTCTCGCTCTATATGGAGCTGCTGGAAAACGCGGTGGACGCCCTGAAGGCCGGGCGCGAGCCGTCTCTGGAAGATTTGACCAGCCAGCAGACCGAGGTCGAGCTGCGAATGCCTTCCCTGCTGCCGGATGATTTCATTCCGGACGTGAATACCCGACTGTCGTTCTACAAGCGCATCGCCAGCGCGAAGACGGAAAACGAGCTGGAAGAAATTAAGGTTGAGCTGATCGACCGCTTCGGCCTGCTGCCAGATGCTGCGCGTAACCTGCTGGATATCGCGCGCCTGCGCCAGCAGGCGCAGAAGCTGGGCATTCGCAAGCTTGAGGGCAACGAAAAAGGCGGCGTCATTGAATTTGCCGAGAAGAACCACGTCAACCCGATGTGGCTGATCGGCCTGCTGCAAAAACAGCCGCAGCACTTCCGTCTTGATGGCCCGACGCGACTGAAATTTACTCAGGAGCTGACGGAGCGCAAAACGCGCATGGACTGGGTGCGTAACTTTATGCGTCAGCTGGAAGAGAACGCTGTCGCGTAACTCGCCCTTCCCCCCCGTTAGCGCAGTGCTGGCGGGGGGACAATTTACAAACTCTTTGCACTTCACCCGATCTTCCCGACACACCCATTCGCCATAATTATCTTTAACCCCTTATAAAACAATAACCTTATCATTTACATGGATTATGGTGATGATGACCTCTTCGCGTTTTACCCGCTGGATAACCCTGTTTGCGCTGGCAGCCACCGTCGCGGTTGCGCTTCCTGCGCGGGCAAACACCTGGCCCCTTCCCCCGCCCGGCAGCAAGGTGGTGGGCGAAAACCGTTTTCATGTGGTTGAAAACAATGGTGGCTCTCTTGAAGCGATAGCCAAAAAATATAACGTCGGTTTTCTGGCCCTGCTTCAGGCGAACCCCGGCGTCGATCCGTACGTCCCGCGCGCGGGCAGCGTACTGACGATTCCGTTACAGACTATCCTGCCGGATGCCCCGCGCGAGGGGATCGTGATCAACCTGGCGGAGTTGCGTTTGTACTATTACCCGCCGGGTAAAAATGAGGTTACCGTCTACCCTATCGGTATTGGTCAACTGGGCGGCGATACGCTGACGCCGACGATGGTCACCACCGTCTCGGATAAACGCGCCAACCCAACCTGGACGCCGACGGCCAACATTCGCGCCCGCTATAAGGCCCAGGGCATCGATCTTCCTGCCGTGGTTCCGGCAGGCCCGGATAACCCGATGGGTCATCACGCGATCCGCCTTGCCGCATATGGCGGTGTGTACCTGCTGCACGGTACGAACGCGGATTTTGGCATCGGCATGCGCGTCAGCTCCGGCTGCATTCGTCTGCGCGATGACGATATCAAAACGCTGTTTAACGTCGTTACGCCGGGAACGAAGGTGAATATTATCAATACGCCGATTAAGGTCTCTGAAGAGCCAGGCGGCGTGCGGCTGGTTGAGATTCACCAGCCGCTATCAAAAAATATCGGCGACGATCCCCAGACGTTACCCATTAACCTGAATGCCACGATGGTGAGCTTCAAAACGAATGCGAATACCGATAGCCTGGTGATGGAGCGCGCGATGGAAGCGCGGTCAGGCATGCCGACCGATGTCACCCGGCATCACGATGTTATCCAGCAATCGATGTAAATTGGAAAGAAAAACGCCCTGCACGTCTGCTTTACTTAAGGCTCACGTGACTTAAACCTGAACGGATATTTAGATGGCACATAAAGCACTGAACGATCGTATCGTCGGTGCTTTCTTTTTTCTGGCAGGAAATCCCGGATACATAATCAACATCATTAAAAACGCCTGATAGTCTGTGAAAATTTTCAGCGGCACACTAATATAGCATTCCCGTCGGGAAGGGATACGTATCGACATATATAAGTAGTAGATTCCTGGAGAGTCCTTCAATGATTTTAATTTATTATATGCACAGCAGTGCTTTTTGTTCCTGTAATCAAAAGACAAATCAATATCCACCACCATTAACGCAAGCATTACACCGAGGACCAAATCATCATAATAAAATACAGATTTATGAGGTAAAATAAGAGCGATTAGTTCATTCATCATTACAGCCCCATGTGCTGGTAAGCTTTATCACTCTGTAGCCAGGTAATAAATACGCCTGCAGCCGTAAACAATCCAGTACATATTACAAACAGAATAACCAGGAACCCGCCAGAAATATCTTCACCCTCGTTAACGCTGAAACCAAACATAGTTAATATAACAGTGAAAAATAACATCATTCCGGATAGCCCGGCTGAAGACCACGGTGGAGTGTACATTTTTTCCGCCGGATAATCGGGCTGATGGGTTAATCTGGAGGATACCGCCGTAATAGAAAACTTTTTCTGTTCGGATGCCGCCACAAACTGGTCCCCCTGTGCGTACGTTACTGCATCTGATGCCAGCGCCAGCGCCAGCCACGGATACCCTGCAGAATGCTCACCGAGCGACATTTCAAGCTCCAGCCGATCCGGTACGACTTTTTTTTCGTCCAGCACTTCCAGCAGCGGATACTTCTCTGTGCGCGATAAACCGGTATACCAGATCTGTTTGGGTTTACTGACAGCCTCCGCACGCAGATAAACAGGTACTGCACTTTCTACGTCAATAACCCCCGTCATCGGTTGATAAAGATAAACAGGTTTTTCTCCTTCCGTTTTAACGTAGTAATTCGTCAGGAGAAGCGCGGTAGCATTCTCCATCCACTTGCATTCCCCTTCTTCAGAATGCAAATCTACACAGATAAGCAGGCGTTCAACAACGTAGCCGTTCGCCTGTTTTATCCACTCTGTGACTAACGTATAGTCCGGGCATTCAGGCAAAAATGTGATTTTTTTGGTTGAAATCCCGGAACGTTCAAGCACACGCCGGAGTTCATCGCTACAGGATTCATCCCCACCTCGCACCCATACAAGCGCTTCAATCTGCCTGTACCGGGAGAGTTTTTCCATCATCGGCGCCAGGAGGTAGATAATTGCCTGCCCGGCTCGCGTGAAATCGAATGATTTATCCAGGTCAATCTTCAACGGCATTTTGGCGGCCAGCGGAAACTCCCCCTCCAGTTTCAACATGTTCAGCGCCAGCTCCTTTGTTGCCTTTGGCGGGGTCAGTATCGACCAGCCAGCCAGGATGATGTTACGCCTGGCATAGCTGACAACCTTGTATTCCTGCCGTGCCGCAATCAATAACCGCGTTTCTATGTAGTGTCTGTGCGCGTTATACGCAATACAGAACGCCTGTACTAAAAAGGTTACTACAGCGACAGGTATTACCACGGCATCAACAAGAAAACCTGAATCTACATGTTTATTACCCGGCCAGGTGACAGCCCGAATACCAGTACAAACAATCACCACGAGCACATAGACGACACACACACCAATAGTGGGAAAGTCATGTTTAAATTCGTTCTGCTTAGGGTAAAGCCACCAGTTCATCACACAGCCCCCGCAGTGGGGAGTGTGGTGCGAATAACACAGCCGCACGCCGCTTTACAGCCATCCACGACCACGCCCCGGCCGTTCATCGTCCATGTCGGATGGCTCTCTTTAATGGGGAACGTCCCCTTGTGTTCGGGACACATCACCTCATCCCCTTTCAGCGCGACAGGCATGCCCATAAACTGCGCGCCTGACGCCTTAATTACCTTCCCGCCGCTCACCAGCGGGTCATTCAGTCGAATTACGCCGTTCATCAGTTTCCTTTCCTTCCTGCGTCCATATCGCAGCGCATATGGTCCCAGCCGGTATAATCTTTCACTTCCGGTACTTTATCGGGTAAGCCCTGATAGTTAGCCTTAAACTGCGCTGTATCTTCTTTCAGACCTTGTTTGGTGATGTAATCCAGCCCCCAAGCTGGGCCAGCATTACTTGGCTCCAGTTTTCCATTTACCTTACCTCCCATTCCGTCATCCACGGTGTATTCAATCCCAGGACCACCGGGCTGAATGCGCGGGTCATCAAACGGTTTGGACGACATATACAGTCGATGTTTGGTCTGCAAAAAACCCTGATCATTGACCACTGTGAAGGAAAGAACATCTTCCTGCTGTGGGGCATTCATTCCATTAAGATCATTTTCACCAGGGGAAAACTGTGCAATTTGCCAGGTCTGCCCATAATCTTTCGAAACCCTAAATCCACCAACACCCCAACCAGTTATTGCAATATATTTCTCAGATGGATGGACATATTTTTTGGTAAATATCCGGTAAAACTGGCTGACAGGCTCCGTGTGGATACCCCGCAGTGTATCCGTATACCAGAGCTCGCCCTCACAGTCCCAGCCCTTCAGCTCCAGATAACGGTGATCGTCAAACCGATAAACCACCTGCGTCGGCGGCTCTGAAGCCTTGCAACCGGCCACCAGCAGCAGCGCGGTCAGCACTGAAAAAAGTCCTTTCATGGCTATCTCCCTGCATCCATATTGCATTGCATATGGTCCCAGCCGGTATAATCTTTCACTTCCGGTACTTTATCGGGTAAGCCCTGATAGTTAGCCTTAAACTGGGCTATATCCTCTTTCAGACCTTGTTTAGTTATGTAGTCCAGCCCCCAGGCTGGACCAGGTGAACGGGGTTCCAGAACTTGCACAGTCCCGTCCTGTAGCTTGTAAGTAATGCCGGGTCCACCCGTAGCGAGACGAGGATCATCAAACGGCTTGGACGACATATATAGTCGGTGTTTGGTCTGCAAAAAACCCTGATCGTTGACGACAGTGAAGGAAATAATATCGTCGTAAGGAGGCGAAGAATCACCGTTAGGCTCGTTTTCTCTGGGAGCAAACGCCGAAGGATACCAGGTTTGCCCATAATCTTTCGAAACCATAGCCCCTGGAGAATCCCATGTAGGAATAGCAATATAACGTTCAGAAGGATGAATAAATTTTTTGGTGTAAATCCGGTAAAACTGCCTGACAGGCTCAGAGTGAATACCCCGTTGTGTATCGGTGAACCAGAGTTCACCTTCACAGTCCCAGCCCTTCAACTCCAGATAACGATGGCCATCGAACCGGTACACTACCTGCGTCGGTGGTTCTGAAGCCTGGCAACCGGCCACCAGCAGCGCGGTCAGCACTGAATAAAGTCCTTTCATCTTTTAACGCCCCGCATCCATATCACAGCGCATATGGTCCCAGCCGGTGTATCCCTTCACTTCCGGAACCTTATCGGGTTGATTCTGCCAATTCGTTTTAAGTTGCTCAGTAGAGCCTTCTAAACCTTGTTTGGTCATATACACCATTCCCCAAGGCCAGCCAGGTGAACGAGGTTCCACTTTCCCGCTTACCTTTTGCCCAGTTCCGTCGTCAACGGTATATTCAATCCCAGGACCACCAGCGGCAAGGCGCGGGTCGTCAAACGGTTTGGACGACATATACAGTCGATGTTTGGTCTGCAAAAAACCCTGATCGTTGACGACCGTGAAGGAAAGAACATCTTCCTGCTGTGGGGCATTCATTCGATTAAGATCATTTTCACTAGGGGAAAACTGTGCAATTTGCCAGGTCTGCCCATAATCTTTCGAAACCCTAAATCCACCAACACCCCAACCAGTTATTGCAATATATTTCTCAGATGGATGGACATATTTTTTGGTAAATATCCGGTAAAACTGGCTGACAGGCTCCGTGTGGATACCCCGCAGTGTATCCGTGTACCAGAGTTCACCCTCGCAGTCCCAGCCCTTCAGCTCCAGATAACGATGGTCATCGAACCGGTACACTACCTGCGTTGGCGGCTCTGAAGCCTTGCAACCTGCGGCCACCAGCACTGACACCAGGGCAATACCTGCTGTACGTTCTATCTTCATGCTTGTCTCCCTGTCACGATTCCCACCACGATTTTTGTTTCGCTATTCCCAGGTCGCTGTCAGATTTTGGCTTAGGCATATCCCATTGTAGATTTGCCACTTCCTGATTCCCTGTTGCCAGATCACGGGATGGCTTAACCGACGTGGCATTGTTAAACTGGTTTTCCACGCCGAACTCACCTTTAGGCAGAACATCTTCAGGTTTATTCATAAACCATTTTGTTGTTTCATCATTCAACTTTCCGGTTCTGTAATAATCTACAGCTGACTTGAACCCATTCTGCGGGTCTCGCCAGTCTGCGCGGTGTAACAAGCCTTCCCAGAACTTACCCGCCTGATAGTCAAAGGACTTGCACTGACCGATAGCCAGGTCGAACGCCATCGCGTGCGACGGTGCAAATTCACTGGCGACGATAGAAGAGTGCTGGCTGTAGCCTACCGGATCGGTGTTCTGCCACTCCTTTTCAAGTTCGTCACGGGATTTAAGCCAGGTCAGCGTCAGCTGAGAAAAATCTCTCGTTCCCGTCACTTCACCGCGAATAACTTCATGCCCCCGGTCAAAACTTTCCACCTGCAGCTCATTCGGCGTTAATACATGACCCGGTTGCCAGCTGATACGCTGATAGTTATCAAGCGCATAGGTAGCCGATGCCGTGCGCGAAATGGCACTGGCTTTAGCTGAATAGGAAATGTAGGCATCCGGGCTGTTCGGATCGATATACGCGGTGTACGGTTTATCACTGGTCTTCGGATCGTTATCCGGATGGTTATCCTGCCCCATGAGTTTGAAAATAAATGGCTCCGGCAGTTCTTCGCCGTTAATCACCACATCGCTGTACGAATATCCCGCATTCATCACCGGCGTGGTACTGAAATCCCCCTTTCGCTCCGGTGCCATCTTAAACGGCTCCGTCTCCAGTCGCCCTACCCAGCGGTGCTGGCAGAACACACGCTGACGCAGGTTAGGAATGCCAGCAGCTAACTTATCGGGAATACCCCGCCAGCCAAATCCCTGGATGTTTTGCAGGGAGACGGTACCGTCCTGCGGACACCAGTAGTTATAAACCTTACCGTTATTGTCACGACGATACTTAGCATCCTTCCTCAATGGGTTATCGGAAGGCTTGCGTGATGCGCAGCTGGCTTCCATCGCCAGCATATCCGCGTCTGACAGATCACCGCCTTTGTACTGAGTGCCCATCAATGCACAAAAATGTTTAAACGTTTCCTGACGGGCAAACGCCGTCTGGTGATGACCGGGCTGGGCGTCTTCACTGAGACGTCCTTCCAGCGAATACGGTGAGTGGTTCAGAATGGTGCAATTAACCGGATCAAAACTCTCCTGTTTGACCAGCATATTTGCCAGCATGGTGATAATCGTGCCCTGGCTGTGCGCCACTACATTAATAACATCCTTCCCGGTCACTGGATTTCGGCGGATAGTCAGGATCAAATCCGCCAGACGCTGCGCGGCAAAGAATTGATAGATGCGGTGCGGGTTCGGAAAGATGGGGTGCGTGTAATCGCCGCCATTCATGTGCAATGTGGCAAACCCTGCGGCGGCCAGCGCCGCGCCACCAGCTCCCGGTCCTAACATATCGGGGATGTTGGTTGTCGCATTGGCAAACGTCCCTCCACCTTTGGCAAAATTCGTATCGAGGGCGTTTTTGAAATTATCGTTCTGGTACTTAAACGCACCTTTGCCGTCGTTACCCAGCGCCGCTTTATTCTCCTCGTTATCCTCCTGATAAGCATCAAACGGCAGGTGCGCATTGTCTCCCTGCCTGTAAACCTCTTCCCTGTAGCGTTGCTGGTCTGCAACGTAATCCTCATGCGTTACCGGCTTGTATCCCCAGTAAAACGGGATAACCGGTGAACGGCCGGGGTGCGCAATTCTATATTCCCCCCATTCATGCGCGTAAAAATCCTGACGATTAAGACGCTTACTCAGGCCCGCAATAATGCCCTTCTCCTGATTCTGGTACGCTTCGCCCACGTCGTTCACGCCATGAACCAGGATCACAATCCCCGGCATCGGGCGCGGCACGCCAACGCGACGGGTCTGGGCCACCTCCCCCAAATCTTTGTGTATCGGGATATCCCCTTCTGATATGACCCGTGGGGCATACGGGCTTTGTCTGGCTTCCGTCATTCCATTAACTCCATTTTGTAGGTGTCAAGGTCATCGGCATCGAGTAATGCTGAATGGCCGTTGCTGTCCGTTATGCCTTCCACCACTTTTCCGGCCGAGCTGGTCAGCCTGAATTTTTTGTTCGCGAGAATTTGCTCCGGGTCATCTCCGGCGTGCAGCTGGTAGCGGAGCTTAAATGCGCCCTTATTGAACGACGGGACCGTGACATGCGCGCTTTCCGGGCCGTCATACTTAAGATTTAGCCCTTTCAGTTCGATTCCTGTTGGCGAGAATATGGTGACCAGTCCGTTCGGACTGACGCGTATTCCGCCACCGCCACAGACCAGCTGTATGCCCTGTCTGGCGCTGCCGTTCAGTTGCCCGGCGGTGCTCGCCATCGTGAAATCATTCTGCGAGAGCATATGCATGGCACCGCGCTGGGCCTGCGTCGTGATATCCCCGGCACCGGCAATCATCTGAATGCCGAGCTTGCGGGCAAACAGCGAGAGTTTTTCCCCCACGGCCAGAGAGAATTTTTTCACCACGTTTACGCTGGTATCCTGGCCCGCAGTCACAATCACATCTTTCCCGGCAGACAGTTGCAGACTGTCCGGCGTGACGTGTGCCTGCCCTTTGTCGGCATAGGTAAGCAGACCCGGCCCTGCCAGATTACTCAGCACCTGGTTCAGCTGGTTTTGCTGATCGGTTTCCACATTACTGGCCCCGGCCGTCAGTGCGCTTTGTTGCAGCGTCATTGCCAGCGACAACGCTTTTTCCAGCTGCGCAATGGCGGCTGTCATATCCAGTTGCTTACCCGCAGCACGCGGTTGCGCCTCCGTGGTGATCATCACCCCTTTGGCCGCACGGAGCGCCATGTGATTGTCAGTACGCGCTTCCACACCTTCACCGCGCTGCTTTCCCTCTGCGTCAACGAGGTGTCCAGCGCTGACCTGGCTCTTGCCGTACTCCGTGGAAATCTTGATGTGTTCCTGACCGCGGCGGTCCTCCAGGCGGATTTTGTTTGAAGCAGCAGTGCGGATCACGTTGCGGGTGTCGTTGTGGTTTGTAACCAGATCAGGGTGCGCGCCGTCATGCATGACATGCGCAATAAAGGGCCGGTCCGGATCGCCGCCTTCAAAGGCTACAGCCACTTCTGTGCCGTCCAGCAGCGGGAAATGAAAACCAAACACATCCCCGCCGTACGGTCTGCCCAGACGCATCAGCGCACTTTCAAAACCGTCACGTTTCTCGTCGAGGTCAAAATCAAACTTCACGCGGTATCGGCCCCGGGCATCGACTCCGGCATAAGTGTGATCCCGATTGATGGCCGCCACGCGACCGGGTACCGTACCGGCAATCACCGGTCGCGGCAGATATTCCGGACGATAGCTGTAGCCGTTCAGATAAGGGATCCCCTTCAGGATGGCGCGGTAGTGCTGTGCGCGACTGCCGGAAAGCGTCATTGTGGTGACAAGAAAACCGTGCTTAAACCCGTCAGGAATATCCCCTGTCGGGTGGAACATCACCCCCGGCAACAGTGCCGGGTCACTGGTTGTTCCACCCAGCACACTCTGTTTGTTCAGCAGGCGCTCATAGCGCAGGCGCGCGTAGAACGTGGCTGTTTCCGCCTCTTCACCGTAAAAATCGCCGTTCTCCAGATAATGATCGGCATAGTGATACTGTTTGCCGCTAGTTATCCCGTCGGGAATATCATTATCGAAAATGGTTTTATCCGCCTGTGGCGAAAATGGATTACGGTAGTTATACGTACGCACCAGCACGCTTTCGGGAATGAGTTCGTATTGTTCTTCGAGCTCGGTAATGTATTCTTCATGACTGGTCATGCCGGAATGGCGGACGTACGGCAGCGGCTTATCGCTGAAGACATAGCGGCGGCCACCGTCACCAAAGATAACCACCGTTTCGCCCTGCACCTTGTCGTGGTTTTCAAAGCGGAACCAGATCCCTACCTCGGCCAGCAGACGGCGGATAAACTGGAGATCGGTTTCCTTCCACTGAATGACCATTTCCCTTCGGGGATAGCTGCGACTCAGCTGGTCAAAATCAATGTTGTAGCCTTCAAACAGACTGCTTTCCTTCATCAGCTGAGTGACGAGCTCGGGTACGGTTACATCCATGTACACGGCCGAGCGGTAATTTCGGTCCAGCAGCGCCAGCTCATGCTCCAGCACACACTCGTACAGGGCTTCATCGGCAGATGACTTCAGACGGGAAAACGACGTGATCACCCCGTTAATCTGGCGCACCGGCAGCCAGGGCTCCTGATCGTACCAGCCTGCTTTCGGATTCGGGGCACGCAGAATAAATTCCGCGCTCTGATTGAGGACTTCGTTGACTGCAATGTTTGATGTTGGGCTGGTAAAGCGGATGGTGTAGCGGTAGGGCTTACTGAGTTCTTCTTCCCCGGTAAAAGAGTGAACATCCGGTAAAACGGATTTGCCTCGTGTAAAATACAGTAAATAACGGTTTAACGTATCCTGTTGCTGAACAATGCCTGATGGTCCTTCCATCGCCAAATATCCCTGTTAAAAATGACTTTTTATTAAAAATACAATACGCCCAAAGTCCATTTAATAAAACGCCATTCCGTAACACATCACAGAATGTTACAAAATACATATCATTCAGTTTAAAGATAAATAAGACAAAAATATTCACACCACAAATAAAAAAAGACCGAGAGTAATACCCGGCCCGTATATAGAAATTCAGTCGGTAATAACAATAGGGACAACGTGCTTTTCCTGTGAACGCATCATCAGATATTCAAGAACTGCCGTTGAAGGGTTATTCGGCTCTTTTTCCTGATATAAATCGCTCTTCCCTGGCGATCAGCAATAAATATTAAACCGGTTCGCCACCTGATAAGAATATACAGCAGTTTCCGTAAGCGGGATTTTATCTGCCACCAGTATATGACCGATATCCCGGTTCGCAGGAGGCGGCAAAGAGCTGCTGCTTAAAATCAAGAGAATACTCAGGGCATCCTTTTCGCCTGCCGCGAGTCACATTTTTCTGCATATCTGACCCTTTGATACCCACCACTTATTTGGTGGACACCACGTTGTTGGATGCATCGACGGCTCTCGCAGGACGCATCCAGAGAGCGGAAAAAAGTATCCAGTCGGACGGGAAAGCATCCGCAACGAAGTCCATATCGAGTTCAGACGTAAAAAATCCGGGCCAGAGGGGCTGTACCCGGATTGTTTCTTACTGGCAGGATCGTTCAAGTGTTCTTAAACGATCGGCATTACTGCACATGTGCAGGGCGTTTTTAATTGCAGTGGCATAAATGAGGGTTTATGCCCGGCTTATTTGTAGATGACAGCGGTGCCGTGCAGGGTGTTAGGACCGGTCACAGAGGTGATGCGGTAAGATTTTGCACCCATTGCTTCCGCTTTTTGTGCCAGCTGATCTTCCAGAGAGCCCAGGTTAGTCCCGGCAGACGCAGAGATCGTCCCGACTTTATGCTGATCGGCTGGCGTGGATTGTACCTGTACAGCAGCAAAGCTTGCGAAAGAGAGTGAACTCAGTACAGCAGCAGCGATGAGGGTTTTGACGTTTTTCATAATGTTTACCTTTGGCAGATGAATTTTTTGGTCGTTAGCTATTTAGTTAACGATCGATAGGTAAATAATAAATGTGATCCAGCTCACGCGTCAACACATTTTTATAACGAGCATTAATTAAATTTTAAAATTGTTATTTTTCATACATATATGATTAATTTATTTTTAAGCATTCTGCACTGGTGGTGGGTTGCGTTTATTTTTATAATGGTCATTCAACAAACCAACAGAGGACCAACGGCAAATGACAACCGACGTCACGAGTTGTGTGAAGAAAAGCCGTGGCCGACCAAAAGTGTTTGACAGGGATGCAGCGCTTGATAAGGCCATGACTCTCTTCTGGCAACATGGGTATGAAGCGACCTCGCTTTCCGATCTGGTAGAAGCCACCGGAGCTAAAGCGCCGACGCTTTATGCTGAATTTACCAATAAAGAGGGGCTGTTCAGGGCGGTGCTGGACAGGTACATTTCGCGCTTTGCGGCGAAACACGAAGCCCAGCTATTTTGTGAAGAGAAAAGCGTTGAACAGGCGCTACGGGATTACTTCACCGCCGTTGCCACCTGCTTCACCAGTAAAGAGACGCCCGCGGGCTGCTTTATGATTAACACCTCTGCCACCCTGGCGGCATCCTCAAAAGAGATTGCCAATACGGTGAAATCCCGTCATGCGATGCAGGAGGAGACGCTCAGCGCATTTCTGGCTCAGCGCCAGCAGCGCGGTGAAATTCCCGCACACTGCCAGCCTCAGATGCTGGCGCAATACCTGAGCTGTATTTTACAGGGAATGTCGATCAGCGCCCGTGAAGGGGCGACGCTGGAAAAACTGCAGAACATTTCCGACACCACGCTGCGCCTGTGGCCTGAACTGCTCAAAATCTGACGCAAAAAAAAGCTCCTCAGCCTGAGCGCTTGAGGAGCTAAGTTCAGAGAACATCTTTTTTACGCTTTGTTATTCAGTACCAGCTGGCCGTTTCCATCCAGTGGAATTTGGGTGCCCGGGTCTTTATCCATGCGGATTTTGCCCTGCTGATCGCCAATTTTGTAGGTCACGTCATAGCCCAGCATTTTTTCCGACTTGTCATAGACGGTTTTACAGCGCTGCTGGGTCGTGGTGTAAGTATCGTTATCCTGCATTGCGCCCTGCACCTGGTTACCGGCATAGCCGCCACCCAGCGCGCCGACCACGGTCGCGACATCTTTACCCCGACCACCGCCAAACTGGTGACCAATCACCCCACCCGCTACCGCACCCAGAACAGAGCCGGCAATACGGTTTTCATCCTGTACCGGACGACGGTGGGTTACGGAGACGTTACGGCACTCCTGACGTGGGGTTTTTACGGTTTCTTTAATAGGCGTTGCAGAAACCACCTGCGCATACTGCGGGCCGCGATCTAAAACGTTGAGACTGGCAACAGCAGCCACACCTAACGCAGCTGCGACGCCGATCCCTATACCCGCCAACATTGATTTATTCACGGGACTTCCTCCTTTGTTGCTATTGGTAACAATTCTGCTATGGAGGCGCGGCTTCGCCAATAAGACAAAGGATCAAAAAGTGGACATCGGGGAGAGATATATCGCGTTTAGGAGAACTCTTAGGCACCTAATCCACGACGAACAGCATGATATGCTAAAAAATCCCTCCGGAGGGCCCGGAGGGAGTGAAAGATTAGTGCAGCTTCAGACGTGGACGAATGACGCGGTTGATTCTGCCCACCAGCATCATCAGGCCCGTTTTAAAGTAGCCGTGCAGCGCGATCTGGTGCATACGGTACAGGGAGATATACACGAAGCGTGCAATGCGCCCTTCCACCATCATCGAGCCACGCATCAGGTTACCCATCAGGCTACCGACGGTAGAGAAGTTTGACAGCGATACCAGAGAACCGTGGTCTTTATAGACATACGCCTTCATTGGCTTGCCTTTGTACTGCGCCAGGATGTTGTGCAGCACCAGGCTTGCCATCTGGTGCGCGGCCTGAGCGCGCGGCGGCACGAAGCCCCCTTCAGGACGCGCGCAGGAGGCACAGTCACCAATAGCGAAGATTTCAGGGTCGCGCGTTGTTTGCAGCGTCGGCTCGGTGACCAGCTGGTTAATGCGGTTCGTCTCCAGACCACCGATATCTTTCATAAAGTCAGGCGCTTTGATACCTGCCGCCCAGACCATCAGATCCGCTTTGATGTACTCGCCGTCTTTGGTGTGCAGTCCACCTTCGTCAGCGCTGGTCACCATGGTCTGCGTCAGGACGCGCACGCCCAGTTTCGTCAGTTCATTGTGCGCTGCGCCGGAAATGCGCGGAGGCAGCGCAGGCAGAATACGCTCACCCGCTTCAACCAGCGTCACGTTCAGCGCTTCGTTAGTTAACCCTTTGTAACCGTAGCTGTGCAGCTGTTTAACCGCATTGTGCAACTCTGCGGACAGCTCAACGCCTGTCGCGCCGCCGCCGACAATGGCAATGTTAACCTTGCCATTCGCACCCAGATTGCTGGTGTACTTCAGGAACAGGTTCAGCATTTCCTGATGGAAACGACGCGCCTGGTGCGGGTTATCGAGGAAGATACAGTGCTCTTTAACGCCCGGCGTGTTGAAGTCGTTGGAGGTACTTCCGAGCGCCATCACCAGCGTGTCATACGCCAGCTTGCGCTCGGGGACCAGCAGCTCGCCTTTTTCATCACGCAGCTCGGCCAGGGTAATGGTTTTGCTCTCACGGTTGATGTCAACCACCGAGCCCAGCTGGAACTGGAAATGATGGTTGCGCGCGTGCGCCAGATAGCTCAGCGCGTCCACGCCCTCATCCAGTGAGCCGGTCGCCACTTCGTGCAGCAGCGGTTTCCACAGGTGGCTGTGGTTACGATCCACCAGCGTGATTTTGGCTTTTTTACCGCGCCCCAGCTTCTTGCCCAACTGTGTGGCCAGCTCCAGCCCGCCAGCACCACCGCCTACAATCACTATCTTTTTCAATGGCGTAGTCAACGTGACCCCCTCAAATTATTAACCAATTGTTAATTAAAAGTTATGAAAATAACCCTTAATTAACAACAGGTTACAGCACTGAAACCATTCAGGTGCATTGAGAATAACACGTCAGGCGCATTGGTCATACCAAAATTGATATGCATCAAGTTTTGATGGCTTAAAAGTAGACAATTCTGGACAAAAAGAAACCCGGTGCGCGTTCGCGACCGGGTTTCTGAAGTGGCAGGCTGTGGTTTAGCCCAGCGTTTTAAAGGCTTTGATGCGCTGGAGGTGCGGGGAGATGTTCTTAAACTTGTGGGTCTGCTCTTCGTCCCAGACGATCTCGTAATAGTGATGCAGCAGCTCTGCGGCCCGATGGCTGTTCAGTGCTTCATCATTACGCGAGAGGATCACCAGACAGCGATCGCGGTTTTTCTCACGGAAGTTGCTCACGCACTTGGTCGCAATATCGACATACTCTTCCGGGCGGTCAATTTTGCCTTCCATGTTCTCATTCGGGAAAAGGTTAGGATTGAAGACCACCTGGCGGATGTCGCACAAGAAGCCAATCCGCTCCGCCCAATAGCCGCCCAGCCCCACGCCGCAAATCAACGGGCGATCGTCGACGTTAAGCTGCAGCATCTTGTCCACCTCTTTGAGCAGATGCTGCATATCATGCTTCGGATGGCGTGTACTGTAGCTAATCAGCCGTACATCGGGATCGATAAACTGCAGCTGTAGCACCTTCTCATGATTACCAGGACTGTTTGAGTCAAAACCGTGTAAATAGATGATCATTGTCTTCTCACCACGCTACGCCTTCCGGGAGGGTTTACAGGCTGGCTTTATGTGCCTGCCAGCGCTCATTCAGGTCTTCAAGCCGGGCGTTGACCGACTTCCAGCGCGCCGAATCCATCAGCTCCTGACGGCTAAATGAACCTTTATGATACAAATGCGTAACACGCTCTGCATTGATCGGTGACAGGTTATCCAACACGCTAACGGCACCTTTACGATTATTGCAGACCAGGATCATATCGCAACCTGCATCCAGCGAGGCCTGACCGCGCTCAGCATAGCTGCCCATGATTGCCGCCCCTTCCATCGACAGATCGTCAGAGAAAATGACGCCGTTGAAACCCAGCTCCTGGCGCAGAACGGTTTTCAGCCAGTGCGGGGAGCCGCTGGCAGGACGCGGATCGACATCGCTGTAAATCACGTGTGCCGGCATAATGGCGTCCAGCTTGTTATCGGTGATAAGCGAGCGGAACACCGACATATCTTTGGCGCGAATTTCCGCTTCCGGACGCGGGTCGCGCGGGGTCTCTTTGTGGGAATCCGCCGTCACCGCCCCGTGGCCCGGGAAGTGTTTCCCGGTGGTTTTCATTCCCGCATCGTGCATCCCGTCGATAAACCGGGTCGCCATTTCCAGCGCAATACGCGGATCTTCATGGTAGGAGCGCTCGCCAATCGCGGCGCTGATATGGCCCACATCCAGCACCGGGGCAAAGCTGATGTCGATATCCATGGCAATCATTTCGCTGGCCATCAGCCAGCCGGCTTTCTGCGCCAGTTTCCCACCCTCTTCCGTGCCGAGCAGCGCGGCGAAAGACTGGGCTGCCGGCAGGCGGGTAAAACCGTCGCGAAAACGCTGCACGCGGCCGCCTTCCTGATCGACGGCCACCACCAGATGATTGCGCGACGCGTCGCGGATCTGGCGCACCAGTTCACGCAATTGCGCCGGATCGTGATAGTTGCGGGTAAACAGGATCAGGCCGCCCACCAGCGGATGCGCCAGAATTTCACGCTCCTCCGCATTCAGCTCAAACCCTTCTACATCCAACATGACTGGACCCACACTCACCTCTCTTATCCTTTCGTTTGTAACTGGCGCCAGGCATCGTCTGCCAGCGCAATAAATTGTTTATCTCTGGACTGCTGCAAACGCATCTCAAACCAGCCCGCCATCAGCATGATGACCCAGGGCCGCCAGCGTCTCACCTGGTGTGCCAGCGCATCGGCGTTAAAGTGCGCAACGCTGGCATACTCTCTGATGAGTTTCTGCCGCGCGGCTTCACTTTCCGTCCAGACCGCGGCCAGCTCCAGCGCCACATCGCCGTCTCCGGCATATTCCCAGTCGATAAGCCTGGCGCCCTGTGGCGTATGCACGATGTTCCCGGCGTGCACATCCATATGTAACGGCGAGAGCCGAATCGGTTGCGGCTCGCCCGCTTTACGCAGCCGTTTGAGATGCGCAAGCCACACTGGGGTACGTCTTGCTGGAGAGGCTTGTTGCCAGTAGTTTTCCAGCAGTGGAAGTAAGGCGATTCGCCACCCCAGACGCTGTTGCTGGTGCAGATGATACAGCATCGCCGCAAGCGCTGGGGTGTCCGGCAGCGCGCTTTTCACCTCCCCCTCCAGATAGTCGACGGCCATCCAGCCCTTGCTGAAAAATCGGGGTTCAGGCACGAGATCCGACGGAAGGCGTTTGAGGGCGCGAAACTGACGGCGAAACTGGAAAGCCGGGGCGAAGGGATCGTGGTTCTGCCGCAAGACCAGACGGTGCGCGCCCCGCGCTATAATGCAACTCGCGCCGCTAAGCCCGGAGTGGGCCTGCGGCGCGATAAGGCGGTACTGTGGAAAATAACGCGTCAGAATCTCTTCACGCGTGGTGTCATTGTTGCGTAACCGCACCTTTACCTGACCAGATAATTTCGCCTGTCTGAACCAGCATCAGCTGCATCTGCAGGGCTGGGGTATTCACGTTACCGGTCGCATTAGAGTACAGCACATACTGGGCGCCAACGTTGCGGGCAATGCCAATCGCCTTGCTGCGGGTGCCGAGGCTATCCTGCGGAGACAGGCCCAGCTGCTGTTTGGCTAATGCGAGCTGCTGAGCAGAGACCAGCGTAAACTTACCGTTGTTTGCCAGTGCATTGCGCAGCGTTTCTGTCGCTTCGCCCGCGTTCAGCGAACCGTTGGTACGGTTGTTCACGCTATCGACCAGCAGCACGCTGCCTGCCGTCACGCCCTGAGCCTGCAGCATTTTACCGACCATCGGCTGCATCGCACCGTTCCAGTCGTAATGGCGCACGCGCGGCGCAGGTTGTGACGTCTGGTCCTGATGTTCAATCGGGCCAGGCTGTGACGGAATAGACGGTACAGACGGCACGGTTGGCTGGGTCTGCGTTGGCGGTGTCGGCTGCTCGGTACCCGGCTTTGCCTCTTCCACAGGTGCTGGCTGTTCTGTACGGGTCACACACCCTGCGAGGAACAGCGCGAATGCGGTCACGAGCGCATAACGGCTCATATTTTTAATCAAGGTTCACCCCTTAGAGATAAAGATAAAGTCTCACCTTATGCGCACCCAGATAGCTGGCGCTGTCATAGAGCGTTACCGACGACCTTGCCGGAAGAGTGACGCTGCGCGGCGCCTCCAGCGGGTGCATCTCAAGACCTCTTACGTCATACCAGAAAAAACGGTAGTGGACCGTCACCGGTTCATTTCTTTCGTTATAGAGCGTAGAGGAGGCAGAAGATTTAATTTCACTGATGGTCAGTGCGGGCTGTTGCGCCGTGATGCCCGCAGCCAGCACGGAGGATTCCATCACCAGCGTCTGTTCATCGCTGACGGGGATCGCCGGACGCGTGCTGCACCCCACAACCATCATCGTCATTACCAGCGCTGCAATACGCCCTTTAAACATGTTACAGACCTTTGTGAGCCAGCATCGGTCCCAGCGGACGTCCACCCAGCAGATGCATGTGAATATGATAAACTTCCTGGCCGCCATGACGATTACAGTTCATGATCAGACGATAACCGTCTTCCGCTATGCCTTCCTGCTCGGCAATTTTCGCCGCCACCGTCAGCATACGACCTAACGCCACTTCGTGCTCGGTTTTTACGTCGTTTACGGTCGGAATCAGAATATTAGGAATGATAAGGATGTGTGTCGGTGCCTGAGGGGAAATGTCCCGGAAAGCCGTTACCAGTTCATCCTGATAGACGATATCCGACGGGATTTCGCGGCGAATAATTTTACTGAAAATTGTTTCTTCAGCCATGACCTTTTCCTTTTTTGTTAGGTGCGTCCGCTGTTAACACACTCTCTGGAGGACTGTGTGACACAATTCAAGAGTATGAGCGAGTTTCTCCTGTCCTTTCAACCTTCTCCCCCGAATTCTTTGCTGAATATTCATCAGCTGACTGAAGAGTGACCGCTCGCGTGCCTTAACGGGCTGAAACATTATTTCAGTTTCGCACGACACATCTGTTTACAGCATTAATGGCAATGCGTATATTTCGCATTTGCATTTTCATGCGCATTTTTAACATAGAAAACGACGTCAGACCGTATTTGTGGGACTGACGCAAACACTCTTCACCGTTCATAAGGGTTTGATAATGTCTTTCATTGATCACACCAGGGATGGGCAACGTCAGCCTGTCGCAACGCCTTCGTTGCTGGCAGCCTGTATTGCTATGGCATTGACGCCAGCCGCCGCTTTCGCTGCATCAGCAACCGAAGACACCGTCGTCGTGGATGGAGGTTTTGACAATACGCAGGATCCTTCCGCAAGTCAGGACCGGGATTACAGCGTAAAAACCACCACCACCGGCACAAAGCTGTTGCTGGTTCCCCGCGATATCCCGCAGTCCGTCAGCGTGATTAGCCAGCAGCGCATGGCGGATCAGAACCTGCAGTCCATCGGCCAGGTGTTAACCAACACCACGGGCGTAACTGCGCAGGTGCAGGACAGCGATCGTACCGTCTTTTACTCGCGCGGATTTTTCGTCAGTAACTACGCGTATGACGACCTGCCCACCTCCATCAGCGAAGTGTGGAACTTCGGCGACACCACCGCCGATACCGCGATTTACGACCGTATCGAAGTGGTTCGCGGCGCGACCGGGCTGATGTCCGGCACCGGTAACCCGGCGGCGTACGTCAATATGGTGCGTAAGCATGCGGACAGCAATGAGTTCAAAGGCAATGTCTCCGCCAGCTACGGCAGCTGGGACAAACAGCGCTACGTGCTGGATCTCCAGGCACCGCTGGTAGAGTCCGGGAAGGTACGGGGACGCCTGATTACGGGCTATCAGGACAACGACAGCTTCGTGGATAACTACCACTACCGGAAGAAGTTCCTCTACGGCGTGGTGGATGCGGACGTCACCGACAGCACCACCCTCTCTGTAGGGTATGAATATCAGGAAAGCCACACCGCCGATCCGACCTGGGGCGGATTGCCGACCTGGTACAGCGACGGGAGTAAAACCGACTACAATCGCAGCCAGACCGTCGCGCCTGACTGGGCCTACTCGGACAAGGATAGCACCCGCATTTTCGCTAACCTGACCCAGCGTTTCGACAACGGCTGGGAAGCGCACGTCAACGGCATGCACGCGGAGACCAACTTCGACAGCAAGCTGATGTATATGTCCGGCTATCCGGAAAAAGAGACCGGGGCGGGCATGGTTGGCTACGGCGGCTGGAACAGAGGTGAACGCAAACAGGATGCGGTTGATGCCTTCCTGCGCGGCGGCTTCGATCTTTTCGGCCGCCAGCATGAGATGATGTTTGGCGGCAGCTTCAGCCGACAGCGCAACCACTATGACAACAGAATGCCGGATGCGCTGTACGGCATGGTGGACGTGGGGAATTTCAAAAACTGGAACGGAAATATCGCCGATCCGCAGTGGACGCCGTGGAAGCTCTATAGCAAGGACGACATTCGCCAGTCCTCAGCGTACACCTCCGCCCGCTTCTCGCTGGCCGACCCGCTGCACCTGATCCTCGGGGCGCGCTACACCAACTACAACATTCGCTATAACCCGGCGGGCTCTCCTGACACCCGTCTGGAAAGCACTGAAGATGACGTAACGCCTTACGCGGGCCTGGTCTACGATATCAACGAAGACTGGTCGACCTACGTCAGCTATACCTCCATCTTCCAGCCGCAGGACAAGCGCGACGCCAGCGGACGTTATCTCGATCCAACCACGGGCAAAAGCTACGAAGCCGGTGTTAAAGCAGACTGGTTTAATACCCGTCTGACCACCTCGCTGGCGATTTTCCGCATCGAGCAGGATAACGTGGCGAGCAACACCTATACCTACATGCCGAGCGGTGAGTCGATTTATGAATCGCTGGACGGCGTGGTCAGCAAAGGGATTGAGTTCGAGCTGAACGGCGCCCTGACCGATAACTGGCAGCTGACGTTCGGCGCGACGCGCTACATTGCGGAAGATAAGAACGGCAGCGCTGTCAGTTCCGATCAGCCGCGCACGACAATGAAGCTGTTTACCCGTTATCAGCTGCCAATGCTGCCGGCGCTGACGGTGGGCGGTGGCGTAAACTGGCAGAACAAAGTTTGGACGGATGTGGACGGTGGCCCGGCGGGACAATCCCGCGCAGAGCAAGGCAGCTACGGACTGGTTAATCTGTTCAGCCGCTATCAGGTCACCAAAGATTTTGCTATTCAGGCGAACGTCAACAACGTGTTCGACAAAGAGTATTACGATTACGTCGGCTCTTACGTGGTTTATGGCGCACCGCTGAACGTTTCAGTGAGCGCAAGCTACGACTTCTGAGTGTTGGCACAACAAACCACAGCAATAAAAAAGGCAGCCATTCGGCTGCCTTAGTCTCCCCAGGTCACAGCTTAGCTGTTGCGGATGTACTCATCCATTTCGGTTTTCAGGTTATCGGATTTAGTACCGAAGATAGCCTGAACGCCCGAACCTGCAACAACCACGCCCGCTGCACCCAGTTTTTTCAGACCCGGCTGGTCCACTTTCGCAACGTCGGCAACGCTCACACGCAGACGAGTGATGCACGCGTCCAGGTTAGTGATGTTCTCTTTACCGCCGAACGCAGCAACCAGTGCCGGAGCCATTTCGCTGGTCGCGCCTGCTTTGCTGTCTTCAGTTGCATCTTCACGACCCGGAGTTTTCAGGTCCAGTGCTTTGATCAGCACGCGGAAGATGGTGTAGTAAACAACGGCGTAGCACGCACCCACGATTGGGAACAGCCACAGCTTGCTGCTGTTACCGGACAGAACGATAAAGTCGATCAGGCCGTGAGAGAAGGACGTACCGTCACGCATACCCAGCAGGATACAGATTGGGAACGCCAGGCCAGCCAGTACAGCGTGGATGATGTACAGGATTGGCGCAACGAACATGAAGGAGAACTCGATCGGCTCGGTGATACCGGTCAGGAACGAGGTCAGCGCTGCGGAGATCATGATACCGCCCACTTTTGCACGGTTTTCTGGCTTAGCAGAGTGCCAGATTGCAATCGCAGCAGCCGGCAGGCCGTACATTTTGAACAGGAAGCCACCAGACAGTTTACCTGCAGTTGGGTCACCCGCCATGTAACGTGGGATATCGCCGTGGAACACCTGACCTGCTGCGTTGGTGAATTCACCAATCTGCATCTGGAATGGAACGTTCCAGATGTGGTGCAGACCGAATGGCACCAGGCAACGCTCGATGAAGCCATAGATACCGAACGCGACAACCGGGTTCTGGTAAGCAGCCCACTGAGAGAAGGTCTGGATAGCGGAACCGATTGGTGGCCAGATGAAGGACAGGATCACGCCAGTGAAAATCGCTGCCAGACCAGAGATGATCGGAACGAAACGCTTGCCCGCGAAGAAGCCCAGATACTCAGGCAGCTTGATGCGATAGAAGCGGTTGAACATATACGCTGCAATCGCACCGGAGATGATACCGCCCAGAACACCGGTATCTGCCAGGTGTTTCGCGGCAATCTCTTCTGCCGGTAAATGCAGAACCAGCGGCGCAACCACAGCCATGGTTTTCACCATGATGCCGTAAGCAACCACTGCAGCCAGCGCAGAAACGCCGTCGTTATTGGTGAAGCCCAGCGCCACACCGATAGCGAAGATCAGAGGCATGTTAGCAAAGACGGAACCGCCTGCTTCAGCCATCACATGGGAAACTACGGCTGGCAGCCAGCTGAAGTTAGCAGAACCGACACCCAGCAGGATACCTGCGATAGGCAGTACGGATACTGGCAGCATCAGCGATTTACCGACCTTTTGCAGGTTAGCAAATGCATTCTTAAACATAATTGAGAGTGCTCCTGAGTATTTGTGCTTTTTTTACGCTTTCACGCATTGGCCCGGGGGGAGTACCGTGCCGTGGACAGGACATCTAAGCGCCCTTTATTTATTACACAGAGTAAAATAATTCCCTCTGAGTTTGTTTGACGGCTATCACGTTTCAGCTTAAGACGGTCGAAAAACTTTCAGTAATTTACAAAAAGCATGTCTGGATGTTTCTAAGAACACCGTCACCGCCCCAAATGAGGCGGTGAACTTTACTCGTTTTATTTATTAATTACGAGCCTAAAAAAAACAGGCTTATCAGACGGATTGCAGGCGGGCGGGGTCGATATGGAACAGCGCAGAGAAGTTTTGCGTCGTGACGCGGGCCAGCTCTTCGATACTGACGCCTTTAAGCACGGCCATGTACTCTGCGACGTCTCGCGTCATGGCCGGCTGGTTCTCTTTACCGCGATGCGGTACCGGCGCCAGATACGGAGAGTCTGTTTCCACCAGAATGCGATCGAGCGGGACATAGCGCGCAGCATCACGGAGCTGCTCAGCGTTACGGAACGTCACGATCCCGGAAAACGAAATATAAAACCCCAAATCAAGCAGTTTACCCGCCGTTTCTCTGTCTTCTGTGAAACAGTGTAGTACGCCACCGCAATCCGTCACGTTTTCTTCCCGGAGGATCGCCAGCGTATCGGCGCGCGCATCGCGTGTATGTACGATGACCGGTTTATTCAGTTCGCGGCCGATGCGAATATGGTTGCGGAAAGACGCCTGCTGGCGCGCTTTCGTTTCCGGCGTATAAAAATAGTCCAGCCCGGTTTCACCCATCGCCACGACGCCCGCTTCTGCTGCCAGTCGGCGCAGCTCTTCTACGTCATACTCTTCATCCTGGTTCAGCGGATGAACGCCGCAGGAGAACACCACGTTATCGCGAACGCCCACCAGCTCACGCATTGAGCGATACCCCGGCAGCGTCGTCGCCACCGCAAGACAAAATTTCACATCGCGGGCAGCGGCTTTCGCCAGCACGTCATCCACGTCGTTGTGCAGGGATTGATAATCCAGGCCATCAAGATGGCAGTGTGAGTCGACTAAAAACATAATGTCTCTCTCAGAGATGGGAAACAGGCGGCGTAACGCCCGGTTGCAGGTAGTGTTCAATACGCAGTAACTGGTCGGTCAGCAAAAGCTCGCGATTAAGACCCGTCACGGTTAAAAGCTGTTCGCGGCTCTCGCAAACATCATGAAGGATAGCGTGCAGAGACGCGCCTGTAAGGCGGCTTGCCAGCATGTTCACCAGGGGCCACGCGTCCGGGTTAGTCAGCAGCGTAGCCCCTTGCTGGATTTTTAGCGCATCGAGCAATAAGGAGGCCAGCCAGTGCAGACGCTCAACGGCCCGATCGCTATTCAGCGCAGGCAGTAAACTCAGCCAGTCCTGGTTGTTAAGTGAAGCCTCAACGGCCCGGCAGAGCGCTTCTCGCTGCGACCAGACGTCAGGCTGTAGTAATGCCAGCGCCGCCGCGGGGGCGCCGCTGCTGAGGCGCAGCGCAGACAACGCACTCTCCTGTGACGTTGTCACCTCTCGCTCAAGCCAGCTTAACGCCCACGATTCCTGAGGCACCGCCAGATGATGGAGACGACAACGGCTGCGCAGCGTCGCCAGTAAACGTCCCGGGTCCCGGCAGGAAAGGAAAAACCACGTCTTTTCCGGCGGCTCTTCCAGGGTTTTAAGCAGCGCGTTCGCCGCCGCCTCGGTAAGCAACGCAGCGTCGTTGAGCCAGACCACTTTTGCCCCGCCCAGACGCGCATGTTCGTACAGTTTCTCGCTGACTTCACGCACGGCATCAATGCCAAGCGCGCTTTTGCCCTTCTCAGGCTCAAGCGTGTAGTAGTCAGGATGCGTGCCGGCCTGCATCAGCTGGCAGCCGCGGCATTTACCGCAGCTTTTATGCCCTTCCGGCTGCTGGCACATCAGAAAACGAGTGATGGCGTAGATCAAGGCATCATCCCCCATTCCCGGCAACGCCTGAATCAGTAACGCATGATGCCCCCGACCGGCCTGATAGCTGGCGATCAGCTGTTCAAAGTGCGGGCGCAACCATGGATACCATTTCATGCCTGCTGCTCCTGTAGCCACTGCGTAACGGTCTGTTGAATATCGCGCGTGACGTCGTCCAGAGATTGCGTGGCGTCAATGGTACGAATTGCGCTGTCCCGCGCGGCCAGCTCAAGATAGCGCGCGCGCGTGCGGTTAAAGAAATCGAATGACTCTTGCTCAATGCGATCCAGTTCGCCGCGCGCGCGGGCGCGCCTGAGACCCACTTCCGGGGTCACATCCAGGTAGAGGGTCAGGTCCGGGCGAAAATCCCCCAGTACGGCATCGCGAAGGGTTGCCAGCATCGCCTGGTCAATACCGCGTCCGCCGCCCTGATAGGCCTGAGTCGACAGATCGTGACGGTCACCGATCACCCACTTGCCGTCGGCCAGCGCAGGTTTAATCACGGTCTCAACCAGCTGGACGCGCGCCGCATAGAACATCAGCACTTCGGCTTTGTCAGTAATAACCTCGTCGCCAACGGATTTAATATCCAGCACCAGGCTGCGCAGTTTCTCCGCCAGCTGAGTACCGCCCGGCTCGCGGGTAAAGACCATGTCAGCGACGCCAAGCGATTTCAGCGTATCCACTACCACGTTACGGGCGGTGGTTTTACCCGCCCCTTCGAGTCCCTCAATGACAATGTATTTACTGCGCATTTTTTTCCTTAAGTGCCTTCAGATAGTCCTGAACAGAGCGATTATGGCCGGCAAGGTTGGTGTTAAAGGTATGCCCCCCTTTTCCATCAGCCACAAAATAGAGGTACGGTGTTTTGGCCGGGTGCGCGGCGGCTTTGAGCGAAGCCTCGCTCGGCGTGGCTATCGGGCCCGGCGGCAAGCCGTTAATCACGTAGGTATTATACGCCGTTGGCGTCTCCAGATCTTTTCTGGAGATCTTGCCGGCATAGCTCTCGCCCATGCCGTAGATGACGGTCGGGTCGGTTTGCAGACGCATGCCGATGCGCAGGCGGTTGATAAATACCGACGCGACCCGGTCGCGCTCGGCCGCCACGGCCGTCTCTTTCTCAATGATCGAGGCCATTGTCACAAACTGGTTTTGATCTTGATAAGGCAGCCCGTCCATGCGCCCTTCCCAGGCGGAATCAACTGCCTCAACCATCTTTTTGTGTGCCCGTTTAAGAATCGCCACATCGGTCGTGCCCGCCGTATACATCCAGGTGTCTGGCCAGAACCAGCCTTCCACCCACTCAGGATGTTCAAATTTCAGCTCCTCGGCGACCGTCTCATAGCGATCGTCTTTGAGCGTGTGCTTGATGTAAGGCGCATCACGCAGCTGCTTGAGGTAATCGCTTAAGCGCATCCCTTCAACAAAGCGCAGCGGGAACTGTGCCTCTTTACCGCTTTCCAACAGCTGCAGCATCTCTCTGACGGTCATGCCGGGCGTAAAGCGATAGGTACCAGCCTTGAAGTGAGACAGTTCAGGCTCGATACGCAATAACCACTGGAACACGCGTGGACGGTTGATGATTTTATCCCCGTAAAGCTGCTCGCCCAGCGCCATCCGCCCGGTACCGGCTTTCAGGGTAAAAATCGTCTCGTCTTTAATCAGGATTTTACTATCCGCCAGCTGGCGAACCTTCCATACTCCCGCTCCGCCGGCAATACCCAGCGCAACAATCAGGAGAAGGACAAAGCGCAACATTTTCTTCATGACTTTTTGATTTGCTCACATATCGGGGCTAAAAACGTAAAGAGCTCTCGCGAAGACCAGCGCTGTTGACCATACGCCCGAACGGGTATAACAGGCATCAGCGCATTGCAGATCACAACTTCATCGGCGGACAGCAGCGCCTCTTCCTTCGCGTTTACTTCGACAACGCGAAAGCCTGCATGTGCCAGCTGTTGCAAACAAAACTGGCGCATGATGCCGTTAACCCCAGCCTGCTCCAGCGAAGGGGTGAAGACCTCACGGCCCTTCCGCCAGAGTAAATTAGCCGCACAGCATTCCGTAATGAACCCTTCGCTGTCAAGGACTAGCGCCTCATCGGCGTCCGTCTGTTCAAGATGAGTACGAACAAGCACCTGTTCAAGGCGGTTAAGATGTTTTATTCCGGCGAGCATAGGGTTTCGCCCCAGCCGTACCGGGCTCAGCGTCAGCGTTACCCCCTCCTCACGCCAGCGTGCATAGTGAGCAGGATACGCTGATACGGAAAGAATACGCGTGGGATGCTGACAGGCGGAACCGCTGTACCCTCGCCCGCCGCTGCCGCGGCTAAGAATAACTTTTAAAACGCCGTTTGTATTACCTGACGCCAGCCGGCGCATCTCGCGCTCGAGAATGTCCCACTGCATGAAGGGAATCAGCAATTTCTCGCAGGCTTTTTGTAAACGACGGATATGGGCGTCAAGCAGGCTCACCTCACCGTCAAGAATACGCGCCGTGGTGAAACAGCCATCGCCAAACTGGATTGCCCTGTCGCTTGCCGGCAGCGTTTCTTGTTCAAGGCCATTAATGAGAAACATGGTGTCTCCTTATGCGTGGAGGCTCAGTCTGGCAGGATGTTAAAAGCCGGACAAGGGGATTTTCCCTAATAAAAAAGGCCCGCCAAGCGGACCTTTTTTTTATAGCTTTCAGGCAGTCAGGCTCAGACCTTTTTGAAGATCAGAGAACCATTCGTGCCGCCAAAGCCGAAGGAGTTACACAGGGTGTACTCCATACCGCTAACCTGACGCGCTTCGTGCGGAACGAAGTCCAGATCGCAACCTTCATCCGGGTTATCCAGGTTGATGGTTGGCGGCACAGCCTGATCGCGCAGCGCAAGGATAGAGTAGATTGACTCTACTGCACCCGCCGCACCCAGCAGGTGACCGGTCATGGATTTCGTGGAGCTGACCATTACGCGGCTGGCAGCCTCGCCGAAGATAGACTTAACCGCCTGCGCTTCTGCTTTATCGCCTGCAGGCGTAGAAGTGCCGTGCGCGTTAACGTAGCCAATCTGTGCAGGGGTAATACCCGCATCACGGATCGCATTTTCCATCGCCAGCGCAGCACCCGCGCCGTTCTCCGGAGGAGACGTCATGTGATACGCATCGCTGCTCATCCCGAAGCCAACGACTTCAGCATAAATTTTCGCGCCACGTTTTTTCGCATGTTCGTACTCTTCCAGTACGAGCATACCTGCGCCGTCACCCAGCACGAAACCATCGCGGTCTTTATCCCACGGACGGCTCGCCGCCTGAGGGTTATCGTTACGGGTAGAGAGCGCACGCGCTGCGCCGAAACCACCAACACCCAGTGGGGTACTGGCTTTTTCAGCACCGCCCGCAACCATAGCATCTGCATCGCCGTACGCAATGATACGCGCGGCCTGGCCGATGTTATGTACGCCAGACGTACACGCGGTAGCGATAGAGATGCTTGGCCCACGCAGGCCGAACATAATGGTCAGGTGACCTGCCACCATGTTAACAATCGTGGACGGAACGAAGAACGGGCTGATCTTACGCGGTCCGCCATTCATCAGCGATGTATGGTTTTCCTCGATCAGGCCAAGACCACCAATCCCGGAGCCGATAGCGGCGCCGATACGGGTTGCGTTCTCTTCCGTAATCTCAAGGCCAGAATCCTGCATGGCCTGAACGCCAGCGACAATTCCATATTGAATGAAGGCATCCATCTTGCGCTGTTCTTTGCGCGAGATGATCTCTTCACAGTTAAAATCCTTTACTAAGCCAGCAAATTTCGTTGCATAGGCGCTAGTATCGAAATGGTCGATTAGGCTGATGCCGCTCTGACCGGCAAGGAGAGCTTTCCAGGTGGACTCTACGGTATTGCCGACAGGAGACAACATGCCAAGTCCGGTCACAACTACACGACGCTTAGACACGTTTGTCCTCCAGGGAGGGATAAAAAAAGAGATACGTGGGACTAAAAAAGATAAAACTCAGGCGGTCGAATGACCGCCTGGAGATGTTCACTTACGCCTGGTGGCCGTTGATGTAATCAATGGCAGCCTGAACGGTGGTGATTTTCTCAGCTTCTTCGTCCGGAATCTCAGTATCAAACTCTTCTTCCAGAGCCATTACCAGCTCAACGGTGTCAAGAGAATCTGCGCCCAGGTCTTCAACGAAGGAAGCGGAGTTCACAACTTCTTCCTGCTTAACGCCCAGCTGTTCGCCGATAATTTTCTTAACGCGTTCTTCGATAGTGCTCATACTCTTAAATTTCCTATCAAAACTCGCTTTCGCGATGGTTTTCGTAGTGTATAAAATGTTGAAAAATTTGCAACTAAATCCCGGCAGGTCTTACCACGATTTTACGTTATTTTGAGGCCATTTGCCCTAATAACGCAAATATTTTCGATCGTGATTAAACCATGTACATCCCGCCGTTGACGTGGAGGGTCTCACCAGTGATGTAACCCGCTTCGTCAGAGGCTAAAAATGCAACCGCACTGGCGATTTCTTTAGGGTCGCCAAGACGACCCGCCGGAACTGCCGCCAGCGTACCCGCACGCTGATCATCAGTCAGCGCACGCGTCATGTCCGTTTCAATAAAGCCCGGAGCAACAACGTTTACAGTAATCCCGCGGGACGCGACTTCACGCGCCAGCGACTTACTGAAACCGATCAGACCTGCTTTCGCCGCAGCGTAGTTAGCCTGACCAGCATTTCCCATGGTACCAACCACAGAACCAACAGTGATAATACGACCATGACGCTTTTTCATCATAGCGCGCATTACCGCTTTTGACAGACGGAATACAGATGACAGGTTGGTTTCGATAATATCGTTCCACTCATCATCTTTCATTCGCATCAGCAGGTTGTCGCGAGTTATCCCGGCATTATTGACCAGAATATCCACTTCACCAAACTCTGCGCGAATATTTTCCAGAACAGATTCGATAGATGCAGGTTCGGTCACATTCAGTACCAGACCTTTACCGTTCGCACCCAGATACTCGCTGATGGCCTGGGCGCCATTCTCGCTGGTTGCTGTACCAATCACCTTCGCGCCGCGCGCGACCAGTGTTTCAGCAATTGCACGCCCGATACCGCGGCTTGCGCCAGTAACCAGGGCAATTTTTCCTTCAAAACTCATGGTATTCCTCTTTTATTGCGAGAGTGCCGCTAACATCGCTTCCGGCTCGTTAATCGCCGAGGCAGTCAGGGTGTCAACAATACGTTTCGTCAGACCGGTGAGGACTTTACCAGGACCGACTTCATAAAGGTGCTCAACGCCCTGAGAGGCCATAAACTCAACGGTTTTGGTCCACTGTACCGGGCTATAGAGCTGGCGAACCAGTGCGTCACGGATAGCCTCCGGCGCGGTTTCGCATTTCACATCGACGTTGTTCACAACGGAAATCGTCGGTGCGTTAAAGGTAATTTTTTCCAGCTCAGCCGCCAGTTTCTCGGCTGCGGGCTTCATCAGTGCGCAGTGAGACGGTACGCTGACCGGCAGCGGCAGTGCGCGTTTGGCGCCCGCGGCTTTACAGGCAGCACCGGCACGTTCAACGGCCTCTTTATGACCAGCAATAACAACCTGGCCCGGCGAGTTGAAGTTAACCGGAGAAACCACCTGCCCTTCAGCAGATTCTTCACACGCTTTTGCAATCGCGGCATCATCCAGACCAATAATGGCAGACATGCCACCCGTTCCTTCTGGCACCGCTTCCTGCATGAATTTACCGCGCAGTTCTACCAGGCGCACCGCGTCAGCAAACGCAATCACACCGGCGCACACCAGCGCAGAGTATTCACCCAGGCTATGGCCCGCGAGCAGCGCTGGCGCTTTACCGCCCTGCTGCTGCCATACGCGCCACAGCGCAACGGACGCAGTCAGCAACGCTGGCTGAGTTTGCCAGGTTTTGTTCAGCTCTTCGGCCGGACCCTGTTGGGTCAGCGCCCACAGATCATAACCCAGCGCATCAGAAGCTTCACGAAAAGTCTCTTCAATGACCGGGTAGTTTGCTGCCATTTCAGACAACATCCCAACGGTTTGAGAACCCTGGCCCGGGAACACAAAAGCAAATTGCGTCATTTTTTATTCCTTATACTAGAAACGAACCAGCGCGGAACCCCAGGTGAACCCGCCACCGAAGGCTTCAAGCAAGACCAGCTGGCCCCGTTTGATTCGTCCGTCGCGTACCGCTTCATCAAATGCGCACGGTACCGACGCCGCAGAGGTGTTGCCGTGACGATCCAGCGTCACCACAACGTTATCCATCGACATGCCCAGCTTTTTAGCGGTGGCGCTGATGATACGCAGGTTCGCCTGATGCGGCACCAGCCAGTCGAGCGCGGTGCGTTCAAGGTTATTTGCTTCCAGCGTCTCATCGACAATGTGCGCAAGCTCGGTCACCGCCACTTTGAACACCTCGTTACCCGCCATGGTCAGGTAGATGGAGCTGTCCGGATTAACGCGATCGGCGTTAGGCAGCGTTAACAGCTCGCCGTAGCGGCCATCGGCATGCAGATGCGTGGAGATGATACCCGGCTCTTCGGACTGCCCCAGCAGCACCGCACCGGCACCATCACCGAAAATAATGATCGTTCCGCGATCGGTTGGATCGCAGGTACGCGCCAAAACGTCAGCACCGATAACCAGCGCATATTTGACGGAGCCAGATTTAACATACTGATCGGCAATGCTCAGCGCGTAGGTGAAACCTGCGCACGCGGCGGCAACGTCAAACGCCGGGCAGCCTTTAATACCGAGCATGTTCTGCACCTGACACGCCGCGCTTGGGAAAGCATGCGTGGCAGACGTCGTGGCAACCACGATCAAGCCAATCTCTTCTTTATCGATACCCGCCATTTCGATAGCGCGCTGTGCGGCTTCGTAACCCATGGTGGACACGGTTTCGTCTGGCGCGGCGATACGACGTTCACGGATACCTGTGCGCGTGACAATCCACTCGTCAGACGTATCTACCATTTTTTCCAGATCGGCGTTGGTACGCACTTGTTTTGGCAGGTAGCTGCCGGTACCTAAAATCTTCGTATACATGTACGCTCAGTCACTTTTAGCTAATACAGATTCCAGGCGAGCGGCAATCCGCTGAGGGACTTGTCGCTGCACCGCCTGCACTGCCTGTTCAATGGCGACAGAAAATGCTCGCTGATTGGCGGCGCCATGACTCTTAATCACGATGCCGCGCAATCCTAACAGACAGGCGCCATTATACTGGTCGGGGTTGAGGTGACTGAATCGCCGCGTCAGGCTCTTTTGTAACCAACGCTTCAATAAAATCAACCACCAGGCGCTTTTTTTGCCTTCTCCCTGAGATTTCAGCAGAGAAAGGAACATGCGCACGACCCCTTCCATGGTCTTCAACGTTACGTTTCCGGTGAAGCCATCGCACACCAGAACATCCGTTTTTCCCGTCAGCAACTCATTGGCTTCGAGATAACCAATATAGTTGATGGAGGGAACCTGTTTGAGCATTTCAGCAGCGTCGCGAATGCTGTCCAGGCCTTTGGTCTCTTCTTCACCAATATTCAATAACGCAACGCGGGGATTGTTGATCCCGACCACGTCTTCTGCCAGCACCGACCCCATCACGGCGAACTGAGCCAGCATGGTACTATCACAATCCACGTTAGCGCCCAAATCGAGCACCACCGTTTTCCCCTTCTGCTGATGCGGTAACACCGTCACCAGCGCCGGGCGCTCAATGCCCTCAATCGGCTTGAGCAGTAATTTCGACAGCCCCATCAGCGCGCCGGTATTGCCGGCGCTGACGCAAGCCTGCGCTCGCCCTTCTTTTACCAGCTCCAGCGCCATGCGCATAGAGCTGCCACGGCTATTACGAATCGCCTGTGAGGGGCGTGCATCACTGGCAATAACTGACTGCGCAGGAATAATCTGCAGACGCGAACGTTGTTCAAAGTCAGCTTTTGCAAGTAATGGCGTGATTGTGTCGGGATTGCCGACTAAAAGAAGTGTGAGTTGCGAATTAGAATTCAGTGCCTGCAATGCTGCAGGCACTGTCACGGAAGGGCCAAAATCTCCCCCCATGACATCTAACGCCAGGGTTAGACGTGTCAAGGTATCGTCGCAGCCTGGTTCGGTAACTTCCCCGTTTGCACGGGGAAATCCTCACTAAGCCTAATCACGCTTTCGCGCGATTACTTAGTGATAACCTTGCGGCCGCGGTAGAAACCGTCAGCGGTGATGTGGTGACGCAGGTGTTTCTCACCAGAAGTCTTGTCTACAGACAGGCTGGTAACTGCAGTCAGCGCGTCATGGGAACGACGCATGCCACGTTTGGAACGGGTTGGTTTATTCTGTTGTACGGCCATGGACCTTACTCCTCAATTACTTACGCTTTAAGCTGGCTAATACGGCAAATGGGTTTGGTTTTTGCGCTTCATCAGGCAGTTCCCCAAAGACCATGTCCGCCTCGGACACTTCACAGTGTTCAGAATCATGCACCGGAACGACTGGCAAGGAGAGGATGATTTCATCTTCAACCAGAGCCAGAAGATCGATTTCACCGAATTCGTTAACCTCAATCGGCTCATACGCTTCCGGGAGTGCTTCAGCCTGTTCGTCAGAACGAACCGGACTGAAACAATACGTTGTGTGAACATGCTGTACAAACGGTTTCCCGCAACGCTGACACTCGAGCGTTACCGTTACCTTTGCATCACCGGTTAAAACGGCGAGACGCTGGTTGTCGATAGCGAACGACATGGAGCATTCTACATCACTGTCCACACTGACTACAGATTCGGCAATACGCTCGGCCTGATCGGAAGTATAGATACCTTCGTAATCAAGGCGTTTTTGAGCCGTACGAACCGGATCAAGAGTCAGGGGTAATTTTACCTTTTGCATAGGGCGCGCATATTAACTTTGTAACGTCATAGAGTCAAAGAAAAAGGCAACCAGAGCTGCCTTTTGCCAATTATTCGCACACATTGCGGCCTGTAGTTTAAAATGGCTGGCATCGATACGCTATATCTGGTGATAAAAATATGCCAAATCTCGTCCTTGCTTCCACTTCTCCCTACCGTCGAACGCTGCTGGAAAAGCTCGGGATCCCGTTTGCATGCGCCGCGCCGGACGTTGATGAGACGCCGCAGCCGGGCGAATCACCGCGTCATCTGGTGACGCGTCTCGCTAAAAAGAAAGCGCAATCGCTGGCCGCACGTTATCCTGCACATTTGATTATAGGCTCCGATCAGGTTTGCGTGCTGGACGGCGAAATCACCGGCAAGCCCCATACGGAGGAGAATGCCTGCCAGCAGCTTCTGCGTGCGCGGGGCACTATCGTGACCTTTTACACGGGCCTGGCGCTCTATAACTCCGCCTCCGGCCATCTGCAAACCGAATGCGAGCCGTTCGACGTGCACTTCCGCCATCTTAGCGAACAGGAGATTATGGACTACGTGCGCCGGGAACGTCCGCTGAACTGCGCAGGAAGCTTTAAGAGTGAAGGACTGGGGATTGCGCTGTTCGACAAACTGGATGGGCGGGATCCGAACACACTGGTGGGATTGCCGCTGATTGCCTTGTGTCAGATGTTACGGCGAGAAGAGTGTAATCCGCTGATCGTGTAAGTTATGCCCAGCGGCGCTTCGCTTGCATGGGCCTACGGGTTTCGTAGGCCGGGTAAGCGCAGCGCCACCCGGCACATAATCAGCCGCGCAGAACCTTCAGGCAGCGTTTCAACTGCTCGTCCAGCGGCGCTTCAATACGGATAACTTCCCCGGTATTAGGATGGGTAAACTTCAGCGCTGCCGCATGCAGGAACAGACGCGACAGGCCCGTACCCGCCAGTTGCTTATCGAACTCGCGATCGCCGTAGCGGTCATCAAACGCAATCGGATGGCCCGCAAACTGGGTATGCACGCGAATCTGGTGGGTACGCCCCGTCACCGGGCTGCAACGCACCAGCGTGGCAAACTCATAGCGCTCTTCAACCTTAAAGCGCGTCTCCGACGGTTTCCCTTCCTGGCTCACGCGCACAATGCGCTCGCCGCTTTGCAGAATGTTCTTCAGCAGCGGGGCCTGCACCACCTTCACGTGGGACTGCCACTGACCGCGCACCAGCGCCAGATAATCTTTCTGCATGCCCTTTTCACGCAGCTGCTCGTGCAGGGAACGCAGCGCTGAACGCTTTTTCGCTACCAGCAGCACGCCTGATGTATCACGGTCCAGGCGGTGAACCAGTTCGAGGAAACGGGCTTCCGGACGCAGCGCACGTAACCCTTCAATCACGCCGAAGCTCAGACCGCTACCACCGTGGACCGCGGTACCCGATGGCTTATTCAGCACCAGAATATGATCGTCCTCATAAAGGATGACATCGCTCAGGGCCGCGACTTTTTGCAGCTTCGGCGAAACCACCTCTTCTTCACGTTCAGCCACGCGAACCGGTGGAATACGCACTTCATCACCGGCTTCGAGCTTATACTCAGGCTTCACGCGTTTTTTATTCACACGCACCTCGCCCTTACGCAGGATGCGGTAAATCATACTCTTTGGCACGCCCTTCAGTTGGGTGCGCAAGAAGTTATCGATGCGTTGCCCCGCGTAGTCATCCGCGATAGCAACCATTTTTACGGCTGGAGTCTCTGTTTTCATGGTTGGCGATTCTAAATATCGTCAGCCATTAGCGCCACTCATTTTTCTATGCTTATATTTACTTTTATCCGGCCTGCGCCCCGTTTCACGCAATCGATTTGGTGGTTATTAAACCAATCACCACCTTGAGGTGAAGAAACTGTGAGTAACCGGGTGATAATTGGTAAAAGTCATCTTGCTATAACCCGGCGAGCAGTGGAATAATGGGGCTGTTTTCCGCGTTAAATCCGGGTTTTGTAAGGATGTCGACGGAATGACCAATTTTGTCTGACCGATCATCCACGCAGCAATGGCGTAAGACGTATTGATCTTTCAGGCAGTTAGCGGGCTGCGGGTTGCAGTACTTCCCGGTATAAGGATTGTTCTCTGGAGAGTTCTACCCAGGCAATTCCCCTGATAATTGCGCTGTGTTTCCGTATGAAATACAGGCAACCGACACTCTGCGCCTCTTAAGCGAGCGACAACCGTGAGGTTGGCGACGTGAACAGACACGAGGCCATCGGTTCATACCCCGGAAAGCGTCACCTTGCCCGCAGCTTTGTCGTCAATGTAAGAATAACGAGTAAGTTACGATGAAAAGAATGTTAATCAACGCAACTCAGCAAGAAGAGTTGCGTGTCGCCCTTGTGGATGGGCAGCGCCTGTACGATCTGGATATCGAAAGTCCTGGACACGAACAGAAAAAAGCGAACATTTACAAAGGTAAAATCACCCGCATTGAACCAAGCCTTGAAGCTGCATTTGTCGATTACGGTGCTGAGCGTCATGGTTTCCTCCCTCTGAAAGAAATCGCCCGCGAATATTTCCCTGCAAACTACAACGCCCATGGCCGCCCAAACATCAAAGATGTTCTGCGTGAAGGTCAGGAAGTTATCGTTCAGATTGATAAAGAAGAGCGCGGCAACAAGGGTGCCGCACTGACCACCTTTATCAGCCTGGCGGGGAGCTATCTGGTGCTGATGCCAAACAACCCGCGCGCGGGTGGCATCTCTCGCCGTATCGAAGGTGATGACCGTACCGAGCTGAAAGAAGCGCTGGCAAGCCTTGAGCTGCCGGATGGCATGGGGCTTATCGTGCGTACCGCGGGCGTGGGCAAATCTGCCGAAGCGCTGCAGTGGGACCTGAGCTTCCGTCTGAAGCACTGGGAAGCTATCCAGAAAGCCGCAGAAAGCCGCCCTGCTCCGTTCCTGATCCACCAGGAAAGCAACGTTATCGTGCGTGCCTTCCGTGATTACCTGCGTCAGGACATCGGTGAGATTCTGATCGATAACCCGAAAGTGCTTGAGCTGGCTCGCCAGCACATCGCCGCGCTGGGTCGTCCGGATTTCACCAGCAAAATTAAACTGTACACCGGTGAAATCCCGCTGTTCAGCCATTATCAGATCGAATCCCAGATCGAGTCCGCCTTCCAGCGTGAAGTGCGCCTGCCGTCCGGCGGTTCTATCGTTATCGATACCACCGAAGCGCTGACCGCTATCGACATCAACTCCGCGCGTGCAACCCGCGGCGGGGACATCGAAGAGACGGCCTTCAACACCAACCTTGAAGCCGCTGATGAAATCGCCCGCCAGCTCCGCCTGCGCGACCTGGGCGGTCTGATTGTTATCGACTTCATCGACATGACTCCTGTTCGCCACCAGCGCGCGGTTGAAAACCGCCTGCGTGAAGCGGTGCGTCAGGATCGCGCGCGTATCCAGATTAGCCACATCTCGCGCTTCGGCCTGCTGGAGATGTCCCGCCAGCGTCTGAGCCCGTCGCTGGGTGAGTCCAGCCATCACGTCTGCCCGCGCTGCTCCGGCACCGGCACCGTGCGTGATAACGAATCGCTGTCTCTCTCTATCCTGCGTCTGATTGAAGAAGAAGCGCTGAAAGAGAACACCAAAGAGGTTCACGCCATTGTGCCTGTGCCGATTGCCTCCTACCTGCTGAACGAAAAACGTGCAGCGGTCAGCGCAATCGAAGCGCGTCAGGGCGGCGTTCGCTGCATCATCGTGCCAAACGACCAGATGGAAACCCCGCACTATCACGTGCTGCGTGTCCGTAAGGGCGAAGAGACCAGCACCCTCAGCTACCTGCTGCCGAAGCTGCATGAAGAAGAGATGGCGCTGCCTTCCGATGAAGAACCTGCCGAGCGCAAACTCCCAGAGCAGCCTGCGTTAGCGACCTTCATTATGCCTGAAGCACCACCGGAAGCGGCGCTGGAAAAACCTGCAGCCAAACCGGCGGCGCAGAAACCAGAAGCAACGGCAGTGAAAGCCCAGCCGGCGCAACCGGGTCTGCTGAGCCGCTTCTTCGGCGCGCTGAAGAAGATGTTTGCGGGTGAAGAAGTTCAGCCAGAGCAGCCGAAAGAAGAACCTAAAGCTGCCAAACCTGAACGTCAGCAGGACCGTCGCAAGCGTCAGAACAACCGCCGCGATCGTAACGACCGCAGCGACCGTAACGAGCGTCGTGACAGCCGTTCAGACAATAACGAAGGCCGTGAACAGCGCGAAGACAACCGTCGCAACCGTCGCGAGAAACAGCAGCAGAATGTTGAAGATCGTGAAATTCGCCAGCAGGCGGGCGATGAGTCCGAGAAGAGCAAGCAGCGCGACGAGCAGCAGCCACGCCGCGAACGCAACCGTCGTCGTAACGACGAGAAGCGTCAGGCGCAGCAGGAAGTTAAAAACCTGAACCGCGAAGAGCCCGCTGAGCAGCAGGACGGCGAGCAGGAAGAACGTACTCAGGTGATGCCTCGTCGTAAGCAGCGCCAGCTGGCACAGAAAGTGCGCATTGGTGCGGCTCCGGTAGAAGAAACCACCGTAGTTGCGGCTGAAGCGGCAGAAACCGCAACAGGCACGCAGGTTGCAAAAGTTGACCTGCCAGCCGTTGTGGACAATAACGTTGAGCAGGATGAAAACGGTGAAAACCGTGACAACGCAGGTATGCCGCGTCGCTCCCGCCGTTCTCCGCGTCATCTGCGCGTAAGTGGCCAGCGTCGTCGTCGCTACCGTGACGAGCGTTATCCGACTCAGTCTCCAATGCCTTTGACCGTGGCGTGCGCGTCACCAGAAATGGCATCCGGCAAAGTCTGGATCCGTTATCCGGTCGCTCGCCTGGAGCAGGCTGTTGAAGAGCAGGCTGTGACCGAAGAGGTGATTGCTCCTGTAGCAGCGGTTGAAGGCGCTGTGACCGAAGCAGCAACCGTGGTTGAACCTCAGGTTGTTGAAGCGGCAGAACCACACGCAGTGGACGTCGAAACCACCCATCCTGAAGTGATTGCCGCGCCGGTTGATGCCGCACCGCAGATTATCGCCGAAGAAGATGTCGTGGTGGCTGAGGAAGTCGCTGAAGAGGCTGAACCAGTAGCCGCAGTGGAAGAAGCCGCTGAAACCCTCGTCGAAACCACCACTGAAGAAATCGTTCAGGACGTTGAGATTCAGGTTGAACCGGTTGTTGAAGAAGCGAAAGCGCCTGAAGTGGAACCAGAGCCGGTTAAGGTTGTTGCCGCTCCTGCGCCTGCTCACGTTGCGACAGCGCCGATGACGCGCGCTCCGGCACCAGAGTATGTGCCTGAAGCACCGCGTCACAGCGACTGGGTTCGCCCGGCGTTCAGCTTTGACGGTAAAGGCGCTGCAGGCGGCCACAGTGCAACGCATCAGGCGACTGCACCAGCAACGCGTCCGCAGTCTGTCGAATAACGACGCAGAAAGTAAAAAGCCGACCTTCGGGTCGGCTTTTTTTATGGCTGCTGCACGGGCTTTCTCATCCCAGTGACTTCCGGCATGATCTGCCGCATTAGCTCCAGAAATCGCCGCAAGCGCGCCGGATAATACCGGGACCAGGGGTAAACCAGATGCACCGGTAACGCCGCCGGCTGCCACTCTGGCAGCAAATGTACCAGCCGACCTTCCCGGATATCATCCTGTACCGTCCAGCTGGATACTACCGCCACGCCAAGACCGGTGAGTGCCGTATTGCGTGCGACATACAGACTGTCGGTGCTCAGGCGTGGGGTAATTATCACGCGCGCGGTGGCGGATGATGCCTCGTGAAAAAGCTCCACATGGCGCTGGTAGAAAGAGCTGATGGCAATCCAGGGAAGCTGCTGCAGATCCTCCGGGGTGTTAACCGTCGGAAAGCGGTCCAGCAATGCCGGAGAAGCCACCACCGAGCGCGGCACTTCGGCCAGCAGCACGGACACGGTCGCCGGGTCGACTTCCATTCCCACCCGAATAGCGCAGTCAAGGTTGTCGCCCAGAAAATCAGCCGACCGATCGTTGAGCATCCACTCAATAGAAAGCTGCGGATAACGCTGTAGAAATTCGGTTAGTGGTTTCAGGAGCTGATCCTGACCAAACGCATGCGGTGCCCGCACCCGCAGCACGCCTACAGGTTCATCTTCCGTCTGCCCCACCTCATCTTCCAGCGCCAGCCAGCTGTCAATTACCCGACGGGCATGCTGATAGCAGCGCTCCCCGTCATCCGTCAGCCGCGTCGTGTGGGTGGTGCGCAACATCAGACGCACGCCCAGCATTGTCTCAAGCGACTGCAGCCGCCGGCTCACCGTGGCCTGGGTGGTGTCCAGCTGCCGTGCCGCCGCAGAAAGGGAACCCGCCTCCACAATGCGGACAAACGTCCGCATCAGCTCTACCCTGTCTATACGCTCAGCTCTTTTCATTTACTTTTCATCTATACGTTCAACGTATAAGCGTTTTACCACCGCGCCCGCTACCGCCGCAAGGCGTACTGATGAAAAATAGCCTCACACGATGAATGAGGAACGTCTTATGAACACAACAACCGCCGCCCATGCCGTAAGCCGCTGGGTAATCCTAATGCTGGCGCTCGGTGCAGGCTTCAGCGTGGCATCCATCTATTATGCCCAGCCTCTGCTGCCTCTGATGGGCGCCGACCTTCACCTGAGTATCGAAGGAATGGGCCTGGTCCCGACCCTCACCCAGGCGGGATATGCCTTAGGGATCCTGTTCCTGCTGCCGCTCGGCGATCGCCACGACCGCAGAACGTTAATCCTGATAAAGAGCGCGGCCCTGGCGCTGTTCCTGCTGGGCTGTAGCCTGACCGGACAGATCCACTCCCTGCTGCTGGCAAGCCTGCTCATCGGCATGGCCGCCACCATGGCGCAGGATATTGTCCCGGCTGCGGCGATCCTTGCGCCGGAAGGCAAACAGGGGAAAACCGTGGGTACGGTGATGACCGGTCTGCTGCTGGGTATTTTGCTCTCCCGAACCGTCAGCGGCGTGGTGGGCGAAGCGTTTGGCTGGCGCGTGATGTATCAGCTGGCTGCGGGAAGTATTGCGTTTATCGGCGTGGTGATGTGGGCCGTACTCCCTCGTTTCGCCGTTCACTCCACGCTGAGCTATCCCGCTCTGCTGCGCTCGATGGAACATCTGTGGCGTCGCTATCCCGCTCTGCGCCGTGCCGCGCTGGCCCAGGGTTTTCTGTCGATAGCCTTTAGCGCCTTCTGGTCTACGCTTGCGGTCATGCTGCTGGAACGCTATCACCTCGGGAGTGCCGTCGCCGGTGGTTTTGGTATCGCAGGTGCAGCCGGTGCGTTGGCAGCCCCGCTGGCGGGCGGCCTGGCGGATAAACTGGGTGCCGGGAAAGTCACGCAGCTTGGTGCCGTCCTTGTGACCGTCTCGTTTGCCCTGATGTTCCTGATGCCCGCCCTGGGGATTCACGGACAGCTGATTCTGATTGCCGTCTCTGCTATCGGGTTCGATCTGGGCCTGCAGTCCAGCCTGGTCGCGCACCAGAATCTGGTTTACAGCCTTGAGCCACAGGCGCGGGGTCGTCTGAACGCCCTGCTCTTTACCGTGATCTTTATCGGCATGGCGTTGGGTTCCGCGTTAGGCAGCAATATTTACACGCTGGCTGGCTGGACGGGCGTGGTTGCGCTGGCAACGGTCTGCGGCATCATTGCGCTGGCAATCCGTATGATTGAAAGCGCGCGGGTCGCCTCGGCACCAGCAGAAATGGCATAAAAAAATGCCCAATCCAGACGGATTGGGCAGTAAAACATGCCCAGTTTCAAGACATGTTCCAAGAGGTCAAGATGTTATTTGTTCAGCTGGAACAGAGACATGCCCTGCATATCGCTAAACGCTTTATAAGAGGCCTGCAGGGCCGCCTGCTGCATGGTGTAAGAGGAAATCGCTTCGTTCCAGTCGACATCAACCAGGTCGCTCATCTGCTTGGTCTGACCCAGCGCGCGGTCATCGCCCAGCGTATCGAGTTTTTCCAGCTCGTTCATCTTCGTTCCCACATCCGCAACAACCGTCAGGACATTGTTCTGAGAGTTTTTGATGCCGATTTGCGCGTTGGAAATCACCTGGCTTTGCGCGGCGGCGGCGGCCGGATCGTTCTCAATCGGCGTTTTCAGCGACGCAATGGCAGAGTCCAGGATTTTAAACATGTTGGTGTCGCCATAGCCCCCGCCCGGCAGCTCTTGCGCATTACTGGTAATGCTCTCGAAGATCTGCTGGCCGGTATGGCTGATTGCCATGTTTCGCGCCGTATCAACCTGCTGCGTAATCGCCTCAGTACCACCATTGTAGGTGCCGGTTGCGGCATCAAACGGCGCGGTCTCGGTTTTGTATCCCGCAAAGATAAAACGACCGTTGCCGTCCGTGGTGTTAGCCAGGTTCATCAGCTGGTCGCGGATCCCCTGGATATCGGTCGCCAGAGAGAGACGGTCGTCATCGCTTAACGTGCCGTTAGACGCATAGACCAGCTTCTCACGCACGCTTGATAACGCAGTATTCACCTGGGCCAGCACGTTATCTTCCAGCGAGACCTTCTGCGTTGCAAAGGTACGCGCTAACGCAAACTGGCTGTTTTGTGACTGAGATTGTGACAGCACAATGGACTGCGAAGCCGCGATAGGATCGTCCGACGGACGGTTGACGCGCTTACCGGTCGACATTTGCTCACCGTAGCTCAGCCATTTGCTCTGGGAATCGGTGATCCCGCGCATGTTCTGCTCGTACATCATCTGGGTGCTAATACGCATTTTTCACCTCAGCCTTAACGAATGTTGATAATTGCATCAAAGAGCGTACTGGCAGTCTGAAGCACCTGCGCGTTGGCGAGGTAGTACTGCTGATACCGCTGCAGGTTGCCATACTCTTCGTCGAGGTTGACCCCGGAGATGCTCTGCTGCTGCTTGGTTAACTGCGTTTCCACATTGGCTTTCGTCTGGCTACTGACTTTCAGTGAAGCGGTGGTGCTCCCTACGGTGCTCACCAGTGAGGCATAGGCATCGTTAAAGGTTTTGTTTCCGCCAACCACTTTGCTGTTTTGCAGATCGAGCATTTTCTGCCCGTTGCGGTTGTCACTCTCACCGCCGTTCTGCACCGCAGCCATGGCCAGTTTGGACTCGTCGCTGATGGACAATTCCATATTCATGATGACATCGGCCACGGGCTTCACGGTAAAGCTGTCTTTGGTATTTGCCGAACCGCTGACGTTCACGTTGAGGCCATCAAACGACAGATTACCGCTGGCATCCGGGCTCATTGTAAAGCTGGTCTTGTCCGAGGCACGGGTGATGGTCCAGTCGGTGCCGTTAAACTGCAGCGTATAGTCCGTTGCCTGAACTTTGGTGCTGTCCGCAACGGTGGCAGTGACCGCCGCCGTGCCGCTATTCTTGCTGTTGGAAAGCACGGCCGGAGAACCAAAGTCGAACAGCTTACCGCCCGCATCGCCATTGGCATCAAAACCGGCCTCATGCTGTTTGTTCATCGCGTCAGCAAACGCCAGCGCCATCTGGTTCAGGGTGTTACGAGCTTTATCCAGATCTTCAGCACGGAACGTCAGCAAACCGCCTAACGAACCGGTCGCGATCGTCTTTTCCGGGATCTCGACATTACCCACCACGTCATCAACGTAGGCGATAGTGGTACGGGACGGATCGGCGCTGGACTTCACGGCCGCCAGCTGGTTAGCTTTGCTGCCCTGCACCAGGCTGTAACCATTGCCGAAAGAGATGTTATACGTGCCGCTATCCTGCACAGAGACTTCCACGCCCACGATTTTGTTCAGCTCAGTGACGAGCTGATCGCGCTGGTCGAGCAAATCATTCGGGGATGCGCCCGCGCCAACGCCGGTCAGACGGGAGATCTGATCGTTCAGGTTGGCAATCTGTTTGGCGTAGTTGTTGATCTGCGACACGCTGGTTGAAATCGCGGTATTCACCTGCGAATCCTGGTCGCGAAGATACTGATCGTTAGTTTTAAACTGGTTAACCAGACCATCCGCTTTTCCCAGCACCGTCTGGCGCGCGGCCGGATCTTCCGCGTTGCTCACCAGCGTTTGCAGGCTCTTAAAGAAATCCTGCAGCGTGGTGGAGAGCGAGTTGGTGGTATCGGAGAGCACATCGTCAATTTTTGACATCTGCTGGTAGCGCGTCGTCAGGCCGCTGCTCTGGGTCTGCGCGGCGCGCAGCTGGTTGGTGATGAAAGCGTCATATTCACGCTGGACACCGGAGACATACACCCCGTTACCCACCCAGCCACCGCCGGTCAGCGTGCTGTTAGATGCACCCAGCACCGTCGTCTGGCGGGTGTAACCTGCCACGTTATAGCTTGAAATATTATTACTGACGGTATTGAGTGCCGACTGCGCGGCACTGAGGCCACTCATGGCGCTGTTAATCAAACTGGACATGGGGGTTCCTTTTATACGTTCACACACGAGTCCTGATGAAGGTTATCGGCAACCTCCACCGGGACTTGAGAACTTTCAGAACAGATTTTCGATATCTGTGCTATAGGCTTTGCTGACCTTCTCGCCCATGGATTTCAGCTGCTGGATCATGCTGGTAAGCTTGCGCGCGTAGTTCGGGTCGGTCGCGTAGCCCGCGTTTTGCAGGGCCTGAGCGCCCTGCTCCGCCGTTGCCGCCTGCGTAACGGCGGTATAACGCGGATTTCGGCTCAGCAGGCCTACATAATCGGATAAGGCTTCCAGATACGAGCTGTAGACGCGGAATTTGGCTTTCACCTTCACCGCCGCGCCGTTCTCGTATTCCGTAGTCGTGATCTCGGTGGTCGGCCCCTTCCAGCTGGAGGTGGCCTTCACGCCGAAGATGTTGAAGCTCGGGTCGCCGTTTTCCTTGCGGATCTGGCGCTGGCCCCAGCCCGACTCCAGCGCGGCCTGGGCCAGAATCAGGTGGTGAGGCACGCCGCTCTGTTCACTGGCAAGCCGTGCCGGCAGAGAAAGCTGCGCCAGGAAGTCTTTGCTGTCACCGGAGAGCGCCTCGTCGCCGCTGCCCGTTGCCTTCGGTATCGCTTTACGCACCATCTGCGTCAGCGCCTGGTTCTGATAACTGGTCACCGTTTCGAGGTCGAACTTCATCGGCACCTGCGGCGGCTGCTCTTCTGGCTGAACACCCTGTGCGGCGGCGGTCTGTTTGACAATCATGTCAGCCAGACCGAGGCCTTTACCGGCGGTCATCTGCTGCGCAATCTGCTGGTCATACATGCTGGTGTAGAGACGCGTTGAATCGCTGCTGAACATCCCGTCTTTCGGCAGGGTTTCGCGCATGCTCTTCAGCATCATCTGTACAAACATCCCTTCCACCTGGCGGGCAACCGGGCGGATATTCGCCGCCGGGTCTTTACCTGCTTTGGCTTTCAGTTCGTTGAGCGACTGGGCGTCCCAGGCGGCACTGGTCAACAGTTTGCTATCGGTCAACATTAGATGATTTCCAGTTTGGCGCGCAGGCAGCCCGCGCTTTGCATCGATTGCAGAATGGACATCAGATCCATCGGCGTCGCGCCCAGGGCGTTCAGGGCACGTACCACGCTGTTCAGGTTGGCGCTGGAGCGCACGCTCTGCAGGGAACCGCCGCTCTGGCGTAAATCAATCTGCGTTTGCGGCGTCACTACCGTCTGGCCGCCACCAAATGGTGTATCCGGCTGGCTGACGTTGGCGGAACGGTTAACCGTCACCGACAGGTTACCCTGCGCCACGGCACAGCTATCCAGCGACACTTCCCGGTTCATCACCACGGAGCCCGTACGGGAGTTGATGATCACTTTGGCATCCTGCACCGGCACGTTCACTTCCAGATTCTGGATATCCGCCAGCATGCGCACCTGGTTGCTGCTGCCGGTGGAGGTGCGGATCTGCACGGTACGCGCATCCAGTGCCGTGGCATTGCCATAGCTGCGGTTGATGGTGTCGGCAATCTGCTGCGCCATCGTGAAGTCTTCATTATTCAGCTGCAGGTTGATGGTGTTGCCCGCGCCAAACTGGGTCGGCAGTTCACGCTCGATGATCGCACCGTTGGTGATGCGCCCGCCGTTCAGCTGGTTCACCTGTACGCTGCTTCCACCAGCGGATGCGCCTGCCCCGCCGACCAGGATGTTCCCCTGCGCCAGCGCGTAGACCTGGCTGTCGACGCCTTTCAGCGGGGTCATCAGCAGCGTACCGCCGCGCAGGCTTTTGGCGTTACCCATTGAGGAGACCACCACGTCAATGGTCTGCCCCTGGCGCGCAAACGCCGGGTATGAGGCAGTGACCATTACCGCGGCCACGTTTTTCAGCTGCATGTTGGTTCCCGCCGGCACGGTAATGCCGAGCTGGGAAAGCATGTTGTTTAAGCTTTGGGTGGTAAACGGCGTCTGGGTCGTCTGGTCACCGGTACCGTCCAGCCCCACCACCAGGCCATAGCCAATCAGCGAGTTCCCGCGGACGCCCTGAACGCTGGTGAGATCGCGAATGCGATCGGCCTGGGCAAACGTTGCGACAAGAACCAGCGCCGCGGCGAAGATCGATTTAAACATGGGTCACCTCGCTTACATCGGCGATAAATTAAGGAAGAAGCGCTGCAGCCAACCCATATTCTGCGCTTCATTAATGTAGCCGTTGCCGACGTACTCAATGCGCGCATCCGCCACCTGGGTGGACGGAACGGTGTTGGTGCCGCTGATGGTGCGTGGATTCACCACGCCCGAGAAGCGAATGAATTCAGTGCCCTGGTTAATGGCGATCTGTTTTTCACCCACGACGTGTAAATTGCCGTTAACCAACACCTGGTCAACCGTGACCGTCAGCGTACCGCTGAAGGTGTTGCTGGCGTTCGCGCCACCTTTACCGTTAAAGGTGTTGCCGCCGGAGGCCTCAACATCCGCACGGGCATTGCCGAACAGGCCCTGCAGATAGCGTGGAACGGTGTCAAAGCCAAAATTGGTTTTGCCATCGCGGCTGGCGTTCGCCGACGAGCTCTTGCTCGCGCTGACGTTTTCCTGCAGCACAATGGTCAATGTATCGCCGACATTACGCGGGCGGCGATCTTCAAACAGCGGCTGATAGCCGTAGTTAATCGGCTGCGCGGTCTGGAAAATGGAGCCGTTTACAACTGGCGCAGGGCCAGGAACGGGTTGGGCAGTCGTCGCACCCTGGACCAATGGTTTAGACGGGATCAAAGCGCACCCGCTGAGGGTGACGGCCAGAACAGTCAGTATCGGATAACGAAACGCCGCGTTTTTTTGCATTGCCTTCATCTTCGAAAACAGGGAGCCGGTGCGGGGTTTACCGCACCGGGCTACACCTTAGAGTTGCGTCAGTTTCTGCAGCATCTGATCGGTCGTCGAGACTGCTTTACTGTTAATTTCATACGCGCGCTGGACCTGGATCATATTCACCAGCTCTTCCGCCACGTTCACGTTGGAGGTTTCGACATACCCCTGATACAGCAGACCGGCACCGTTCAGGCCTGGCGTACTTTCATTTGGCGTACCGGAGGATTGCGTTTCGGTGTAGAGGTTCTCACCAATGCTTTCCAGACCGGTATCGTTCATGAAGGTGGTCAGGTTGAGCTGTCCGACCTGGACCGGCGCGGCCTGCCCCTGCTGGGTCACGCTCACGATGCCGTCGCGGCCGATGGTAATGCTCAGGGCGTTCGCCGGAATGGTGATCGCAGGCTGAACCTGGAAACCGCCCGCCGTCACCAGCTGACCGTTCTGATCGACCTGGAAGGAACCGTCACGGGTGTAGGCAGAGGTCCCGTCAGGCAGCTGCACCTGGAAGAAGCCCTGGCCTTTGATCGCCACGTCTTTGCTGTTGTTGGTCTGAGACAGGTTGCCCTGGCTGTGCAGACGCTCGGTCGCCACCGGGCGAACGCCGGTACCGATCTGCAGGCCTGACGGCAGCGTCGTCTGTTCAGAAGACTGCGCGCCCGGCTGGCGGATGGTTTGATAAAGCAAATCTTCGAAAACGGCGCGCTGACGCTTGAAACCATTGGTGCTCACGTTTGCCAGGTTGTTGGCAATCACATCCATGTTGGTTTGCTGCGCGTCCAGGCCAGTTTTCGCGATCCATAAAGAACTGATCATAAAGAGTCCTGTTAACTCATCGACAGAAGTTGGTTAGCCTTGCCCGCGTTTTCGTCCACGCTGCTGATAATTTTCATCTGCATTTCAAAACGACGGGCGCTGGCGATCATGTCGCTCATGGCGGCTACCGGCTTAACGTTGCTGCCTTCCAGAACGCCGGACATCACGCGGATGCTCGGATCGGCCTGTAATGTGGCACCACGGGTAGCCTGAGCTGCCTGGGTCAGACGGAACATGCCGTCGTCGCCGCGCTGCACCTCTTTGCCTTCCGCTTTGACCAGCTTCAGACGCCCAACGGGGGCAACGGTGTTGGCCGGATCGCCCGGGTTCAGCGCCGAGATGGTGCCGTCCGCGGCGATGGTCAGCTCAGAGCCTTCCGGCACGGTCAGCGGGCCCGCTTCACCCATCACCGGATGCCCCTGAATCGTCAGCTGGCCGGTCGCGCTGACCTGGATATTCCCGTTACGGGTATAGCCTTCACCACCGTCCGCCGTTTGCACCGCCAGCCAGCCGTCCTGCTGCAGAGCAACGTCCAGCGGGCGTGAGGTGTAATCCATCTGCCCTGGCGTCATGTCTGCGCCCGGGGTGGATGCCGCCACCAGCGTACGGGTCGGCAGAGAGAGCCCTTCTACCGGCACCGCGCGCAGCGCATTCAGCTGCGCGCGAAAGCCCGGCGTAGAGGCGTTTGCCAGGTTGCTGGCGGTAACGGCCTGCTGGCTGAGCGTCTGACTTGCCGCGCCCATCGCGGTATATATTGCGTGATCCATTGCGCTTTCCTGTTAGCCGCTTAACGCAGGTTAACCAGCGTGTTGAGGATCTGATCCTGGGTCTTGATGGTCTGCGCATTCGACTGATAGTTACGCTGCGCGACAATCATGTTCACCAGTTCTTTACTCAGGTCCACGTTAGAGGCTTCCAGCGCGCCGTTGGTCAGCGTGCCGAAGTTACCGGAGCCCGCGGTGCCCAGCAGGGCAACACCGGAAGACTGCGTGGCAGACCAGACGTTATCCCCTTCGGACTTCAGGCCTTCGTTGTTGGCGAAGTTTGCCAGCACGATCTGGCCCAGCACCTGAGTCTGCTCGTTGGAGTAGTTCCCGACGACGGTGCCGTCATCGTTGATCTGATAGCTGACCAGATCGCCCGGCTTGAAGCCGTTCTGGTTGGTCGCCACGATATTGTTCGCACCGGTGTTCTGCTGCATGGAGTTAGCAAAACTCATCGCGAAGATCGCCGGGTCCGCACCTGGGATAGTCGCGGTAGTGATGTTGATGTTTCCACCCCCGATCAACGTACCGTTATTATCGAAGGTCAAGGTCGTGGCCACTGCCGCCGGGCTGCCTGCCACGCTGCCGTCCTGGGCATACACTTTCCAGGAGTTGGCCGGGGTCGCATCTTTGACGTAAAACAGGTTCATGTTGTGCGCATTACCCTGGCTATCAAAGACGGTTACCGTACCTTTTTTGTTGTAGGTATCCGGGTTGGCCGGATCGAAGGCGGCGGTTGGTGCAGCATCGGTGGAGTTGAGGTTAATCTGCTGGGAAGCCGTGGTGGTGGACTTCGCGGCCATCAGCGTGGTCGGGATATTAATCGCCTGCGGATTCGCACCGGTCTGAACCGTTGATGGCGTTCCGGCAACCGGATACCCCGTTAATTGCATCCCCTGCATGTTCACCAGGTTACGGTTTTCGTCCAGCTTGAACTGGCCGTTACGGCTGTAGAACACCGAGCCGTTTGCATCGACCATACGGAAGAAACCGTTCTGGCTGATGGCAACGTCCAGGCCACGACCGGTGTTGGTGGTGGTACCGTCGGTAAAGTCCTGAGTGATGCCTGCAACTTTTACGCCCAGACCCACTTTGGAACCGGCAAACATATCTGCAAAAGACGCAGAACCGGATTTGAAACCATAGGTCGCGGAGTTGGCGATGTTGTTGCCAATGACGTCCAGGTTGGTGGCCGCAGCATTCAGGCCGCTGACCGCTTGAGAAAAGGCCATGACTTACTCCTGATAAGTGTTAAGACTTAGATAATCTGCCGAACTTCGTCGAGTGTGGTGGTACCGGAAGTACCCAAATCCAGTTTGTTGCCGTCGCCCCCTTTAATCACGCCCTGAACCAGCGCAAACTGCAGCGGCTGCGCCACCAGCTGGGTCGTCCCGTTGCTGGCGCTAATCGCGACTTTGTAGGAGCCATTTGGTGCTTTCGTGCCGTCGGTCAGGCTGCCGTCCCAGGTAAAGGTGTGAACGCCCGCTTTCAGCTCGCCGATGTCGATGGTGCGAACCACGGCGCCGGTTGAGTCGGTGATCGTCGCCGTCACTTTGTCAGCCGCCTGCTGCAACTCAACGCCGAACGGCGTAGTGGTGGTGGTCGATGTACCGTCGGTGGTGCTGGTGCCCGCCAGGATCGTGGTCCCCGGGATCATTACGCCGTGACCAATCAGGCTTGCCGCCTGCAGGGACTGAGCGCTGTTAATCTGACCGGAGACGGAACCGAGGGTGGTGTTCAGTTTCTCAATGCCGCTCACGGTACTGATCTGCGCAAGCTGCGTGGTCAGTTCGTTGTTCTGCATTGGGTTAGTCGGATCCTGGTTCTTAAGCTGCGCCACCAGAAGCGTCAGAAAACTGCTCTGCAAATCGGAGGCATTGCTTCCCGTCAGGGAGCTGGAGCTTGTCGAACTTTTGGTGTTGTTAACACCCGTGTTCGTCGGATCATTCACATTTACGGCGATGGACATGCATGTCTCCTTTACTGGCCGAGAGTGAGTGTTTTGAGCATCATGCTCTTCACGGTATTAAGCACTTCGACGTTCGCCTGGTAGCTACGGGACGCCGACATGGAGTTCACCATCTCGCCTACCACATCCACGTTTGGCATCTTCACGTATCCGTTAGCGTCCGCGAGCGGGTTACCAGGCTCATACACCAGCTTGTCCGGCGCCTGGCTCTCAACCACGTCAGACACCTTCACACCGCCCGTTGCCGCGCCTGGCGCAGCGTCGACCTGAAACACAACCTGTTTGGCACGATAAGGCTGTCCGTCAGGTCCGGTCACGCTGTCGGCGTTCGCCAGGTTACTGGCGGCCACGTTCAGACGTTTGGACTGGGCAGTTAGCGCCGAGCCGGCGATATCAAAAATATTCAGCAAGGCCATTTATCAGTTGCCCCCCTGCAGGACGTTCATCATGCCTTTGATTTGTCCGCCGAGTACGGTCAGGCCCGTCTGATATTTCAGGCTGTTATCGGCAAACTGCGTACGCTCCCGGTCCATATCCACGGTGTTACCGTCGAGTGAAGGCTGGTCAGGGATGCGATAAAGTAAATCGGTCGCTGGCGCGGTCATCGCCTGAGCGGGAATATGGCGAGAGGATGTCATGGCGAGTGCAACACCGGTTCCTTCGGCACGTCCACGCTCCATCACCTTTTTGAGCTCACTGGAAAAATCAATATCGCGCGCCTGATACCCGGGCGTATCGGCGTTAGCGATGTTGGCGGCTAAAATCTCCTGCCGCTGGGCGCGTAAATTGAGCGCTTCCTGCTGAAAACGTAACGCGGCGTCGAGTTTATCGAGCATGTCTCCTCCGCTGATGGCAAAATTTCAGTTCACAGCTTAAATCTCACCCGGTCTCCCCTATCGACGGAATAAGCACAAAATGCGTCGCTATTTATTCCGTTGATGCAAAACCACTGCAGGTAGAATTCATCCAACTCTGGAAACGGTGGAACTTGCGATGCAAACGTTAAAACGTGGCCTGATGGCAACCTTCTTGCTGTTTAGCCCTCTGGTGAATGCCGGGGATTTACAGGATGCGCTGACGAATTTTTTTGCCCAGAAGCTGGCGGGCTTTAGCGATGACGTTAACGTGACCATCCGCACGCCGCCGAATCTGTATCCGACCTGCGAGCAACCGTCATTCAGCGTGACGGGGACCACGAAGCTGTGGGGCAATGTGAACGTCCTGGCACGCTGCGCCAACGAAAAACGCTATTTACAGGTTGCAGTTCAGGCGACGGGCAATTATGTTGTCGCCGCCGTACCCATTGTGCGTGGCAGCGCGCTGCAGGCAAACAGCGTGACGTTAAAGCGCGGGCGTCTGGATCAGCTCCCGCCGCGGACAATGCTGGACATTAACGAGGCACAGGACGCCGTCAGCCTGCGCGATGTCGCGCCGGGCCAGCCGATTCAGCTCTCCATGCTGCGCCAGGCGTGGCGTGTCAAAGCGGGACAGCAGGTGATGGTCGTTGCCAACGGAGACGGCTTTAGCATCAACAGTGAAGGGAAAGCGTTAAACAATGCCGCGGTAGCGCAAAACGCCCGCGTCAGAATGTCCTCAGGCCAGGTGGTGAGCGGAACCGTCGATTCTGATGGGAATATTCTGATTAACCTATAATCTTTTTAAAGATTTCGCGGCGCGTGCCGATAAATATTCCACTAATGATGATGTCAGGCGCAAACGCCGCGAACCCTCGATGAGGACAACACTATGAGCATTGATCGTACATCAGCCCTGAAGCCGGTAAGCGCTGTACAGCCTCGCGAAACGAACGACGCTACCCCTCAGAAAACGCGTCTGGAAAAACCGTCAACGTCTAACAGCACCAGCGTGACCCTGAGCGATGCCCAGGCAAAACTGATGCAGCCAGGCAGCAACGATATCAATATGGAACGTGTTGAAGCGCTGAAAACGGCTATTCGCAACGGTGAGCTGAAAATGGACACCAGCAAAATCGCTGATGCCCTGATTCAGGAAGCACAGAGTTTCTTACAGAGTAACTAACCGTATGAGTCGACTGTCAGAAATACTGGATCAAATGACGGTTGTCCTGAACGACCTGAAAACGGTAATGGATGCTGAACAACAGCATCTCTCTTCCGGTCACATTAACGGCAGCGCGCTGCAGCGTATTACTGAAGATAAGAGTTCGCTGCTGGCCACGCTGGATTATCTGGAGCAGCAGCGCCGCGCCGAGCAGGACTCGAAGCGCAGCGCCAATGACGATATTGCCGAGCGCTGGCAGACCATTACCGAAAAAACCCAGCATCTTCGCGATCTCAACCAGCATAACGGCTGGCTGCTTGAAGGCCAGATAGAGCGTAATCAGCAGGCGCTTGAAGTGCTGAAGCCGCATAAAGAAACCGGACTGTACGGCGCGGATGGTCAGACGGCGACGGCACGTATTGCGGGTGTAAAAAAGATTTCGATTTGACGCGTAAGCGACAAATCTTGCAGTGGGGAGCACCCTGAGGTGAACTCCCCTTTTGGCGTTTATGCCGTCCGGCGGGTAAACTCTTTCACTTTGAAGCCCAGCACGGCGAGCGTGGCAAAATACGCTACCACCCCAACGCCCACCACGGCCATCAGCCGCATCAGACGATAAGGCATCGTACCCAGAGACCACTCCGGCATGACGTACATCATCCCGATGAGTGCCGCAGACATCACCAGCACCGCCACGACCAAACGCACGAGGAAACTTGCCCACCCCGGCTGCGGCGTAAAGATATCCTGCTTGCGCAGCTGCCAGTAAAGCAGCCCGGCATTCAGACAGGCCGCCAGACCAATAGAAAGCGACAAGCCGGCATGCTTCAGCGGGCCGATAAATGCCAGGTTCATCAGCTGCGTCATAATCAGCGTCACAATGGCAATTTTCACCGGCGTTTTGATGTCCTGACGCGAGTAAAAGCCCGGCGCCAGCACTTTCACCACGATCAGCCCCATCAGTCCCACCGAGTAAGCGACCAGCGCGCGCTGGGTCATCGCAGCGTCAAACGCGGTGAATTTCCCGTACTGGAACAGCGACACCGTCAGCGGCTTGGCGAGGATCCCCAGCGCTACCGCGCTTGGCAGGGCCAGCAGGAAGCAGAGACGCAGGCCCCAGTCCATCAGGCGGCAGTATTCGTCATGGTTGCCGCTGGCAAAGCTTTTCGACAGCGACGGCAGCAGGATGGTCCCCAGCGCCACGCCCAGCACGCCGGACGGGAACTCCATCAGGCGGTCAGCGTAGTACATCCACGAGACGGAACCCGACACCAGGAAAGAGGCAAAAATGGTGTTGATAATCAGCGAGATCTGGCTGACGGAGACGCCAAGAATGGCGGGCCCCATCTGCTTGATAACGCGCATCGCCCCGGCATCTTTCAGGTTGATACGCGGCAGCACCAGCATGCCGATTTTTTTCAGGTGCGGCAGCTGATACGCCAGCTGCAGCACGCCGCCCACGGTGACCGCCCAGGCCAGGGCCAGCACCGGCGGGTTGAAGTGCGGCGCGGCGAACAGCGCAAAACCGATCATGCTGACGTTGAGAAACGTCGGCGCAAACGCCGGAACGGAGAAGCGGTTCCAGGTGTTCAGGATCGCCCCCACAAGCGAGGCCAGCGAGATCAGCAGAATATAGGGGAAGGTAATGCGCAGAAGCTGCGAGGTCAGGGCAAATTTATCCGCCGTGTCGGCAAAGCCGGGCGCGGTCACCATAATGACCCAGGGCGCGGCCAGCATACCGACTACCGTCACCACGGCCAGCGCCAGCGTCAGCAACCCGGAGACATAAGAGACAAACACGCGCGTCGCGTCTTCACCCTGCTTGCTTTTATATTCCGCCAGAATGGGCACAAACGCCTGGGAGAACGCCCCTTCAGCAAAAATGCGACGCAGCAGGTTCGGCAGCTTGAACGCCACGAAAAAGGCGTCCGTTGCCATCCCTGCACCAAAGACCCTTGCCACAATGGCATCGCGCGCAAAACCGAGAACGCGAGAGAACATGGTCATCGAGCTGACGGCCGCCAGCGATTTTAATAAGTTCATTAACGTGAATTTCCAGAACCATACGGATTTATAGACCGGGAACGCACAAGCGCCACCCGGCAAAGCCAACAAGCGGCGCTTAGTCTAACCGGATTTCAACGAATTACTATCCGCAGATGTTACAGCGAGTTATTCACTCATGGCCTCGCGCCAGAGCCGTTCCACAATGCGCTGAGCCAGAATGGCCTGCTCGCCGGACGTTTCAGGAACCGTCTGATTTTGCACGCAGGTGATAAAGTGGCGGGCACATCCTGCGAAACCTCGTTGCTCCAGAGTGCTTTGCCAGCCGGGGACCGGCTGCATCACCACGCCGCCGCCCTTCTCTTCCCGCCATTCACGCATGTCGGTAACGTCGTACAGCGCGCCGTCGGTTACCGCCTGCACGGATTCCCGCTGGCTGCCCGCGCGGCGGTGCATGCTGGTGGTGACCTGAAGATGCTCAACGGCAAAATGGTGTTCCGCATACACCATCTGCCCCTGTTCGTTGGTGACAAGAGTGCCGCTTTTCAGCAGCGCTTCGCCGTTAGTCAGCCACAGCGCGGTGTCCACCACGTGGAGGTAGTCATCGAGAAGGGTAAAGCGCAGATCGTTTGGTCCCACGCTGTCGGTGCGGTGCTTATCCATGCGCAGCGAGGCCATATTGCCGGACTGCGCCTTCAGCTGCTGGTAAAGCGGCGCGAAGCGGCGGTTGAAACCGACCATCAGCGTCAGTTTTTTACGTGCCGCCAGCTCAATCAGCCGTTCGGCGTCCTGAACATTTTCCGCCAGCGGTTTATCCACGCAGACGTGAACCCCCGCATTCAGCAACTCGCTCACCACCTGATAGTGGGTTGCCGTTGAGGTATGCACAAAGACCGCATCGCACTCGCGGGCCAGATCCTGGAGCGATGCCGCATACGGGATACGCCAGGTTTCACAGATACGTTCTGCCTTTTCTCGGGTGGGTGACCATGCCCCTTGCAGCGTCCAGTCAGACGCAGCGCCCAATACGGGCAGCCAGGCTTTCTGCGCAATACCGCCCAGCCCCACCACGCCAATGCGTAATTTTTTCACCGTTAGTCTCCCAAATGTGCCAGCAGTGCATCCAGACGCTGTTTCAGCCCGGCCACCTCGTCTTCCAGCGCCTCTATGCGCGCGGCAAGGTCGTCACGGGTTGCAGGGCTCGATTCCGTCGCCACGCTTGCGGCGTCAACGTCGCCGCTGAAGAGATGCATGTAGCGGCTCTCACGTTTACCCGGCTCGCGCGCCAGGCGCACCACGTAAGGGCCATCCTCACGCGCGGCCAGCCCTTCCAGGGTCTGCTCGACTTCCTGCATGTCGCTGAACTCATGCATTCGGGAAGCGCGCGTTCGCAGTTCCCCCGGCGTTTGCGCCCCGCGCAGCAGCAGCGTGGTAATAACCGCCACTTCCGCGCTGTTCAGCTTCAGATCGCCAAATTCGGAGTTACAGAAGCGCTGCTCGTATTTGGTCACGCGGTTGCCGAAGCCGCTGACGGTGCGCAGATAGTGGCGCTTCACCAGCGCATCCAGCACGTCCTGAACCTCATGCTCGCTGAGATTCATCACCGGCTCGCGGTTGGTCTTCTGGTTGCAGGCCATGGTCACGGCGTTAACAGAGAGCGGATACTGCTCCGGCGTGGTGACCTGTTTTTCGAGTAAGCACCCAATCACGCGCGCTTCCGTACCGTTTAGCTGATACTTCATCTTTTCTCCTTAACGACCTGCGGTCCAGTCACGGGTGGTTAATGCCGTCAGAACGTGGTCGCGCCACTCTCCGTCTATCAGCAGATAGTCTTTGGCATAACCCTCTTTCTCAAACCCTAAACGCGCCAGCAAATTCCCGCTGCGCTGATTATGCGGCATGTAGTTCGCCATAATGCGATGGATATGCTGCGTGCGTTGCATATAGCGGATGGCTACCGTTAACGCCTCGTACATCAGCCCCTGCCCCTGCCATTTCTGGCCGATGGAATAGCCAAGGTAGCAGGCGTGAAACGATCCCCGCACCACGTTTGAAAAATTGGCGATCCCGATAATCTCTTTCTCTTCTGGATCCAGCAGCGCGAAATAAAACGCGCTGCCCTGCTTATGAAATTCAGCGATCATGCTGAGGCGTGCCTGCCAGCCGGAGGGGTAACAATGGCTCTCATCCCGAACGGGTTCCCAGGGTTTTAAAAACTGGCGATTCTCGGCGTAATAATCCGCCAGACGCCAGGCATCACGCTCATGCACAAGACGAACGACCAGCCTGTCCGTTGTCAGACGCACTTTTGGCACATTACTGCGATAGCCAAACATCAATACCACTCCTTCCCGTCACTTCAGCTTACCCATTAGCTTTACTATACCTGCGCCCGTGCCGTCTGTGAAAACAGTGACATACCATTTTGACCTCTTTTCACATTTTTCGATGAGAACTCTCTATCAAAGCACCGTTTTGATAAAAAAATATTGTCGCGCCCGGGGGTGGGAAAAAACGCGGCGACACCGCAGAATGTTAGCGTGCTCACCTTCTTATTTTCCCTGGAGGGAAAATGTCCCGCGTATCACAGGCCAGGAGCCTGGGTAAATATTTCCTGCTCGTCGATAACATGCTGGTCGTGCTCGGCTTTTTTGTTGTGTTCCCCCTCATCTCGATCCGCTTTGTCGATCAAATGGGCTGGGCGGCATTAATGGTTGGGATTGCCCTGGGGCTACGTCAGTTTGTCCAGCAGGGGCTGGGCGTCTTTGGCGGCGCGATCGCTGACCGCTTTGGCGCTAAACCGATGATCGTGACCGGTATGCTGCTCCGCGCGGCAGGCTTTGCCACGATGGCGATCGCCCAGGAGCCGTGGCTGCTGTGGTTCTCCTGCTTTCTCTCCGGCATCGGGGGCACCCTGTTTGACCCGCCGCGCACCGCGCTGGTGGTAAAGCTGATTCGTCCTCAGCACCGCGGCCGCTTCTTCTCCATTCTGATGATGCAGGACAGCGCCGGGGCGGTTGTTGGCGCCCTGCTGGGCAGCTGGCTGCTGCAGTACGATTTCCGTCTGGTTTGCGCGGCCGGGGCGGTGCTGTTTATTCTGTGCGCCCTGTTTAACGGCCTCTACCTTCCGGCCTGGAAGCTGTCGACGGTAAAAGCCCCGGTGCGCGAGGGGCTAGGACGCGTCCTGCGCGACAGGCGTTTTGTCACCTACGTGTTGACCCTGACCGGCTATTACATGCTGGCCGTACAGGTGATGCTGATGCTGCCAATCATGGTGAACGATATTGCGGGCACGCCTGCTGCCGTAAAATGGATGTACGCCATCGAAGCCTGCCTGTCATTAACGCTGCTCTACCCGATTGCCCGCTGGAGTGAACGGCGTTTTCGCCTGGAGCATCGCCTGATGGCAGGGCTGTTTCTGATGACGCTGAGCATGATGCCGATCGGTCTGGTAAACACGCTTCAGCAGCTTTTTACGCTGATCTGCACCTTCTATATCGGCTCCATCATCGCCGAGCCCGCCCGCGAAACGCTGAGCGCCTCGCTTGCGGATGCGCGTGCGCGCGGCAGCTATATGGGCTTCAGCCGCCTGGGTCTGGCCTTTGGCGGTGCGCTGGGTTACGCCGGCGGCGGCTGGCTGTTCGATGCCGGCAAAGCGCTGAACCAGCCGGAACTCCCCTGGATGATGCTCGGCGTGGTGGGCGTCATGACGCTTCTCGCCCTGTGGTGGCAGTTCAGCCAGAAACGCAGCGCGAGCGGCATGCTCGAGCCTGGCGCGTAGCCTTTCCCTCGGGCGGGAGCCTCTCCCGCCCCACTTCTCAGTTTTTTCTGCTGGTTTCTGCCCATTCACGCTGACATACTGGCGTAACAGGACAGAAGCGCCGATTTTTCGTTGAGGAGCACTATGAAGAAAATTGTCTTAGCCGCGGCATTCGTTGTCAGCGGTCTGCTGGTGGGCTGTAACCAGCTTACGCAATATACCGTCAGTGAGCAGGAAATTAATCAGGCGCTGGAAAAACATAACAATTTCTCTAAAGACATTGGCGTGCCGGGGCTGGCCGATGCCCACATCGTTCTCACCAATCTCACCAGCCAGATTGGTCGCGAAGAGCCGAATAAAGTCACTCTCGCAGGCGATGCCGCGCTTGATATGACGTCCCTTTTTGGCAATCAGAAAGCCAACATCAAGCTCAAGCTGAAGGCGCTCCCCGTTTTCAACAAAGAGAAAGGGGCGATATTCCTGCAGGAGATGGAAGTGGTCGATGCGCAGGTTTCGCCGGACAAAATGGCGCCGGTACTGCAAACCCTGATGCCCTATCTGAACCAGTCGCTGCGAAACTACTTTAACCAGCAGCCGGCGTACGTCTTAAGCGAAGACAACAGCAAGGGTGAAGCCCTCGCGAAGAAATACGCAAAAGGGATAGAGGTGAAACCGGGAGAGATCGTTATTCCTTTCACCGATTAACCTGAAGGGCGCTGCGGCGCCCTTTTTTTTACGGAAAAGTGTGCAAACGAAAACGTTTCCGCTTATGATTTGTGTCCGGCAAAAACAGCCATCCTTATGACTGATTCCTGACAAGCCGGAGCTTCCATGACTGCACAACCCCAGGTTCTTAAAATCCGCCGCCCAGACGACTGGCATATCCATCTGCGCGATGGCGATATGCTGAAAACCGTCGTGCCCTATACCAGTGAAATTTATGGCCGCGCGATTGTCATGCCAAACCTGGTTCCGCCAGTCACCACCGTCGATGCCGCCATTGCCTACCGTCAGCGCATTCTGGATGCCGTTCCGGCGGGACATGATTTCACCCCGTTGATGACCTGCTACCTGACCGATTCACTGGATCCGAACGAAGTGGAACGCGGGTTTAACGAAGGCGTATTTACGGCGGCGAAACTCTACCCGGCGAACGCCACCACCAACTCCAGCCACGGCGTCACCAGTATTGATGCCATCATGCCGGTGCTGGAGCGCATGCAGAAACTGGGCATGCCGCTGCTGGTACACGGTGAAGTAACGCATGCGGAGATTGACATCTTCGACCGTGAAGCCCGTTTTATCGAAACCGTGATGGAGCCCCTGCGCCAGCGCCTGCCGGCGCTTAAGGTGGTCTTTGAGCATATCACCACCAAAGACGCGGCAGAGTATGTTCGCGACGGTAACGAGCTGATCGCTGCGACCATCACCCCACAGCATCTGATGTTTAACCGTAACCATATGCTGGTGGGCGGAGTGCGCCCTCACCTTTACTGCCTGCCGATCCTCAAGCGCAACGTTCACCAGCAGGCGCTGCGCGAGCTTGTCGCCAGCGGATTCACGCGTGCGTTCCTGGGCACGGACTCCGCGCCTCACGCCCGCCATCGCAAAGAGGCAAGCTGCGGCTGCGCGGGCTGTTTCAACGTCCCAACGGCGCTTGCCAGCTACGCAACCGTATTTGAAGAGATGAACGCGCTGGAACATTTCGAAGCGTTCTGCTCCCTCAACGGCCCGCGCTTCTACGGCCTGCCGGTCAATGACACCTTCATTGAGCTGGAGCGCAAAGCGAGCCAGGTTGAGGAGTCTATCGCGCTGACGGATGACACGCTGATCCCCTTCCTGGCAGGTGAAACCGTAAGCTGGACAGTAAAACGCTAAAAAATCAACGCCCCTTGTTGTCAAACCGATAATATGCCTGTATAAATAAACAGTATATTACACAGGGGGCATTTATGCGTATTGAAGTCACCATAGCCAAAACTACCGTTCTGCCTGCCGGCGCGCTTGACGCTCTGGCAGGCGAATTATCCCGTCGTATTAACAACACCTTTCCCGACAACGCGGGCGCCGTAACGGTGCGTTACGCCGCAGCGAACAACCTCTCCGTCATGGGTGCCGCAAAAGAAGATAAAGATCGCATCAGCGAAATCCTGCAGGAAACGTGGGAAAGCGCAGACGACTGGTTCATTACCGATTAACACTGCTCCCTCATTGTGTTTTTTGCCGGGTCGCCCCGGCTTTTTTTTGCCTGTAATTTCGAAAGTTCAAATTAATTCAGCGTGTTCTTAAAAAATCGTGAACGAGATGGTGTTTTATTGTTCGAACAATCCTAAAAAGCAGAAAAATGTGTTGCTACCTGTTTATTTTTCCCTTTGGAACCCTTATTACTTGGTATACTGAAGAAGCTTTCAGAAAAACATGCATTGAACCTCAGAGCCGTTGTCTTCTAACACGCATTAAGGGGGTTATAATGGAAAAGAATAACGAAGTCATCCAGACCCATCCGCTTGTAGGCTGGGATATCAGTACCGTAGACAGCTACGATGCACTGATGCTGCGTTTGCACTACCAGACCCCAAATCAACTCAACCGTGACGAAGCGGAAGTGGGACAGACGCTGTGGCTAACAACAGACGTCGCCCGTCAGTTTATTTCTATTTTAGAGGCAGGCATTGCAAAAATAGAATCTGGCGACTATCAGGAAAATGAGTATAAACGGCACTAACCTTATGCCCACTTTTCACTCAACAGGCACCCTCGCGGTGCCTTATTTATTTCCCGCTTGTTTACGCCCGCGTTGTTAATTACTCTGCTAACAAACCGTAAGTTTACGAGATGCATATGAGATACGACTTAATCATTATTGGTAGCGGCTCCGTTGGATCGGCCGCCGGTTATTACGCAACGCAGGCAGGGCTAAACGTCCTGATGATTGACGCCCACCTGCCGCCGCATAGCGAAGGCAGCCATCATGGCGATACCCGCCTTATCCGCCATGCGTATGGCGAAGGCGAGCGCTATGTCCCGCTGGTGCTTCGCGCCCAGACGCTGTGGGACGAGCTGGCGAAACAGACTGAAGATCGCATTTTCGAACGTACCGGCGTTATCAATCTGGGCCCGGCCCACTCTGAATTTCTCGCCAACGTCGAACGCAGCGCGAAAGCCTTTAATCTTGACGTTGAGAAGCTGCACGCGGCGGCCATTACCTCGCGCTGGCCTGAAATTACCGTCCCGGAGGATTATATCGGCCTCTTTGAAGCCAACTCCGGTGTGCTGCACTGTGAAACGGCGATCAAAACCTGGGTCGATCTTGCCGCCAAAGCGGGCTGTGCGCAGCTGTTCAATTGCCCCGTAGAGGCCATCACGCATGATGCAAACGGCGTTACGGTGAAAACCGTAGACGGGGAATATTCGGCTTCCCGCCTGCTTATTAGCGCAGGAACCTGGGTTACCCGCCTGCTCCCGGACCTGCCGATCCAGCCGGTACGCAAGGTCTTCTCCTGGTTCCAGTCTGACGGGCGTTACAGCGCGCAAAATAAATTCCCGGCGTTTACCGGCGAGTTACCCAACGGCGATCAGTTCTACGGTTTCCCTTCCGAGAAGGACGCTCTCAAGATTGGAAAACACAACGGCGGGCAGGTCATCTCCTCACCAGAGGAGCGCAAGCCGTTTGGCGCCTGCCCGCAGGACGGCTCAGAAGCCTTCTCGTTCCTGCGCACTATTCTCCCGGGCGTCGGTGGCCTGCTTTATGGCGCGGCCTGCACCTATGACAACACGCCGGATGAAGACTTTATCATTGATACGCTGCCGGGGCATGACAACACCCTGCTGATTACCGGGCTGAGTGGCCACGGCTTTAAGTTCGCTTCGGTGTTGGGTGAAATCGCCGCGCAGTTTGCCCAGGGTATCACGCCGCAGTTTGATCTGACGCCGTTCTCACTCTCGCGTTTTAACGGATAATCGGCCACGGGCTCCGGCGGCATCGGGGCCCGTTTTCTTCGTACTCAATTGTGGGGCGTTATGCGCAGGATAGTGGATTTCCTCATCAATAACATTCGCGAACACTTTATGCTCTACATCTTATTGTGGGCGCTGCTCGCTATCGTTGATGTTATTTACATTGTGTTTTATTGAAAGTGACAATTGACGTTAACTGACGTTACTTTATGTTTATTTAAGGTTTTTTCTTCTGCTAAATACGTCTTGCACGAAGCCATTGAATTAATCTTGCCGTTTCTTTTCAAAATCGCTGAAATAAATAAAATAAAAATCAATAGTCAATTATTTCAGTTGCAATATCGCGTCTTCCCGTTCATTTTTACCTTTCGGTTAATTTGAAAATGGACATTCTGATGCAATTGCGTAACTCCTCCCGGCGCTACGGAATAATATCCATAAGTTTGCACTGGATATTTGCCATTGCCGTCTATGGTATGTTCGGACTTGGACTCTGGATGGTCACGCTCAGCTATTACGATGGCTGGTATCATCAGGCACCCGAGCTGCATAAAAGCATCGGGGTTCTGCTGATGCTGGGGCTGGTATTTCGCGCCATCTGGCGACATATTTCCCCACCGCCCGCGCCACTAAAGACATACGGAAAAATAACACGCGTCAGCGCCGTTGCCGCGCATATTGCGCTCTACGCGCTGCTCTTCGCCATTCTGATCAGCGGCTATCTCATTTCAACGGCAGACGGCAAACCGATTAGCGTTTTTGGCCTGTTCGAGGTTCCGGCAACGCTCAGCGATGCCGGGGCTCAGGCCGATACGGCAGGCGTCGTTCACCTCTGGCTTGCCTGGAGCGTGGTGATCCTGTCCGTACTGCACGGGCTCGCCGCCCTTAAACACCATTTTATTGATAAAGACGATACGCTTAAGCGCATGCTTGGCCGCTCGTCAGTTGACTCTGGAGCATAAAATGAAAAAACACCTGCTGGGTATTGCCCTCGGTTCTCTGTTATTCACCGCCGGTTCTGCCGTAGCGGCTGACTATAAAATTGATAAAGAGGGCCAGCACGCTTTCGTCAATTTCCGCATTCAGCACCTGGGATACAGCTGGCTGTACGGTACCTTTAAAGATTTCGACGGCACATTTACTTTTGACGAGAAAAACCCTGCGGCAGATAAAGTCAATGTGACCATTAATACGAACAGCGTCGACACGAACCATGCTGAGCGCGATAAACACCTGCGCAGCGCAGAGTTCCTCAACGTCACAAAATTCCCACAGGCCACCTTCACCTCCACGGAAGTTAAGAAAGACGGTGATAAATTGGCTATTACCGGGAATCTGACGCTGAATGGCGTAACCAAACCCGTTACTCTGGATGCGAAATTGATCGGTCAGGGCGACGATCCGTGGGGCGGAAAACGCGCAGGTTTCGAAGCGGCGGGTAAAATTCACCTGAAAGATTTTAATATCACAACGGATTTAGGCCCGGCGTCGCAGGACGTTGAGCTGGTTATTTCCGTTGAAGGTGTGCAGCAGAAGTCGTAATAGATTCGCCCGGCAGGCTTTCGCCGTGCCGGGTGTTATTATCATTCCGGGTCAGGAATACCCAGTTTGGTATTCAGACGGCCGCGTGATTTATTAAAAATCTTATTACCGTTTTCACGCCCCGCGCGACGACGACGCTGCTCTTCTTCCGGCAGGACGCTCTCTTCGCTGCACAGCTCGCTACAGCAGCCGTTAAACTTCTCGGCACAGGCCGGGCACTGAATAAACAGCAGGTGGCAACCGTCGTTTTTGCAGTTGGTGTGGGTATCGCACGGCGCGCCGCACTGGTGGCACTGGGCAATCACATCTTCTGAAATGCGCTCGCCCATGCGCTCGTCAAAGACGAAGTTTTTACCGATAAAGCGTACCGGTAAGCCCTGCTCACGGGCGCGGCGGGCGTACTCAATAATACCGCCTTCAATGTGCCAGACCTTGTTGAACCCATTGTGCTTCATCCACGCGCTGGCCTTCTCGCAGCGGATACCGCCGGTGCAGTACATAACGATTTTTTTATCCTTATGCTCCTGCATCATCTCCACCGCTTTAGGCAGCTGCTCGCGGAAGGTATCAGCCGGAATCTCCATCGCGTTTTCGAAATGCCCCACTTCGTACTCGTAGTGGTTACGCATATCAATGAACACGGCATCCGGATCGTCCAGCATCGCATTCACTTCCGCGGCCTTCAGATATTCGCCGACGTCAGCCGGGTTAAACTCAGGATCGTCAATACCGTCCGCCACGATGCGTTCACGCACCTTCATGCGCAGCACCCAGAACGATTTTCCATCGTCATCCAGGGCAATGTTCAGGCGTAAGCCGTTGAGGGCCGGGTCGAAGCTATAAAGCGCGTCGCGGAACGCATTCACTTTGCTTTCCGGCACGCTAATCTGCGCGTTAATGCCTTCGCGGGCAAGGTAGACGCGCCCGAAAACGTTCAGCGCCGTGAAGGCCTGATAAAGCGCATCGCGGGTCGCCTGCGGATCGTCGATGGTGAAGTATTTGTAGAAGGAGATGGTCGTGCGCGGTTCGGTTTCAGCCAACATGCGCGCCTTTAACATCTCATTCGAAACGCGGTTGTGTAACACTGGCATGGTGTACAAGTCCTGCAATCGTCAGAGAGAATCAAAATCGGTCGGCATCATATAGCAAACAAAACCAATTTACATCCACACAATTTACGCTACATTTCACACACCCTGATGAATCAGGCTTAACAATTGCCGTCGTCGTGCAGGTTTCGACGGCAGATATTTTGGCTACGTCTCAAAAAATGCGACAATAGCGAAACAGGACGTTTGAACACAGGAAAGACATGACCCAGTTACCAAAATTTACCGTCGCCCTTTTGCACCCCCGCTATTGGATGACCTGGCTTGGCATTGGCTTTTTATGGCTACTGGTACAGCTTCCCTACCCTGTTATCTTCCGGTTAGGTACATCATTAGGCCGACTCGCGCAAACGCTTATGAAGCGCCGCGCCCGCATCGCGTATCGTAACCTTGAGCTGTGCTTTCCGCAGATGAGCGAGGCAGAGCGCCATGATATGGTCTCGAAGAATTTCGAATCCGTCGGCATGGGTCTCATGGAGACCGGAATGGCGTGGTTCTGGTCGGACAAACGTATGGCCCGCTGGAGCAAGGTTACAGGCACCGGCATGGAGCCGGTGCATACGCTTCAGGCCAATCAGACCGGCGTGCTGCTGATCGGCGTCCATTTCCTGACGCTCGAAATCGGGGCGCGTATGTTTGGCATGCAGGCGCCCGGCATCGGGGTTTATCGTCCTAACGACAACCCGGTTATCGACCTCATCCAGACCAACGGCCGCATGCGCTCCAACAAAAGCATGATCGACCGTAAGGATCTGAAGGGCATGATCCGCGCGCTGAAGTCCGGTGAAGTGGTCTGGTATGCCCCCGATCACGACTATGGCCCCCAGGCCAGCGTCTTTGTCCCCTTCTTCGCCGTTGATGAGGCCGCCACCACGACCGGCACCTGGATGCTGGCGCGGATGTCCAAAGCCGCCATCGTTCCCTTTGTTCCCCGCCGTATGCCGGATGGCTCAGGCTACGAGCTGATGATGCTTGAGCCGGAACTCGCGCCGCCGCTGGAAGATGCGGAAACCACCGCGCGCTGGATGAACGGCGTTGTGGAGAAGTGCATCATGCTGGCACCCGAGCAGTACATGTGGCTGCATCGACGCTTTAAAACGCGGCCAGAAGGCACGCCTTCCCGCTATTGATCCTCATGCGGCCCTCAGGGCCGCATGCTATTTTAGCTTTAAAAGCTCCCCCTCATTGCGGCAATCATAACCCAGGCGCATAATTAGCAGGCTTATTACTTCATGCCTCAGGTGCTCTGCACCTCACTATGCGGATTGTTATGACACCCTCAGATGCCCCCATAAACTGGAAGCGTAACCTCACGGTTGCGTGGCTTGGCTGTTTTCTTACCGGCGCAGCGTTTAGCCTGGTCATGCCTTTCCTGCCGCTCTACGTCGAACAGCTGGGCGTGACGGGCCATAGCGCGCTCAACATGTGGTCTGGCCTGGTATTCAGCATCACGTTTCTCTTTTCCGCCATTGCCTCGCCCTTCTGGGGCGGCCTTGCCGACCGCAAGGGACGTAAAATCATGCTGCTGCGTTCAGCGCTGGGGATGGCGATTATCATGGCGCTGATGGGCGTGGCGCAGAACGTCTGGCAGTTCCTGATATTGCGCGCATTACTGGGCTTATTGGGCGGATTTATTCCCAACGCGAACGCCCTGATCGCCACGCAAATTCCTCGCCATAAGAGCGGCTGGGCGCTTGGCACGCTGTCAACCGGTGGCGTGAGCGGCGCCCTGCTTGGGCCGCTGGCGGGGGGATTACTGGCGGATAACTACGGCCTGCGCCCGGTCTTTTTCATCACCGCCAGCGTGTTGTTCCTGTGCTTTATCGTCACCCTGGTCTGCATCCGTGAAAAATTTACGCCCGTCGCCAAAAAAGAGATGCTTCACGCCAGAGACGTGCTGACCTCGCTTAAAAATCCCAGACTGGTGCTGAGCCTGTTCGTAACGACATTGATCATTCAGGTGGCAACCGGATCGATCGCTCCTATTCTCACCCTATACGTTCGCGACCTGGCGGGTAACGTCAGCAATATTGCGTTTATCAGCGGACTGATTGCCTCCGTGCCCGGCGTGGCGGCGCTGGTTAGCGCACCGAGGCTAGGGAAATTGGGTGACCGGGTCGGCCCGGAAAAGATCCTGATCTGCGCACTGATCGTTTCCGTCCTGCTGCTGATCCCCATGTCGATGGTGCACTCTCCGTGGCAGCTGGGCGTGCTTCGCTTTTTGCTGGGCGCCGCCGACGGGGCGTTGCTACCCGCCGTACAGACCCTGCTGGTCTACAACTCCACGAACCAGATTGCCGGGCGTATCTTTAGCTATAACCAGTCGTTTCGCGATATCGGTAACGTCACCGGGCCGCTTCTCGGGGCGGGTATTTCCGCCAGCTTCGGTTTTCGCGCCGTCTTTATCGTGACGGCAAGCGTGGTGCTGTTCAACGCGATTTACTCGTGGTTCAGTTTATCCCGCGCGTTACGGCCGGTGACGGAATAAGAAGAACGCCTGACGGCTTATTTTCGCATTCATACTTGCAGAATCTGATATTCAGCTATTCTTTCCCTGAAACCTTCTGGAAAACAGGGAGACACCAATGACCATGTACGCCACGCTGGAAGAAGCTATTGATGCCGCTCGTGAAGAGTTCCTTGCCGATAATCCCGGCGTTGAGGAAGAAGATGCTGACGTGCAACAACTTAATATCCAAAAATATGTTCTGCAGGATGGAGATATTATGTGGCAGGCCGAGTTCTTTGCCGATGAAGGCGAAGAAGGAGAATGTTTGCCGGTCCTGAGCGGTGCAGGTGCGCAGGCCGTGTTTGATGGCGACTATGATGAAATCGAGTTACGCCAGGAATGGCTGGAGGAGAATACGCTGCACGAGTGGGATGAGGGCGAATTTCAGCTCGAGCCACCGCTGGATACGGAAGAAGGTCAAACCGCAGCCGATGAATGGGACGAGCGTTAATTTACGCTACTCGTACGGGCCGTGGCTGGCATCGATGGGCAGCAACAGCGTGTCGAAAATCAGCGAGAACGGCAGATCGAGCACCGTCAGGTAGCGCCATGCGGAATCACGGACATCCCATTTTACGCCCGGGTAGTACTGGTTGCCATGGCCCTGACCTGGAATAGTGCGGCTGATGATGCTGCCGCAGCCGCTCAGCAGGCATGCCATCATGACGACGATGATTATTTTCATCAGTAACCTCTAAAAAAATACCGGCCTCACAGCCGGTATTTTATCTGGCGGGTGGCGCTTTGCTTACCCGCCTTGCTTAACCGCTTACTTCGCCTTCAGCGCCAGCGGGTTCAGCTTCAGCTCTTTGTAGTAGTTCACCCACGAAGAGTACTTCTCCGGAGCGGACCATACGCGATAGTGAAGTCTTGCCATCGTGACCGGATCGCTCAGCAGCACCAGACGACGGTCGCGATTGAGTTTTTCCGGAGTCTCATTAAGCGCCTGCTCAACGTGACGATCGCGGGCAATCTCCAGCACCTGGCTTGCGCGGTGGCGCGCGGTGGCCATTGCCGTCGCCAGAGCGTTGAATGACGGATTAAACACGGCGTGCATAAAGCCATCGTCCAGCGTGCGGTTACGGTTCTGCTCCAGATAGGTATCGGTATCCACCAGCACCTGCGGCGGGGAATACTCTTCCGGGATAAGGAACAGTTTCCAGCGTTTGGTACGCAGCCCTACCGTTGAACGGCTGGAGATCACGGACACAAACGGCGACAGGATCAGCGAGAAGACAATCGGCGCCAGCCAGAACAGGAAGCGCAGATCCAGCCAGGCCATTCCGGCCGCCCACACCAGGCCCAGCAGCAGCTGAGAGCCGTGGCGCATGAAGGCTTCACTCCACGGCGTGGAGTCGTCATCACGCTGCGGTGAGTTCCAGACCACTTCCCAGCCCAGGAAGGCACTGACCACAAACACGGTGTGGAACAGCATACGCACCGGCGCCAGCAGCACGGAGAACAGCACTTCCAGCAGTAGCGAAAGGGTGACGCGGAAGAATCCGCCGTACTCTTTCGAGCCTTTGCACCAGATCAGGATGATACTGAGCAGCTTAGGCAGGAACAGCAGCACCATGGTGGAAGCAAACAGCGCAATCGCCAGCTCCGGACGCCACTGCGGCCACACCGGGAACAGCTGGCGCGGTTGCAGGAAGTATTGCGGCTCCGTCAGGGCATGGACGACCTGCAGCGCAGTGGAGAGCGCGAGGAACATAAACCACAGCGGTGCGGAGAGATAAGACATTACGCCCGTCAGGAACACCGCACGGTGAACCGGGTGCATCCCTTTTACGAGGAACAGGCGGAAGTTCATCAGGTTACCGTGACACCAGCGGCGGTCGCGCTTGAGCTCGTCCAGCAGGTTCGGCGGCAGCTCTTCGTACGATCCCGGCAGGTCGTAGGCAATCCAGACGCCCCAGCCAGCACGACGCATCAGCGCCGCTTCCACGAAGTCATGCGACAGAATCGAACCGGCAAACGAACCCTCGCCCGGCAGCGGCGCCAGCGCACAGTGTTCGATGAACGGCTTCACGCGGATAATGGCGTTGTGGCCCCAGTAGTGCGACTCACCCAACTGCCAGAAGTGCAGACCGGCGGTAAACAGCGGGCCGTAAACACGGGTGGCGAACTGCTGGCAGCGCGCGTACAGGGTGTCCATGCCGGATGCTTTTGGCGAAGACTGAATGATCCCCGCGTTCGGGTTGGCTTCCATCAGACGCACCAGACCGCTCAGGCAGTCACCGCTCATGACGGAGTCAGCATCCAGCACGACCATGTAGCTGTACTGGTTACCCCAGCGGCGGCAGAAGTCATCGATGTTGCCGCTTTTACGCTTCACGCGACGGCGGCGGCGGCGGTAGAAGATCTGTCCTTCGCCCTGCACTTCTGCAATCAGCTCCATCCAGGCTTTTTGTTCTGCCACGCAGATATCCGGGTTGTAACTGTCGCTCAGGATGTAAACGTCGAAATGCGCCGCATTACCGGTTGCCTTTACGGACTCCCAGGTTGCACGCAGCCCCGCAAATACGCGGTCAACGTCTTCGTTACAGATAGGCATAATCAGCGCGGTACGGTGCTCGGGATTGAGGGGTTCATCCCCGACCGTTGACGCCGAAATGCTGTACTTGTCCCGTCCCATCAGCAGCTGCAGGAAGCCCATCAGCGCGGTCCAGAAACCGGCAGAGACCCAGCAGAAGAGAACCGCGAACAGCAGGAGAATGCCGCTCTGCAGGATATACGGCAGCAGCTGCATGAAGGAGACCCAGAGATCCTGGCCCATCATGTCCGTCGGGTTGATAAACGCCCAGCCCTGGTAAGGCAGAATGGTTTTCATATACCAGGTCGCGACAACCGTCTGCGCCAGCGTCAGAAGCAGCAGGATATAACGGCGAATTGTCCCCACGGTACGCCATTTCTGTTCGGAGGCCTGCTCTTCTTTCGTCAGGCGCGACAGATAGCGCGGCGTGACGTCACGCCCGCGCAGGCGATCCCAGAAGCGGCCAACCGGGTTGGTGCGCCATGGATCGGGGAACATTGAGGAACGCGTCGCTTTCGGCATCGCCTGAAGCTGATCGCGTCCTTCGTCGTCTTTAATCAACTGCCCTTCTGCCAGCGAGTCCGGCCAGGCCTGCTCCAGACGCGCCTTGACTGACCCCAGCGGCGTATCATCATCACGGGAAAACTGACGATGTTCGCCATCCAGCGCGGTATGAACCGCGCGGATGTCGCTCTTAGGCAGCGCCGCTTTTTCGATATCCGTCAGCGGCATGGCATCAATATATTCAGATGTATTATTCATTGGCAGGTAGCTGGTAGCTCCAGGTTTCACTCAGCGGCTGATCTTCACTGACCAGCGCAGCACGCATTTCAGTGGTCTGTTTCGGATCTTTCACTTTCACGCGCAGGGTCAGACGCCAGCCTTTGGTTACCGGGTTGTAACGCACGGTGTTCTCTACGATTTCACCGTTGTCACCGATGCTGGCCTGGGCCGACACCGCAGTATCAGGAGACAGTTTCTTCATATCCTGGCCGGTGAAGTCCACGACAAACGCTACCGTACCGTCAGGCTGACGGATCAGGTTAGACTGCTTCACGTCACCCGTAGAACGGCGAGTCTGCGTCACATACGCGTTATCCGGCGCATGCAGTTTATCTTCGTCGCGGCTGAAGGTAATGGTGTACTTGAAGTTCATCTCTTTACCGGCTTCCGGCAGCTGCTCCGGCGTCCAGTATGCGACGATGTTGTCGTTGGTTTCGTCGTTGGTTGGGATTTCAACCAGCTCTACCTTGCCTTTACCCCAGTCGCCTTTCGGCGTAACCCAGGCGCTTGGACGCAGGTCATAGCGGTCGTCGAGATCTTCAAAGCGAGAGAACTGACGACCACGTTGCAGCAGGCCAAAGCCCTGCGGGTTTTCCATCGCAAAGCTGCTGACCGCCAGATGTTTCGGGTTATTCAGCGGACGCCAGATCCACTCACCGTTACCAGCATGAATAGACAGACCGTTGGAGTCATGCAGTTCCGGGCGGAAGTTGGTTGCCGGTGACGGCTGGTTCGGCCCAAACAGGAACATACTGGTCAGCGGAGCGACGCCCAGTTTGCCCACTTTGTCACGCAGGTAAACCTTAGACTGCACGTCAACGACCGTGTCACGACCTGGCATAATCACAAAGCGATAGGCACCGGTTGCGCGTGGGGAATCCAGCAGCGCATAAATAGTCAGACGTTTGTCCGTTGGTTTTGGACGCTCAATCCAGAACTCGCGGAAACGCGGGAACTCTTCACCTGATGGCAGCGCGGTATCAATAGCCAGACCGCGCGCAGAAAGCCCGTACACCTGCCCCGCGCCAATCACGCGGAAGTAGCTGGCGCCAAGCATGCTAACGATTTCGTCGTTTTTATCTTTGCTGTTGATCGGGTAAAGCACCTTAAAGCCTGCGAAGCCCAGGTCTTTCACCGTATCTTTGTCGTGCTGCACATTGCCAAAATTGAAGTAATCCGGGCTGTACTTGATCTTACGTACCGCGGTCGCCGTCACTTCATTGATGGCAACAGGCGTGTCGAAGTACATACCCTGATGATAAAATTCAAGCTTGAACGGGGTTTTAACGTTGTTCCAGTACGCTTTATCGTGGTTGAACTGGATCTGCTGATAGTCCGCATACTTCATGTCGCGGAAAACGGAGGGCAGGTTACTTTTCGGCGCTTCGTAGCTCTTGCCTGCCATCGATTTTGCCTGTTTTGCGACATCGTCGATGTTAAAGGCCAGTGCCGATGAGGTATACAGTGATAACACCACCGCAACACCCAACCAACGCATTTTCATCATCTGTGGTTTATGTTTCATAATAAGTAAGCACTTCCCCCTTTGTGTGCTTATATCGATCCGATCCATTTTAATGGAAACTCAGGCAATCCGACAACATAATCACTGCTTTGTTCAGCTGCTGGCTCATGGATTAAGCAAATGAAAGAACCCGTTATTCACTTTGCGTGCTTATCCTGGAGACAGTGTGTCGGTCTTGGTGTAGGGTTGGCGTCGAATGTAACCATTATGAGCCTTAGGGATAAGGCGAAAAGTCTGAGAATGCACAACGTTATATGAGCACAACACCGATACAACGGGAATATTTCCTCGACTCGATCCGGGCATGGCTGATGCTATTGGGGATCCCCTTTCATATTTCACTGATTTACTCCAGCCACACGTGGCATGTTAATAGCCAGATGCCCTCCTGGTGGCTGACGCTGTTTAATGACTTTATTCACGCCTTCCGCATGCAGGTGTTTTTTGTCATCTCCGGCTATTTCTCGTACATGCTTTTTTTACGCTATCCGCTTAAGCGCTGGTGGAAAGTGCGCGTGGAGCGCGTAGGTATTCCCATGTTAACCGCCATACCGCTCCTGACGCTGCCGCAGTTCATTATGCTGCAATACGTTAAAGGCAAGGCGGAAAACTGGCCGAATCTCTCGCTGTATGAAAAGTACAACACGCTGGTCTGGGAGCTGGTGTCTCACCTCTGGTTCCTGCTGGTTCTGGTGGTGCTGACCACGGTCAGTCTGGTGATTTTCAGCCGCCTGCGCCGTCATCTCAGCACGACAGCAGACTCTTTCTTCGCTAACGTCACGCTGGGCAAACTGTCGGTGCTCTTCTTACTGTTGGGGATCGCCTATGCCGCGGTGAGACGCACGCTGTTTATTGTCTATCCACCGATACTAAGCGACGGCCTGTTCAATTTTGTGGTGATGCAGTCGCTGTTCTACATTCCGTTCTTTTTAATTGGCGCGCTGGCCTTTATTCATCCGAGGCTTAAAGCGCTGTTTACCACCCCGTCACCGTGGTGCGCGGTGGGTGCGGCCATTGCCTTCGTGGCCTACCTGCTGAACCAGCGCTACGGGAGCGGCGACGCCTGGATGTATGAAACGGAAAGCGTGATCACCATGCTGTTGGGCTTGTGGATGGTGAACGTGGTGTTCGCGCTCGGCCACCGTTTGCTGAATTTTAAGTCCAGCCGCGTGACCTACTTCGTCAATGCCTCACTGTTTATCTATCTGGTGCACCACCCGTTGACGCTGTTCTTCGGGGCATACATCACGCCACATATCGCATCCAACACGCTGGGCTTCTTTACCGGGCTGGTGTTTGTGGTGGGGATTGCCGTCGTACTCTACGAGATCCATCTGCGGATCCCTCTTCTGCGCTTCCTGTTTTCAGGAAAGCCTCAGCCGAAAGCCGCCTGAGCAGTGCGGCGCACTCACGGTGCGCCGCCTTCGCTTCAGCTCTCCAGCTCTTGTCTGCGCTGAGTCAAAAGCCGCTGATAAAGATGCGTGGTGTCTTCATCGAAGCAGACAAAAATCACCTTCTCTGGCAGCGGTTTAAGCGACAAATAGCGGTAAACCGTTTCGACGGCGATGGTCGCCGCTGCCGCCTTAGGATATCCATACACGCCGGTGCTGATGGCCGGGAACGCCATCGTTTTATAGCCGTTGTCGGCGGCAAGCCGCAGACAGTTTCGGTATGCCTCCTCCAGAAGGCTCGCTTCATGCTGGTCTCCGCCGTGCCACACGGGCCCGACAGCATGAATCACCGCTTTGGCAGGAAGGTTGCCCGCCAGCGTAATCACCGCATGGCCCGGAGGGCATTCACCCTGTTGCTGACGCACGATTTTACAGGCTTCCAGTAACTGCGGTCCGGCAGCCCGGTGAATAGCGCCGTCTACGCCTCCTCCCCCCATCAGGGAAGGATTGGCCGCATTGACGATGACGTCGACATGAACTGTCGTAATATCGCCATGAATAACTTCAATTTGCGGTTTCATAAAGCCCCTCTGCTGCCCGCCTTTTTTATAAGTGTATCGCAGAGGGGTTATTGAGAAAAACGATAGGCATAAAACCGCGCCCACCGGCGGGCGCTCACGGGTATTAACGGTACTGGATCTGAACAACCGCGAGCGTTTTTTCAGGATTCAGGTACGTCATATTCACTGTCGCCAGGCCGGAAGCCGTCGCCTTGCCGTCCAGCGCGTCGCCGTAACTCACCATACGCGTTTGCATACGATTTTTTTCCGGACACGACACCGCCAGCTGCCGCTGCTGCTGGGTAACTTCGCAAGGGTCAGCAACGATTGCGCCGCGAAAGTGAATAACGCCGCCCTGCGCGAGCGTGGCTGAATAAGCTGGAGCGATAAATGCCGAAACAAGCAGGCCCAGACCTGAAATAAGATGTGCAAACGAGTGGGTCACGATATGTACTCCTCAATGAAAATCGTCCATGAGGGGCAAACGCGCTTCATTATGCAAACGAAGGCTGACGTTACGGAACCTAACAACGCAGTTCCTGATAACAGCTTAGTTCAACGGCAAATATTCACAATGCATTGATTTCATGAATATTTACAGCGCACCCCCGGCTGGCGACCACTGCTGTGATAAATGAAGCGCTTTTCCATCCGTGACGGTGACAACGATGTTGATCGTGTCTTCCGCAGAAATAGTTAAACTCAACCGCGTTAAATCAATCGGCTGATTAGCGGGAATAAAAAGGGTATTTTGCTGTCGCGAAGCACTTTGCCCACTCTGCCCTTCCTTCAAAGAGAGGATCTGGACCTGACAATCACACGGTTCCGTCAAAATGACCTGCGGAATAATGGTCGTCATATTTCCCTGCTGTGACGTTTGAAAGGTTATCTGGCCGGAAAGCGCGGCAAGGAGAATGAAGGTATTCATGAGGAACTCCCGAAAAAAAACAGGGCATCGGCCCTGTTTTTTTGTAGTACAGATTTCAGTATCAGTACTGATGCGCTGTCGCGTGGTTACCAAAGCCGATCTGGGTAACGTTGACGGTGGAGTTAGACGCCGTCTGGTCTACGAGCGCACCGTTAAGGCCGCCGTACTGGCTAACATTCATAACGGATTTTTTGCTGTTCCACTGATCGAGTGTCGCACTGTTGCCAAAGCCGTTCTGGGTCAGGTTGATTTTGCTGTCGTCAGAACCCTGACCGACATCAGCCCCGTTACCGCCACCGGTCTGGCTAATATTAAGAACGGAATTTCTGGCATCTGTCTGCAACGCCAGCGCGGAGTTACCGCCACCGTTCTGATAAATATTCAGGGTTGAATTTGGACCACTGTTTCCGCCATGACCGTGTCCATGACCCCATCCGCCCTGATTAATGATACCAGCCATAGCACTACCAGAAACGACGATTGCTGCAAGTGCTGCCACTTTGATAAATTTCATGGTAAACCCCCATCGGATTGATTAACGTCGTCGCGAAATAGCTAGCGCTGAATAACGCGAATTGCCATCTGCGACTGTTTCTGCACTACAACTGCGGTTTTCTGCGTACCGTACTGCGTAATATTTGCTCTATTACCCGACCCTTTCTGGATAATTTTCGCACTATTACCATATCCATCCTGCGTAATACCTGCATCGTTCCCGTTACCGCTCTGATCGATCCAGGCAATATTGTAAGTCCCTGATTGATCAACTCTCGCTCTGTTGCCTGCCCCATCCTGAGAAATGACGGACAAGAGTTTCGATCCTTCCTGGCGAAGCTGAGCGTCATTAAATACGCCCTGTTGACCAATAATGGCTGCCTGATTTAATGATGAATAACTTAATTCATTAACCGCAAAATTATATTCAGCGTTTGCTAAATCTGAATTCGCGGCGGTTACAAATCCAGGCGCACCCAGTAATGTAAACATCAAAAATAACGATGTGTTTTTCATGTTGTCACCCTGGACCCGGCTACCTGAAAACACCCTGATCGTATTTCGTATTAAACGACTCGTTTTTGTTAACGCGTCGTTACGGTGAAGAGTATGTCCGCTGAAACATTTTAAATATCTCACCCGCGCGGCTTATTTTTATTTTTCAGGTCACCACAAAGTTGTAATTTGCACCATAAAAGGCATGACACAGGCCATTTTTATTTTTTATGAAATATTTATGCGCGACATGTCGTACAACGGCGAGAAAGCCGTCCATGCCCCTTCCCGCGTTGTTTAAGCGTAACGCCAGGATGACATTTTCTTCAGGGCGTGACACAAGGCGAGTTTTCTTAAGCCAGAAAAACCAGAACGGCATGACTTAGAAAGTATCAGTTACTCATACC
>NZ_JADBQN010000100.1:0-680 GCF_014895915.1 Enterobacter cloacae complex sp. P13B
CAATAATGTTTTTTTGATTATCATATGCCACTTGAATTGGCAAACAGCTAAGAAGCTAACATGACGTTAAAACGCATGGGTTTCAAAGAGTTGTTAGTGGCTCATAGCATGAGATGTATCCCGTCAGTAATCACAATGCGAAAGGATTGTGTGCTGACTTAATCGAAGAGCGTGGACCAGTAGCGTTGGCACCATTGATGTCAGGGAAGCCTACACTCGCTTTCAATACGTTGAGCAACTTAGAGAGATTATGAGCTGTTGGGGGTGTGTATGAACATCTTACTTCTTATGAGAGGACAAGTATGGGCGCAATTCTTATCAACGCAAGCATAAGCTATAAGCGAATGATGCAGCAGTACCATTTTTCAGTGATTAAACTGTTGAAATTCATGAACAAAGTGTTTACTTAGTAGGTTCTAGTTTACTGATGGGATACATATCGTTATTTACTATAAAGAATCTGGTGGGTAGGAAAGCGATTAAGATGTATGGTAAGTTAATCTTCTAAGGTAGGCAGAGGGAACTAACATTGAACAATAACAAGAAAAAATATATTAGAACTATTGCAAGAGTAATTCTAAGTATCTTAGGCACTTTTTTCATTATCATTATAGTTTCTGCTATTTTTAACATAACTTTGATTACTGAATACCCCAAGACTTATTTGAGCACGACATTAC
>NZ_JADBQN010000101.1:0-805 GCF_014895915.1 Enterobacter cloacae complex sp. P13B
ATCAAGTTATTGAAAGCCGTGTAGCTGGTGGTGGTGTATATAGCACAACAATTAACAACAAAACTTTAATTAGTGAATCATTAACTAACCTAGAGAATATGCGTATACGTTACATTAAACGTGCAAATGCTCTATGGGCAAGTATGAACGATCTACCCGTAAATGGTAATGGTAAACCATTTAAGAGTGTAACCGTATTCCGTGATCCTAATTATCCTAACAGATGGGGAACACGCTAATGTTTTGGAATAAGAAAAAACAGATAGAACAACCAAAAGCAAAACCGAGTCAGAAGCGTTTCATTGAAAAACCAACACTAACTATGAAGCGTGATTTACAAGCCGTTCGTGGTATGAGTACCCCTGTAATTTCCTTTGGTTTTACGTCCGGTACTGGTTCACAGAATATTAATAACTTGATCCGCTGGTTCCTAAGTGATTGGCGTAATGCTTCACGTGAGGCAGTACTTAAGAATCCATTGGGTAGTAAGTATATGAATTTGTCCGTTGATGGTGTTTGTGGGGCAGAGGGTGTTTACATCAAGCCAGCACCAACTATTGAGGGTATGACTCCAGACGAACTACAGGAACTCTCACAGCGTCTTGAAAAGCGTTTTGACCGTTGGGCTTATGATGCAGATCGCTTTAGCCTGGATGGTTCTATGACCTTTGACATTTTCCAACAGACAGTAGAGAAGATTCGCGTACAGGATGGTGAATGCTTTATTCGTATTCATAATGTGAATAACACAATAAAACTTGAAATCATAGATGCCGCTCGTTTAACTCAATTAAATAACCAGTGG
>NZ_JADBQN010000102.1:0-1402 GCF_014895915.1 Enterobacter cloacae complex sp. P13B
TAGTACCATGAACAGCAGCGCCAAAGAGTTTCTTGATGCAGCCATAGATGACTATAATGCTCACTTTAAAACCAATTTCAGCACTGACAGCAACGGCTTTCAAAACTATTACCGTGATTTAGCCCTGCGAGTTAAAAATCAGGATATCGACCTGCTGATTGTGGTGGGAATGTTTTTAACCGGTTTTGACGCACCGACGCTGAACACTCTGTTCGTCGATAAAAACTTGCGTTATCACGGTTTGATGCAGGCATTCTCCCGCACTAACCGTATCTTTGATGCAACAAAGACCTTCGGCAATATTGTGACGTTCAGAGATCTGGAAAGCGCAACCATTGATGCCATCACGCTGTTTGGGGATAAAAATACTAAAAACGTGGTGCTTGAGAAAAGTTACAAAGAGTACATGGAGGGCTTTACCGATATCGTAACAGGTGAGGCCAAGCGCGGCTTTATGGATATTGTTACGACATTGGAATATCAGTTCCCTGATCCGGCTAGCATTGATGGCGAGAAGGGAAAAAAAGCCTTCGTTAAATTGTTTGGCGAGTACCTGCGGGCTGAAAATATCCTGCAAAACTACGACGAATTTGCCATGCTGAAAGAACTGCAAAAAATCGATATCAGCGATCCCGATGCCGTCAAAGTATTCAAGACAGCGCATTATCTTGACGATGAAAAGTTTGCAGAACTACAGACAATTCGTCTCCCCACAGAGCGTAAGATTCAGGACTATCGTTCAGCCTACAATGATATCCGTGACTGGCAACGTCGCGAGAAAGTGGCTAATGACAAGGATCAGTCAACCACTGACTGGGATGATGTTGTGTTTGAAATCGACCTGTTGAAATCTCAGGAAATTAACCTGGATTATATTCTTGGTCTGATTTTTGAACATAACAGGCAGAAGAAAGGTAAAGAAGCATTGACTGAAGAGGTTAGACGGTTAATCCGCTCAAGCCTGGGTAACAGGGCCAAAGAGGGTCTGATTGTTGACTTTATTCAGCAGACTAACCTTGATGACATGCCAGACAAAGCCAGCATCATTGAAGCATTCTTCATTTTTGCTCAGCGTGAGCAGCTGCGTGAAGCTGAAGCGTTGATAAAAGAAGAAAATCTTAATGAAGAAGCAGCGAAGCGCTATATCCGGACATCGTTAAAGCGCGAATATGCCACCGAAAACGGCACTGAGTTAAACGAAACTTTACCAAAGCTAAGTCCGTTAAACCCTCAGTATAAAACGAAAAAACAAACCGTTTTTCAGAAAATTGGTGAGTTTATTGAGAAGTTTAAAGGAGTTGGTGGAAAAATTTAGTCGTGGCCGAATAGGGGGGACGAAGTGGTCTCCCTGACCTATCCCAATGTTCGATAAAACTGTCAGTGGGGAAAACTTACTTATTAA
>NZ_JADBQN010000103.1:0-469 GCF_014895915.1 Enterobacter cloacae complex sp. P13B
AAATAACCCCCCAACCTATAAGATCATTAATGCAATCATCTTTAATACTGGTAAATAAACGCTTAACACAACGCCAAAGAAATTCATTTATCAAGTTAAACATTATTACATCATTCTCTTTAATGCTTGGGTAATTTCCTCATTCGAGGCTAAGCTAATATTCAGATATCCTGCTTTCAGGATAATCGGTTCGATCAAGAAATACAGCATTTCTAATCCCTCTCTATATAAAGCATTATAAAATAATGGACAAAAATATTTTAGATTATTTGCACTTTCAGCAGCATGTTGAACAATGCCATAAATATTTGCGCCTCCCACCACCCATCCGACTCTGCTACCAATTTTTTTCATTAATGCATCTTGAACTACTAAACTCATCTTATTCCCGTAGCATATATAAGATGTCACAGTATATATTAAACCATTTTTTGAAATGTATTTTATAGAGTAGTGTGTTGTAAAGGGT
>NZ_JADBQN010000104.1:0-1862 GCF_014895915.1 Enterobacter cloacae complex sp. P13B
AAAGAGATGAGCGTTTATGATGTAATGAAAATTACAGACACCGATTGATTATGTTGTAATGATTGATAAATATATTTTAAGAAAGATTTTACTGGAAATAGACTATTTTAATGATTTGAAATGCAGTAACGATTATGCGAGATATGACAATTTTTTTCACGGTATGATTGTGCTATTATATAACAGTGAATATTATGATGGATTATCCAATGGCGCTAAGTATCGATAATATAAGAGTTTTTTCAAGGGTGTTCAGCCGCCCAGTTTTCGAGGCTTTAGCCAAGGGAAGAGAACCGTCTAATGTCTTGGATTTTGTGTCTTTCTCTGATGAAATGAAGCAGGATGGGCAACCATTACATACATTTTTTAGTGAATGTTATAAAGAGTTATCCAGGAATTATAGAAATGAGTATGTTTACAAAACAGAAGTAGCAAATCGAATAGTTTTTGGGAGGCATAGTCCCCGGACCTCATCATTATTAAGTGAGCTTCATGTCGGAAAGTCTATTGTTGATATTGCAATTTTTAACGGAACATCTACAGCGTATGAAATTAAAACGGAATATGACACCCCGCGTAGATTGCAAACTCAAACCCCAGATTATTTAAAAGCATTCGATAAAGTTTATGTGGTTACTCATCCAAATTTATCTGAAAAATATGCTGAGATTGTTCCAGATAAAGTTGGTGTTATTGCATTAAATAATAGAGGTAGCCTTAAGATAGTTAAAAATGCTGAGTCAAACTTAGCTAATGTTGATATATTATATATTTTTCGTATGCTGAAAAGAAGTGAATACCTTCCAGCAATAGAAAAATTCATTGGCGAGAAGATCAATTTACCCAACGGGCTTATTTATGCATTCTGCGAGGATATATTTAAAAAAATTCCTCAGGATTTAGCTCACAATATTTACATTAATGCAATGAGAGGCAGAACGACAAGTGATGATATTGTAAGCTTTGTTAATTGCCTTCCTAGTTGCCTTCGTGTGTTGGGAATGTCATCTGCTTTATCAAGTGTTCAACGTAAAAAGATCCTCACGGTTTTGGGGATAGTGTAGAGATGCTTAACTTTATGTGATCATTGTTCTCTCTGGAGGGAGTCATATGTATAGTCCATATCTATATGGTCGTGGTTCTGAGCTGTTAGCGCTAAGAGAATTGGCAGCAAGTTGTACTAACGCTGAGTTGTTTATACCGATAATTGAACCTGTGCTAACCAAAACCGATAAACTTATACGTTGTTTAGAGATACTTTCAGAGAAAAACAAGAGGGTCATGTTAGTCATCAATCCAAAACAACATGAGTTTAGTAAAGATATAGAGGCTCGAAGAAAATTTGTAGCAACGATTAAAAATAATTTAGATAAATGTAAAACGCTTATCCCCACCCTTGTAGTTGACTCAAGTGTAGCAATTGAAACCCTTAATGGTTTCTTAAAAGCATTTGAAGGTTCAAATGTTGCTTTAATATACAACAAGCCAAGTATTAGCGATGTGGAATTTTCCAAGTTAACAAAATTAAAATTTATTGAATTTCATATAACTATTGATGGTAATGTTACCGATTTTCAATTTAATGAAATCCCTAAAAATAAACTTATTGAAGTGAAAGATAACTTCGTCAAATTAGATAAGAATGCAGATTACTCTGGTCAAGAAGTTTTCACGGATAAACATAAAAAAATTGGTAAAACAGTATTAGGTATCGGTGATTTCACTATAGTCGGGAAAAAACTTGAGATTGGTGGTGGCAAGGCTGGTGCCGTTGCATCTCATTTAATTTATAAACATCCTGCAAGCGGTGATATATGGATAGAACATTTTGTTTCGAATGACACTGATAGAGACATTGGCGA
>NZ_JADBQN010000105.1:0-1625 GCF_014895915.1 Enterobacter cloacae complex sp. P13B
TTTATTACTCCATTTCTCACCCAACGTGATTCTTTATTAAAAGAAATAACATCTGTAAGTAAAAAAAGAGAGGCTTTAGTATCAAGCTTAAAAGTTAGAAACCGTCAAGAGGAACTTTTAACCAAGCAAAAAAGCCTTACAGATAATATAGAAACTCTTACAGAAAAACTTAACGACTTAAGAGTTAATGCTCCTAGCATAGATGGTATATTATCTTCTTTAGGGGATGATTTGATGATTTTTTTAACCGGTGTGAAAATAAAAAATAGAACTGGGATAAGTATAAGTAAAAAACATTTCTCGCCCATTGTAAGAGATAGAGACTATTTTAATATTACATCTGGAGGTTTAAGAACTATTATTTCCATAGGGTATATGTCATCAATATTAAAGAGCTCTATTGACTCAGACATAAACCATCCTCGTTTTTTGATGCTTGATACTATAGGTAAGTATCTCGGAAAAAACTTGAAGACGAAATATGCATCCGAGACCAATATAATAGATGATATTGATGAAGGAATTTCTGATCCAGAAAAATATGAAAACATCTATAATGCACTCATAGAAATAACCAATTATGCGCAGAAAAAAAGAAGCCCGTGTCAGATAATTGTTGTAGACAATGATGTCCCTGATAAGCTTTCTGACAGATTAAAAGCTATAACTGTTGCTCACTATAGTGCAAATAAGGAAAACGGGTTACCTGTCGGACTAATTGATGATGTCATTTACAAACATTAACTACTTTAGATTGAGGGATGCTAAACTTTGGTTTTCACTGTGATACTTACAGGAAAACCACAGGGATGCCATCATTCCATTGCCGCACCCCAGCTCGAGGATATGGCTACCTCAGGCTCTCTCATAATCCTGCGCTCCGGACGAATATCTGTTCTGGTGCAGGGAGCTTTAATGCCCGGAATAACATTCCTCATATGTGCCGGGGAGATAGTATTTGCCATCAGGCGAGGGTCTGGTTCCTCCCGGTCAACCATTCATGCCCCGCAGACCGTTTTCCCCGGCAAGTCTGGCTCCGCCGTTGGCATCATTTGTACGCTACAGTTTGCACCCGTCCTTTGAGTCACTCTGCCCGGCATAAGTCAATGCTGAAAATGCCAGGGTATACAGCATAAAAAAATCAATATCTTACTCATACTTTATCCTCTTTCCGCACTCATCATCTGACCGTTATCGAATCAGCCTGCTGTTCAGTCACTTTCAGCCCCGCCCCCGCGAGTGCGGTACAGAGAGCATCACTGATGGTCATCCTGCCTTTAACGGGATTACCCCTGACCGGGGCCGTCCTGCTGAGGTCTATCCGGATAAAACACCCGGTCCCTTGCGCCAGTTGCTGATCTGTTTCATCAAACCGGGAAAACTGATATCGTAATTCGCAATGGTGTAACATTTGCCTTCCGGCACATGAGCATCCGGGGAAGCATTGCATGAAATAATTAAGAAAATCGATTGACCGATAACAATTAGACTATTTTAATGGGCAAGCAATTAAAGGCAACAGAATAATTTAAATATATCTGATTAATTTCCTTATTGTTATGACAAAATATAAAATCGACTACAAAAAAAGGTTCAACCTATGGAAACAGTAGATAGGTCAACAA
>NZ_JADBQN010000106.1:0-1021 GCF_014895915.1 Enterobacter cloacae complex sp. P13B
GGTGCCGAAGGCCGGACTCGCACATCACTACTATCCTCATGATCTTAAGACATTAAAAATTACCACAATGGGTATGATACCATCATTGATACCATCACGCGCACCTGTTTACTATAATCCACCAGGTTCAAACCAAGTATCAAGGTCAATTTTCATCAAGTATGCACTTTTTGAAACGATCTTAGTAAAATCGCAATGGGTTAGTGCCCCCTGCCATAAAGATAGGAGCTTCATTTTCACATATAATTCTACCTGCCATGATTATAGCCTAACATTGAAGCCCTCTTACACTTAAAATCGTTTACACTGCACACAACAAATATTATTCTATCTAAATATTCAAACATATTTACTAAGATAAAGGATGTACATGAAATTAACTGACAGAATATTCGTAAAGTTCTTTTATAAAAAAATAAAAATAATAATTCAGCGTTCGTACAAGAAAGGATATTCTCAGGGGAAAGATAAGGGTTATCGTAAAGGTCATGATGATGGTGTGTTAAAATATCACATTCGTCGCGAAATCGATACGTTCTCGATGTCCGCTATTGACAACTCGATTTATGGACCAGAAAATATTGGCGTTACGAGAGAATTAGAGCAACTCATGATTGAAAAAGTAAGAGTTGCAACTAAAGCTGGAATTATAAGTTCACCTTCCCCCTCTCAGTGGGAAATGATTTTTTCAGATCATCCAGCCACTTGCGTTGTTGCTGGTGCTGGCTCAGGTAAATCAACAACACTAATTCTTCGCGTAGTGTTTATGCATTTTTATTTAAAGATTCCATTAAATAAAATTACAGTAATATCATTTACAAAAAAATCATGTGAGGAGTTAAGTGAAAAGTTAAATAAAGTATTTACTTTTTGGGATGAAGGGCATGATAAAGAATCTGTTAATTCACTCGTCAGCACATTCCACTCTCTTATATATAGGTTTTCATTGAACTCAATGCCAGGAATAAGTGTTTTCGATTTTTTAGGCGAACATAAAAATGAGAATGAGTCTGCCTTGGAA
>NZ_JADBQN010000107.1:0-870 GCF_014895915.1 Enterobacter cloacae complex sp. P13B
AAATAGATGATCTGGTAAGATATGCGAAACAAAGATTCGACAGACAAAAAATCATAAATATAAAATCGACAAATTATAGGTTTATTGCGAAGAGAACCTTTAGTTATAGAATACACGTTTTTTCACGCTACCTTAAGTGGTTATGTGGATTAGTTCATTCGTCAAAGGGGATTCATGCAAAGTATGAAGTAGACGTATTTATTGAAAGTATCAGAGCACATATTCCAAGAAACAGTTCATTGAATATGAATGAAATATCTGAAAAATCGTTAAATGAAGAAGAGATCAAAGTGCTTTTCCGTCTATTGGAAATTGGCGGGATTGAAAACCCTTTCCATAAGGAAGTACAGGTCAGGAACAGACTAATATTTACCTTGCTCTTAAATTTAGGTTTAAGGGCTGGAGAGTTGCTCAATCTTAAAATAGATGATTTTGATCTCAGAGACAACACTTTAAGTGTAGTCAGAAGACATGATTCAAAAGAAGATGGAAGATCTTATCAACCATTAGTAAAGACTGGAGAAAGGGTTATTCCGTTATCTGATGAGTTAGCCTGTGAAATTTTTGATTACATAAGCAATAGCAGAGAAAAAATGGCAAAAAGGAAAAAGCATAATTTCTTATTGGTGGCTCATTGCACCGGAAAAAACGCAGGAGAACCCTTAAGCATTTCAGCTTATGAGAAGGTGATATCAACACTGAAACGAGCAAGTCCAGAGCTATATAATCTTTCAGGCCATAGGTTAAGGCACTCTTGGAATTATATGTATTCTAAAGGAATAGAAGGTGCTGAATTAGAATATAGTAGAAGGAAAGATTTAAGGAATTATCTAATGGGTTGGTCAAAGGAGTCAATAATGTGTGATAGAT
>NZ_JADBQN010000107.1:911-1294 GCF_014895915.1 Enterobacter cloacae complex sp. P13B
ATAGATACAACTATAAATATATATCTCAACAAGAGAAGGATGTCGTCCTAAAGGTCTATAAATCAGTAAGTAAAATAATTAGTGGAGTTTAGTATGGAAAACAAATGTATTGAAAGTGAGCAAATCTTTTTTGCTAAGATGAACAGGTATAGTTTCAAACTGTCAGATAAGAAATGGCAATTGGATAAAGAAAACTGCGTATACCCTCATAAAGTTGTAGATAGAATGCCTACAAAAATGAAACTTAGCTACTTAAAAACATTGGCTTACTATGCGTCTGAATATAGTTCTTTTTATATTCAAAGTATTAACAATCAATTTTATAAGTGGTTTGGTGCGATGACTATCGATACTATTGATGGCAAAGCCATATATCAATTGAA
>NZ_JADBQN010000108.1:0-216 GCF_014895915.1 Enterobacter cloacae complex sp. P13B
TTTTACATATTCAGTAGTAATATACTTACTTTCCAATAACCGTATTATTCCATCTTGTCCTGATTTTCTACGTCTTAGCGTTTTGAAGTGTGCTTCATCAGGTGATTTACTTCCGGTTAGTTCAAGTGCCTTAAGTGCATCTGTCTTACTTATCTGACAAGAACCTAATGTGAAACAGAATTGCTTCGAATCTAAGAGATTACCGCCAGTATTGCC
>NZ_JADBQN010000109.1:0-588 GCF_014895915.1 Enterobacter cloacae complex sp. P13B
AACCTTCCTCGCTGACTATTTTCGAAGTACCAAGAAGGAACGTTAGCATTCTATGATCTAAGTCAGATTTATCCTCATTATGTTTTTTACACGATGGAACAGTTATAAGCTCTTCTCTAAATGTAGAACCTTTTGGGAATAGTCCTTGTGGAGGTATATGTTCACGTGAAACCGCTGGTTTACTGCAAAAGTAGCACTTATTTTCTATGTTCATATAATTATATCGTAATAATAAAGGTTTAAGATGAATAGCTTGATAGGTATGCGAAGCTAATTTTATGAAAAGTAATTTGAACAGTATCAGTACTTTACCACAATCTACTTAATCAAGTACACTATGTCCTCACGCCCCCCCCCACTATGGGTAGGTTTGTTGAAGTCGAAGGTGTGGGGGGGGGCGTGAATCAGATAGGTTTTAAATGAAATTGTACTTGTAATCCCTCCCTCTGTAACTGAATGCTGAATCTTAATAGCGAAGGCATACTCATAGTGTTTACTGCTTTCTGGCGTTTAAATAATTTCTCAATTTGACTTTAGGCACGCTAAGAGCGTGTAAAGAAAATAGTAGACTATATATTCAGACAAGAT
>NZ_JADBQN010000011.1:1895-4712 GCF_014895915.1 Enterobacter cloacae complex sp. P13B
GAAGTGAAACATCTTCGGGTTGTGAGGTTAAGCGACTAAGCGTACACGGTGGATGCCCTGGCAGTCAGAGGCGATGAAGGACGTGCTAATCTGCGAAAAGCGACGGCGAGGTGATATGAACCTTTGACCCGTCGATGTCCGAATGGGGAAACCCAGTGTGATCCGTCACACTATCGTTAACTGAATACATAGGTTAACGAGGCGAACCGGGGGAACTGAAACATCTAAGTACCCCGAGGAAAAGAAATCAACCGAGATTCCCCCAGTAGCGGCGAGCGAACGGGGAGCAGCCCGGAGTCTGAATCAGCTTGTGTGTTAGTGGAAGCGTCTGGAAAGTCGCACGGTACAGGGTGACAGTCCCGTACACGAAAATGCACAGGTTGTGAACTCGAAGAGTAGGGCGGGACACGTGGTATCCTGTCTGAATATGGGGGGACCATCCTCCAAGGCTAAATACTCCTGACTGACCGATAGTGAACCAGTACCGTGAGGGAAAGGCGAAAAGAACCCCGGCGAGGGGAGTGAAAAAGAACCTGAAACCGTGTACGTACAAGCAGTGGGAGCACCTTCGGGTGTGACTGCGTACCTTTTGTATAATGGGTCAGCGACTTATATTCTGTAGCAAGGTTAACCGTATAGGGGAGCCGCAGGGAAACCGAGTCTTAACTGGGCGTTAAGTTGCAGGGTATAGACCCGAAACCCGGTGATCTAGCCATGGGCAGGTTGAAGGTTGGGTAACACTAACTGGAGGACCGAACCGACTAATGTTGAAAAATTAGCGGATGACCTGTGGCTGGGGGTGAAAGGCCAATCAAACCGGGAGATAGCTGGTTCTCCCCGAAAGCTATTTAGGTAGCGCCTCGTGAACTCATCTTCGGGGGTAGAGCACTGTTTCGGCTAGGGGGCCATCCCGGCTTACCAACCCGATGCAAACTACGAATACCGAAGAATGTTATCACGGGAGACACACGGCGGGTGCTAACGTCCGTCGTGAAGAGGGAAACAACCCAGACCGCCAGCTAAGGTCCCAAAGTCATGGTTAAGTGGGAAACGATGTGGGAAGGCACAGACAGCCAGGATGTTGGCTTAGAAGCAGCCATCATTTAAAGAAAGCGTAATAGCTCACTGGTCGAGTCGGCCTGCGCGGAAGATGTAACGGGGCTAAACCATGCACCGAAGCTGCGGCAGCGACGCTTATGCGTTGTTGGGTAGGGGAGCGTTCTGTAAGCCGTTGAAGGTGTGCTGTGAGGCATGCTGGAGGTATCAGAAGTGCGAATGCTGACATAAGTAACGATAAAGCGGGTGAAAAGCCCGCTCGCCGGAAGACCAAGGGTTCCTGTCCAACGTTAATCGGGGCAGGGTGAGTCGACCCCTAAGGCGAGGCCGAAAGGCGTAGTCGATGGGAAACAGGTTAATATTCCTGTACTTGGTGTTACTGCGAAGGGGGGACGGAGAAGGCTATGTCAGCCGGGCGACGGTTGTCCCGGTTTAAGCGTGTAGGTGTGTGTTCCAGGCAAATCCGGTTCACTTTAACACTGAGGCGTGATGACGAGGCACTACGGTGCTGAAGTGATAAATGCCCTGCTTCCAGGAAAAGCCTCTAAGCATCAGGTAACACGAAATCGTACCCCAAACCGACACAGGTGGTCAGGTAGAGAATACCAAGGCGCTTGAGAGAACTCGGGTGAAGGAACTAGGCAAAATGGTGCCGTAACTTCGGGAGAAGGCACGCTGATATGTAGGTGAAGCCCCTGCGGGCGGAGCTGAAATCAGTCGAAGATACCAGCTGGCTGCAACTGTTTATTAAAAACACAGCACTGTGCAAACACGAAAGTGGACGTATACGGTGTGACGCCTGCCCGGTGCCGGAAGGTTAATTGATGGGGTTAGCGGCAACGCGAAGCTCTTGATCGAAGCCCCGGTAAACGGCGGCCGTAACTATAACGGTCCTAAGGTAGCGAAATTCCTTGTCGGGTAAGTTCCGACCTGCACGAATGGCGTAATGATGGCCAGGCTGTCTCCACCCGAGACTCAGTGAAATTGAACTCGCTGTGAAGATGCAGTGTACCCGCGGCAAGACGGAAAGACCCCGTGAACCTTTACTATAGCTTGACACTGAACACTGGTCCTTGATGTGTAGGATAGGTGGGAGGCTTTGAAGCGTGGACGCCAGTCTGCGTGGAGCCGTCCTTGAAATACCACCCTTTAATGGCTGGTGTTCTAACGTGGACCCGTGATCCGGGTTGCGGACAGTGTCTGGTGGGTAGTTTGACTGGGGCGGTCTCCTCCCAAAGAGTAACGGAGGAGCACGAAGGTTAGCTAATCCTGGTCGGACATCAGGAGGTTAGTGCAATGGCATAAGCTAGCTTGACTGCGAGAGTGACGGCTCGAGCAGGTGCGAAAGCAGGTCATAGTGATCCGGTGGTTCTGAATGGAAGGGCCATCGCTCAACGGATAAAAGGTACTCCGGGGATAACAGGCTGATACCGCCCAAGAGTTCATATCGACGGCGGTGTTTGGCACCTCGATGTCGGCTCATCACATCCTGGGGCTGAAGTAGGTCCCAAGGGTATGGCTGTTCGCCATTTAAAGTGGTACGCGAGCTGGGTTTAGAACGTCGTGAGACAGTTCGGTCCCTATCTGCCGTGGGCGCTGGAGAATTGAGGGGGGCTGCTCCTAGTACGAGAGGACCGGAGTGGACGCATCACTGGTGTTCGGGTTGTCATGCCAATGGCACTGCCCGGTAGCTAAATGCGGAAGAGATAAGTGCTGAAAGCATCTAAGCACGAAACTTGCCCCGAGATGAGTTCTCCCTGA
>NZ_JADBQN010000110.1:0-826 GCF_014895915.1 Enterobacter cloacae complex sp. P13B
CGCTGCTGTTCATGGTACTAGTATCAAAGCTTTCGTCAGTAATGTCACCGATAGCGCTTTGTTCTTCATTGGCCGCAAAAGAGAAGATGGTTGCCACCCGCAACGGCTTATAGCTGGCTGATTTATTAGCAGCCTCTTCCTGTAGCTCTTTAAACGTCGCGTAATACGCTTTTGCCGCATCCACGCTACTTACTGCCAGCATCGCATTAAAACCTCTGGCTCCAGGAAAAGTGCGATGCGTTTTCTGGCGGAAGTTATTCAGGATGTACTGTGTAATTTCCTGGATGCGCAGTGGGTGAAGAAAAGCCTGCTGATTTTCCGCAGCGCTGAGTTTTTTCTCGTCGGTTTCGGTCTCCAGCGCCTTAAACTGTGGGCGGACATCATTATAGTCCACCTTAAACTTCAGCACCTTTTCATCACGAATGGCATCGGTAATCACGTAAGAATGTAACTCACGGCCAAACACGCTGGCGGTCGTTTCCGACCCTAATGCATTTTGCGGGAAAATTGGCGTGCCGGTAAAACCGAACTGGTAAAAACGTTTGAATTTCTTTTTTAGGTTCTTCTGTGCTTCACCGAACTGGCTGCGGTGGCACTCATCGAAGATGAAGACGACCTGTTGTTGATAGACCGGCAAGTCGGCTTCCGCTTTCATCAGGTTATTCAGTTTCTGTATCGTTGTGACGATAATTTTATTATCATTTTTATCCAGATTTCGTTTAAGGCCTGCAGTATTGTCAGAACCATTAACGCTGTCCGGCGAGAAGCGTTGATACTCTTTCATTGTCTGGTAATCGAGGTCTTTTCTGTCCACGACAAAGAAGAA
>NZ_JADBQN010000111.1:0-3505 GCF_014895915.1 Enterobacter cloacae complex sp. P13B
CTATGACGCGATTATAGACCCGAACTCAGCCCAAGTAGATCAAATGCGTCATTGTGAAATCATGCAAGCTCTATGGCTCAGTACTGGCAATATTAGAAAAGAAGATATGCATAAGTTCAGTACTAAAGAATTTGATTCACTTGGATTGCTTAGTAATAAAACTCGTGCAGAACAGGCAGAAGAAAGAATAGAGAAGGAGAAGCAGATCGCAGAAGAACAAGCAAAACAACAGCGTGCAAACATGCTCGCATGGATGGGAGTAAAGCCAGATGGCAAATAAAAAACAGTCAATGATTTTTGAAATCACAGGTGATGAATCTGGCTTGAAACAATCATTGAAAAACGCGGGTAATAGTCTATCCGATTTCAATAATAAAGCAGGTGGTGCATTTGGTAATGTAGATGGTTTACTTACTACTAGTGGTGCAGCATTCAGTACTTTTGCAGGTGGTGTAGGTATTGCCGCAGCCGCAGCAATGGTAGCTATTAGTAAGATGCAAGTACAAGCAGAGAAAGCATTTGAAGTATTTCAATCTGCAAGTCTTGCACAGACTGGTGTAGAGAATTTACAGAAGCAAGCTAATATGTTTGCCGAAGTAGGGTTAACTATGGATAACGTAGCCGACCAAATTAAAGATAGTAAGGATAAGTTGGGCGATGCCTTAACTAACCAAGCTGGTTCTATGTACACTGACGTAATTAAACCTCTTAAGCTAAACATTCTAGAACTACAGAAAGCCGCAGATGGTGGTGAAGATATTATTGCAAGAATCTACTATCAAGCTAAACAAATGGGCTTTAGTAATTCTCAAATCATTAATATGATGGAAACTATTGCAAACGATGCAGATAAACGTATTACCATTTATCAAAAGTATAATAGTGAACAAGAATATCAAAACCGTCTAGCAGATGAGAGCGTACAACTAACTGGTGAACAGTCTAGCCAGTTCCAACAGTACCGCCAAGCTACACTAGAACTAAGTAAGGCTTGGGAAGCATGGAATAACTCTGCTTTAGCACCAGTTGCGGCTAACCTTGCAGATATTCTAAACCTAATGACCAAGATCCTTAATAGTAAGCCCGTAGCAGCCGCAGCAGCAGCTACAAGCCGTGAAGGTATTGCAGCAGTACAGGAATACCAGAAGGGCTATCAGCAAGATATGCTTAAGAACTCTTCTATCTATGGTGCTCAATTAGTAGAAGAACAACAGAAGGATGCCGAACGTAACCAGAAAACTTTTGATGGTATGTTAGCTAATCTTGATAAGGCTAATAACCTAATTCAGAAACAACGTGAAGAGTACAATAAAGGATTCGAGAAAAGTACTATTGATGCAGCAATGAAGCCCTTCCAAACTGCTAAATCACAGACTCAAGCTAAAATTGATGATTTAGATAAACAGTACAAAGATACTCGTGCTGCAATTCAAGAATCATTACTAAAAGGCTATAAGGGTAATCAGGATGCTTTGAATAAAGACCTTGCTACTCTTGATGCTAGTTATAAAGAAACACGTGCAGACCTCGTTAAGAAACTAACAGAGAGTGATGATAAAGCACGTGATGCAGCAAGCAAGAAAGCCGCAGCCGCAGCTACTAAGGCCGCAGCAGAAGAAAAGCAACGTCTTGCCAAACAAGTACAGGCTCAGAAAGTACTAGATCAGACTATGGCAGCAATGGGTGCTAATGCCGCACAGGTGAAGTTACAACAATTCAATCTTCAACAGGATGAAATTGAAAAGCGTATTCGTGATTCAGCAAAACTCACTAAGAAGAGTGAAGCAGAAACTAATGCAATGTTGAGTACTCACTATGCAGACAGAGCACGCAATTACAAAGAGATGGTTGATCAGATGTTGGCAGAGAATGACCGTTTAAAACAGGCTCAGAACATCGCAGCCATTACGAACGATCCCAATGCCACACCAGAACAAAAGGCCGCAGCCGCCGCCGCTGGTAACAAGTGGGCTACTAATACCGCTACGCAGGGATTAGGTTATCAAGACCCATTCAATACACAGGCAGACCCAACTAAGTTAGCCGCTATTGGTACAGAACAGCAGAACAACCAGGACGGGGCAAAGGCTCTATATGATGCCAAAGTAATCGGATTCCAAGAGTACCAAGATCAGCTTACAGCCATTCAGACTAATGCAGATATTAAACGTGCTCGTGCTACTGCTGATGCATTGAATAGTACTATTGGCCTTTGGGGTAATGCCGCTGGTGATATCGGTACTACTCTAGCTGGTGCTTTCTCTGATGGTAACGATGCAGCCAAGGCATTCTTTGCAGTACAGAAAGGTATAGCAATAGCCCAAAGTATCATAAACATTCAGCAGGGCATTAGTGAGGCAACCAAATTAGGCTGGCCTGCTGGTATTGCCGCTGGATTAAAGGTAGCAGCAGAGGGTGCAAACATTATCCGAACTATTAAGGGAACAACTATTCAAGGTCAAGCCCATGATGGTTGGGATTCATTGCCTAGTACTGGTACATATAATCTTGAAAAGGGTGAACGTGTAGTAGGTAAATCACTAAACCAAGATCTTACTAACTATCTTAAAGATAGTGGTAATAACTCTTCTGGTGAAATCAAGATTGAAGCACCACTAGTAATTCAAAACTCTGGTGATCTCACTGATAAAGACTTTACTCAAATGTGTAAAAAACATGCTGATGTAATCGTACAGGCAGTTCGTACATCACAACAACGCAACGTGTAATAAATACTATAAAGCCCACGATCATGTGGGCTTATTTGAAAGGATTCAATATGCTAGATAACGCTATTATTAGTGAATTTGTCTTGAATGACAATATTCCACAATATTTAAATCAGACGTGGACTGGTGAACAAATCACACGTGTAGTAGGTACACAGTACTTTAGTATTGCATTCAAAGCTACGATGAATAAACAGTTTCGTGCAGAAATCGCAAACTTCTATGCACAGTACGCACAAGGTAAACCATTTGATATGTCTCTTGGTTGGTGGGGTAAGTATACGGGTAATCAGAACGCAGGCGTAAACGCAACCACAGCACGTACAGCAGGTGCTACATCAATTGCTGTAAACTCAAATAGTCTTGAAGTAGGTTCAATAATCCAATTCAACGGGCATAAAAAGTTATACCGTGTTATTGCAAATAGCGGTACTACTATGACTATATTCCCAGGATTAATTAAGAATATCCAAGTAGGTGAAGTAATCAAATACGATAACCTTTCTGGCTCGTTCGTCCTAACTCCACAGAATGCAGTGTATTCATTCCCAAGTACTAACTTAATTGAAGTAACAATTCTAGCAACCGAGAATATCAGGGGTTAATCATGTCTATTCCAAATAATGTATTAAACAATGCCGTACTTGTTAACTACTGGAATCTAGTTCGCGGAGATAACAAGACAGTACTAACAGAGAAAGAACTCTATCAATGTGGTGTTATGGTTAAAATGGTTGACCTAATTCCACCTACTGGTGCTGCATTATATCTTATCG
>NZ_JADBQN010000112.1:0-4420 GCF_014895915.1 Enterobacter cloacae complex sp. P13B
GATCAGTGACTGCTCTGCCGCAACGTTATCGCCCACTTTGACCAGGATCTCGGTGATTTCAACTTCATCAGCCCCGATGTCCGGTACATTGATTTCGATAGCCATTATTCTTTTACCTCTTACGCCAGACGCGGGTTAACTTTTTCTGCATCGATGTTGAATTTGGTAATTGCGTCCGCAACCACTTTCTTATCGATTTCGCCACGTTTAGCCAGTTCGCCCAGTGCTGCTACAACCACGTAAGAAGCATCAACTTCGAAGTGGTGACGCAGGTTTTCGCGGCTGTCAGAACGACCGAAGCCGTCAGTACCCAGTACGCGATAATCATCAGCTGGAACGTATGTACGAACCTGCTCAGCGAACAGTTTCATATAGTCAGTGGACGCCACCGCTGGCGCGTCGTTCATCACCTGAGCGATGTACGGAACGCGTGGGGTTTCCATTGGGTGCAGCATGTTCCAGCGCTCACAATCCTGGCCATCACGCGCCAGTTCGGTGAAGGAAGTCACAGAGTACACGTCGGAACCCACGCCGTAGTCTTTCGCCAGGATCTGCGCTGCTTCACGAACGTGACGCAGGATAGAACCGGAGCCCAGCAGCTGAACTTTACCTTTGCTACCTTCAATGGTTTCGAGTTTGTAGATACCTTTACGGATACCTTCCTCGGCACCTGCTGGCATTGCCGGCATGTGGTAGTTTTCGTTCAGGGTGGTGATGTAGTAGTAAATGTTCTCCTGCGCTTCACCGTACATGCGCTGCAGACCGTCATGCATGATGACAGCAACTTCGTACGCGTAGGACGGGTCGTAAGAGATACAGTTAGGAATAGTCAGAGACTGAATGTGGCTGTGGCCATCTTCGTGCTGCAGACCTTCACCGTTCAGAGTCGTACGACCAGAAGTACCACCGATCAGGAAGCCGCGAGCCTGCTGGTCGCCTGCCTGCCAGCACAGGTCACCGATACGCTGGAACCCGAACATGGAGTAGTAGATGTAGAACGGAATCATCGGCAGGTTGTTGGTGCTGTAAGAGGTCGCAGCAGCCAGCCAGGATGCGCCTGCGCCCAGCTCGTTGATACCTTCCTGAAGGATCTGACCTTTCTCGTCTTCTTTGTAGTATGCAACCTGCTCACGGTCCTGCGGGGTGTACTGCTGGCCGTTCGGGCTGTAGATACCGATCTGACGGAACAGACCTTCCATACCGAAAGTACGCGCTTCGTCGGCGATGATTGGCACCAGGCGATCTTTGATCGACTTGTTCTTCAGCATCACGTTCAGGGCACGAACGAAAGCGATAGTGGTAGAGATCTCTTTGTTCTGCTCTTCCAGCAGCTGAGAGAAGTCTTCCAGCGCCGGCAGTTCCAGCTTCTCGGTGAAGTTAGGCTGACGAGCTGGCAGGTAGCCTTTCAGCGCCTGACGACGTTCGTGCAGGTACTTGTGCTCTTCAGAGCCTTCCGGGAAGGTGATGTAAGACAGGTTTTCTACCTGCTCATCGGTCACTGGAACGTTGAAACGGTCGCGGATATAGCGCACGCCGTCCATGTTCATTTTCTTAACCTGGTGAGCGATGTTTTTACCTTCTGCGGTATCACCCATGCCGTAACCTTTGATGGTGTGGGCCAGGATTACAGTCGCTTTACCTTTGGTTTCACGCGCTTTTTTCAGTGCAGCGTAAATTTTCTTCGGATCGTGACCACCGCGGTTCAGGGCCCAGATCTGCTCATCAGTCCAGTCTGCAACCAGCGCTGCGGTTTCAGGGTATTTACCGAAGAAGTGCTCACGCACGTAGGCACCGTCTTTGGATTTGAAGGTCTGGTAGTCGCCGTCAACGGTTTCGTTCATCAGCTGGATCAGTTTACCGCTTGTGTCTTTACGCAGCAGTTCGTCCCAACGGGAACCCCACATGACTTTGATCACGTTCCAGCCAGCACCTGCGAAGATGCCTTCCAGTTCGTTGATGATCTTGCCGTTACCGGTTACCGGACCATCCAGACGCTGCAGGTTACAGTTGATGATGAAGCACAGGTTGTCCAGCTTCTCACGGGTCGCGATGGTGATCGCACCTTTAGATTCTGGCTCATCCATTTCGCCGTCGCCCAGGAAGGCGTAAACGGTCTGCTCGGAGGTGTCTTTCAGACCACGGTGTTCCAGATACTTCAGGAATTTAGCCTGGTAGATCGCACCGATTGGGCCCAGACCCATAGATACGGTCGGGAACTGCCAGAATTCAGGCATCAGTTTAGGGTGCGGATAAGAAGACAGACCTTTACCGTGAACTTCCTGACGGAAGTTGTTCATCTGCTCTTCAGTCAGACGACCTTCCAGGAATGCACGTGCATAGATGCCCGGAGAGATGTGGCCCTGGAAGTACACCAGATCGCCGCCGTCTTTCTCGTTCGCTGCACGGAAGAAGTGGTTGAAGCACACTTCGTAAACGGTCGCAGAAGACTGGAAGGACGCCATGTGGCCACCCAGCTCCAGGTCTTTCTTGGACGCGCGCAGAACGGTCATGATGGCGTTCCAGCGGATTGCAGAACGGATACGACGTTCCAGATCCAGATTGCCCGGGTATTCCGGTTCGTCTTCAACGGCAATCGTGTTTACGTAGTTGCTAGCCCCTGCACCTGAAGCAACCTTCACGCCGCCTTTGCGGGCTTCAGAAAGCAGCTGATCAATCAGATACTGAGCGCGCTCAACACCTTCTTCACGGATGACCGATTCGATCGCCTGTAGCCAGTCGCGAGTTTCGATCGGATCCACGTCATTTTGGAGACGTTCTGACATGGGGGTATTCCTTATCTATCTAATACGTTGATTTGTCTGGAACCTGTCCCATTGTGCTCTTGGGCAAGAACACAATAAGACAGGTTCTGCGTTTAGTTGCCGCGCTCTAAAAGTACCTGGCGCTTAATCCTTTCGTTGCTGTATGCGGCGTAATGAACGTTCGCGACGCGATTGTTCACGGCTGCGGTCCAGCAAGATTTCCTCAATGAAAGCCAGGTGACGGTGCGACGCTTCGCGCGCCTGCTCCGGCTCCCCGGCCATTATCGCCTCGAATACTCGGGTGCGATGGTTGCTTACCAGCGGGAGCATCTCCCGACGGGCATACAACAATTCAAAATTCTGACGAACGTTCTGGGCCAGCATCGGCTCCATGCAGCGTAGCAGATGGAGGAGCACCACGTTGTGTGCCGCTTCGGTGACGGCGATTTGATACTGGACAACGGCGCTGGACTCGGCGTCTAAATCGCCGGACTGCTGTGCCCGTTCAATGGCCTGATGCAGTTCGCGGATACGCACGCGATCTTCATCAGTGCTGCGAAGGGCGGCGTAATAGGCCGCAATACCTTCAAGCGCGTGACGGGTCTCAAGCAGGTCAAACTGGGATTCTGGGTGGTCAGAGAGAAGTTCTACCAGCGGATCGCTGAAGCTCTGCCACAGGCTGTTTTGCACAAAGGTTCCGCCGCCCTGGCGACGAAGCAGCAAGCCCTTTGCTTCGAGGCGTTGAATCGCCTCACGCAGAGAGGGACGTGAAACGTCGAACTGTTTTGCCAGCTCGCGTTCTGGCGGAAGTTTCTCACCCGGGCGCAGAGTCCCTTCGAGGATTAAAAACTCCAGCTGCTGCTCAATCACATCAGATAGTTTTGGTTGGCGAATTTTGCTGTAGGCCATATTCCCTGTCTTACGCCTTTTTGCCCGGAGTCAATTGGTCTTACCAATTTCTAGTTCGTATCGCTAAAGTAACAAAGTATTCACCTTCTGTCCATATTGGTTTTGATTGAAATCAGTAAACCCTGCACATTTTAACAACCTTACAGAAATAACGTTTCAGAAATGTAACTTTGCACAAATGAGTTGATTACTCCCAAAGAGGGAGTTTTAACCATAATGAAACGAGGGGTTTTGCAATCTGAAGCGATTCAACATGGCAAATAATGAAAATTCGCCCACTTAAGAAGCATTTCTATTCTATAGGTTGGGTTAGGAAGAATAAGCGGGCCGATTTACAAATGCTTTCTTTTTATTCAAGTCGTCAGCATCCCTTCATAAAGCAGGTGCATTCGCAGGCGCTTACCACTATTCTGGCGCGTACGGAAGTCATCTCCGCTTTTTTCGGTTTGTTTAACCGTAAAGAAATAAATACAGAATATGGACTTTCATAATTACACACGCACAGCGTGAACATAACAACCACACACGAGGTTTCAAATGGAAGCTCAACAGCACGGCGATCAGCTAAAGCGCGGACTTAAAAACCGCCATATACAGCTCATCGCACTGGGCGGTGCGATTGGTACCGGCCTGTTTCTGGGCAGCGCATCCGTTATCCAGTCAGCCGGTCCGGGTATTATTTTGGGTTACGCGATTGCGGGTTTCATCGCTTTTCTGATCATGCGCCAGCTTGGCGAAATGGTCGTTGA
>NZ_JADBQN010000113.1:0-624 GCF_014895915.1 Enterobacter cloacae complex sp. P13B
AAATATACGTATACTAAAGAAGTTTTCAAATATATATATAACGTACTAGACACTGACATATCCGATATTGAGCAACAAATATCAGATAAAAGATCTGAATTAAACAACTTGCGTAAAAAGTATGAACATGTTTCGGAGTTTTTGCGAGAGACAGGTTATGAAAGCATCCCATCAATTGATGATGCAATAGAAGAATGTGATTTAATCTATGATTCGTTGAACATTGAGCTTCACTCATTAAATAGTAGTATGATGGCAAACTCTGACAATTACAATCAGTTTAAATCGTACCATTCAGAATTCAACCTAAAAATAAAAATGATCGTAAGAAGCATTGAAGAAATAAATTTAAAAAAAGATCAATACATTAGACTTAAAAACGATTATATTAATGACATAAAGAAAATAAAAGCAATTCATTTGGCTAATGAAAAAATTGGCCTTACCCAAGATATTAAATGTAATTGCCCTATTTGTGATAATATAATTACCATTGAGAACGGTGAAGGTGGATTTATCAAATCCAAACCTGAGTCTCTCGATGAAGAATTATTATCATTAGAAAAAAGAGAAAAATCCATTAGCGATCTAATTATTAACCTGACTCATGAACATAGGATTTTG
>NZ_JADBQN010000114.1:0-2524 GCF_014895915.1 Enterobacter cloacae complex sp. P13B
CATCAAAACCCATTTTCAGTTCCTTTTAAAGTATAATATCAATAGTAATGAGCAGTACTAAGATACTAGTACCACCCAATCTATTTAGTATTAAGCATTATATAAAGGCTGATCACCTGCACGATATACGAAAGATGAAAGTAATGCAGGTACTGTTAGTGCAGCAATACTATTGCGTCCAGTAGTACACATTACATAAATGTAATTCCAATTACCACGTCCTACGGCTGGTACATAGACGCCATTAATAGGCCAATCACGCTTACCACCACCATTACCAGAGTCCCAGTACAGTAAGTTTGTCATCGCAATACCATCGCCACCCATACGAATATAGAAATATTGACGTTCATATGACGTAAGGTTAATAACCATATTACTATCTAGAATACGCGGGAAGTCTTCACCACGAATACGCAATGCTACATAGTGTTGGTTTGCCACTGGATTTAGTCCAACCGTACCGCCAGATACCTGACGCGAACCAAATAGAAATGGATTAGATGCAAGCCCCGTAGACTGAGGACGACAAATATCACCAACGATACGTGCAGCACTTAGAGTACCAAGAATGTTACAGTTTTCATTGATAGTAACGTTATTCAGTACACCAGACGTTGCCTGGATATTACCGCGTACAGAAACGTTACCAAACCAGGCATTACCATTTTTATTGATAGCCCAGCCATTCACACCATCCCAGTTAGTACTTTGTATCTGTTGGGAGATCTTCGCTGAGTCGATCACGCCGTCCATGATGTGAATATTTCGTACTGCCCCATTTGCCAGCTTTAAATTATCTATAGCGGCGTTCTGAATTTTCGCTCGCGATACTGAAAGGTCATTTATCATAGCTTCATTGATTGAGGCCGTGGCTATAACTGCTGAGTTAATGAAAGTCTTACCATTCTGAACTACGAACGGATATACCTTATCACTTTGTTTAGCTGAGTCAGTACTGATAATACTAAAACGATCTGCCATGACGGTAAACACTGATGTTTTTTCATCAGCGGCTAGAGCAATACCAGTAACGTTACCATTATTTGATACCTGCACCTGCCAACGTGAACCAAGTTCATCTACGATCTGTTTCTCAACAATACCATTAGCTACATCACTATTAAGTAGTCCATCAATAACATCATCATTCAACTTAGAGTAAGGAACCTTCGTATTCTGGTTAAAGCCGATTGTAGGCGACCATACTAATTCATCCTGCCCCATAACATCATATGCAGCTAACCTACCGTACCAAGAACCGTCTTCAATCGGGAATGATGCCGTATAACGGTTTGAAGAACTGAAATACACTACACCAGAACTAAACGCCTCATCTTTTGCAGCCTGGAATACCACACCCGCATAATCTGGTATGTTTGATTCATCCCATTCAAAAAACACCTGATCATAACCATTACGTAATTTAACACCTAGTAATTGTGGGTGCTGTGGGTTACTAACTTCAATCTGTACTTCTTCTGAATAGATGCCAGTACCGTAACCGTGTGCGATGATGCCAATAACACGATAACGGCTTAGACCGTCTGATTGGTTCATTGCGAACGTATAAGACCATGCACTATCCTGTGTATAGTAAGACTTAATATATCTGCGGTAACGGTCATATACACGGATTTCATAGTATTTGAAGAAATCAGTGAAACGTTTACCATTTACTGGAATGTTACTTTGATCATCCCAATCGAAAATGAAATCTTGTGAATAGGTTTGGTTAAATCCAGCATCATCATTCACCATTACAAGACCAGTTACTTTTGGTAATGCAAAAATGATCTGTGGTAATTGGTTATAGATTGCTACTAGTTCGGATGAGTAACCCAAGGAATTGTAACTTTCAACTCCAAAGTCGTAGCTTACGCCCTGAATCAAGTTTAGGATTTCAAAACTGGTACTGTACTGTCCAACGTTACCAATATTAATCCAAGTACCGGAATCACTTCTCTTATAACGTAGTTTATAACCACGTACACCAGTATCTTGACTAAGATCCCACGTCATTAATACAGTACTACCATTTACGGTTGTACCAAGACGTTGTACCTGTAGGTTGCTTGGTGGCTCTACATGTGAAGGGTTAGGTAAGTTAGTAATACCGTTCTGTGGGAACTGACCTGGATCAACACCAGCATAGATACCATCTGCATACTGTACTGCGGTGATCTGTACTATTCCTGCTTTATCTACTGTCATTGGTACAGTACGGGAAACTACACGGAACTTAACATTTTCAAAACCTGCTTCTTTAAAGCTAATCGTGAATACGTCATTTACTGTAATATCAGTAACGAATGTATTAAATGTAATACCAGCTAGTACATACTTAGCTTTTAATAGTTCGATATTACTACGTTTGGCTAATTGGTCTTTATCCTGAATCCACTTACAGTTTAAATCTTTCTTGATAATATAACCATCACGTACAATAGTCTCGTTAGTTAGTGTATCACTTGGGTAACGAATAATATCTTCTGCGTAGTCACCATTTGGATTAGTATAAGTA
>NZ_JADBQN010000115.1:0-1427 GCF_014895915.1 Enterobacter cloacae complex sp. P13B
CTACTGTTAGTCTTAATAGTCTATGGAAGAAATTAGACAAAACACAACGCCTACTTTCCAGTACTAGTATTCACCAATCCACACATAAGGGTGATAAGTTCTTTGACCTAATCGGCATCATAAATAGTTCAGAACAATTCTGGAAAGCGAGTAAGAAATAACATGAATAAAGGTTTAATTACCGAGTACCTAAGCACATACGCAAATACACCAATAGAATATGGCACAATGGATTGCCATATCATGGCATTAACCGTTATTGATATGATTATGGGTACTCAATATAAAGATGAGATTTACCAGAAATATAAATCTGCATCAGGTGGACGCAAGTACGCAAAAGATAACTGTACATATCCAACGCTAAAGAAACTATGTGAAGCAAAGGGTGAATTAGTAGATACACCACGTGATGGTGATATCCTTCTAGCTAATGATCACTGTACTGTATTCTGGAGAGACAAAGTAATAGTAATGAATGATGAAAAGGTATTCAAAGTTCAACGCTATTCACAAGAAGAACAAAAATATAAAGTGTATAGATTCACGGAGGAATAATATATGGCAGTAGCAGCATTAGCCGCCGCAGTAATCGCGGGTGCATCAGCCGCCGCCGCAACCTACGCCGCAGTAGGTTTAGTAGCAGCAATCGCAATTGGTGCAGCAGTAACAGCACTATCCTATATTGCATCAAGTCAGATGATGAATGTAGGCCAACAAGGGGTAAGTTATCCAAGTACAGGTACTAGTAATGCCCGATCAACATCGCCCAGCACGGGCATTCCTATCGTGTACGGTGGATCTAACCGAAATAAAGATGAAGTAGCATATGTAAAAGTAGGTTCTATCGTAGTTTGGCAAAACGTTTACAAAGGTGAGTCTAACCAACTATGTTCCGTACATTGCCTTAGTATTGGTGAGATTGGACAAGTACCCGGAGAAACACAAGCAGGTGTAATTAAGCAGCTCTATTTTGACAACGTCCCAGTACTACGTGATGATGCATATATTACACAGGAAGGTATTATTCCTGAATCAATGCTAATTGAGAAGTTCCGCAAGTTCCTACAGATTGAAGTACGTTTTGGTAAACCTACATACGGTGGTTCAATGACGTTAGCCCGTCAATATGGCGGCAGTAAATGGACTGATGATATGCGTGGTGATGGTCTAGTACAGGTCTGTACGGTCATTAATAAAACTAACGGTAGTCTTACTGATGGTATTCTAACTAATATGAACTACGTACTATCAGCAGAGATTAGAGGTAGAAACATCTATGATCTAACTGATAACGTACTAAAACCTTCAAGCAATCCACCAAGCCAGTTATATGACTTTATGACAAATACAGAATTTGGTTTCGGTACAGATCCAAATGATATTGATATTGCCTCTTTCCGTAATATTGCACAGTACTGTAAAGA
>NZ_JADBQN010000116.1:0-2035 GCF_014895915.1 Enterobacter cloacae complex sp. P13B
AAATCAGAAAAGAATCCATCTGGGGCATTGTTATTAGAGAAGTTAGGAGCATATTTTCTAGAAATGAATGCTTCTCTCCTCTCGAAAGGACACTGATAGACCTCAATGAAATTTTGTGGTTTGTAAATATCTCTAACTATGGTATAGGCAGAATCATTTATTATAACCTCTAACGCCGCATAATTAACAGATGATATAATCTCATCGGCCAACTCTATTTTACTGGCGCCAAGTAAATAGTTAATAAACTCTAAAATACTAGATTTTCCTGTGTCTGAATCACCATGTATAATATTTAATCCATCTTCAAACTTGACAATGTAATTCTTACGTACACCAACAAGGATTAATCGTTCAATTCTTAAATAGGATTTCATTTTGACACCTTGAATACTTCATTCAGAATGGAATTTAATTTACTGGAGGTTAGTGATTTTATTTTATCCAGTGATTTGGTATAAGCTTTCACTGAGTTAAAGTATTCGCCGCCAAACTGCTCGTAAGCGCGTTCACCCTCAGTTGTTAAACTAAAATAAGTTGCACCATCAGACTTTGTTACACGAAGCCATCCCAGTATCGACACTTTTTTCAAAAGTGTTTTTATTTTTGGAGTGCTGAAAAGAATATCAACGTTTAATGATAGACTTTTAATTGTATAAGTTTCTGTCATATCAATGGATGTGTTTTGTTTACCTGCCAAAATCATTACAGCCTCAAGTTTTGACGGGTTTTTAATCAAATATAAAAATATTTGAATTTTATTTCTATCCAACAATAGAACATCATTTCTATTCTTGCTTAGCGTATGAATTAAAATAATCAGAAGAGCAACATTCAAATTAAAATCTTCATCAAGAGGAATATAAGGTAATGAAATCATTTTTGCCCCCTTAAACTATTCAAAGAGTCAAGAGATGTGTCTGGGGACCAAATTATATCTCTATCTAGCTTATTAGCAAGCTGATGCAGCATTCCTTTCTTATGTACACTATCAAGTGTATCAAGAAGAGATGATAATTTAACCTTATCTTCATCTTCTATTTTTTTGTGTATTGCAGCTAAGAGTTGGTTTGCTGTATTATGATTTGCTATAGAGTCATGATACTGTGTTTGATATATCTCCCTTATTTTTCTATACAAAACACTTAAGGTTTCTCTATCTCGATCGCTAGTGAAAATATTTCTGGCCAATTCTGCATTATAATAATACCCTTAGCATGTTTTGATATATCACTATGTACATCAGCGACTATCATTTTCAATACAAAAAATTCATTGTCATATTGCTTATCATCTTTAAATTCTGGTGAAGATGAAATTAGTTCCGTTTTGTTATGTATTTCAAGAGCTAGTTTCTTAACGATAAGATAAACATTAGAATCCCTATCCTTTGGTTTGCAAATTGTCGAATGATCCTCCTGAACAGCTATAGACTCTTTGGCAGAAACTTGAACAGGAATTGCACTGGCTTTAACTACAATACTATCGTAGCTTCCATACAAAAACTTTAACTCAGGGAGTTTAGACAATTTTACCCATCTGCGGTTTAGAGAATCTGTTTCTTTACTAAATACACTTAAATCACCAAGCTGGACATTTGATGAAACCATACTAGCCCATGAAGCAGTTTCTGACCCCGAATGAGGAACAGCAAGTGAAATAAATCCAGTTATATTGTGAGAAAGATCTCTTTCATGCATTTTAATAATGCATGATTTTGCTATTAAACCTCCCATGCTGTGAGCGACAAATATTATATTACTATAATCGGATAAATTTATTTGACATTCACCAACAAGTAACTCTGATAATTCATCAACAGGAAGATTGACTTCTTTTTTTGTTAGTGATGTGAACAACCTGGCAAGTAGATTTCTACTTTTACCGTAGGTATTCGTAAAATTAGTGAAATACTCAAAACAAGCTATATCAAAGGCATCACAAAAATCTTCATCCTCACATATAAGCTGTGGAAAGGATGTGATCTTATCAACTGCCCACGTATCACTTCCGCCTTTTAAGCCATGTATAAACA
>NZ_JADBQN010000117.1:0-3492 GCF_014895915.1 Enterobacter cloacae complex sp. P13B
CTCTTCAACTACCCAAAGATCTTGCTCATACGAGTACCAACCGGGAATGTTTTCCCCCTCTGTTCTCTCGGTAGCGAATCGAGCCAAAAACGGTAAAGCCAAATTATTACTTTTCATTTTATGCTCCATAGAGATTTAACGAGCCAAAATATTTAAAGAATTCAAAAGTTGAGTGTCGAGTGTTTCAGTTGCAGGAATAGGTAATCCGTTCGCAATACGGTAATTTTTCACAGACTGCCTCGTAGATGGTCCCATTATGCCGTCAATATTCCCATTGTAAAATCCCTTGTCCAGCAATGCGAACTGAACACGCATGATTAAGCGCTTACGCTTCTCTGTAGCAGAAGTAAGCCCATTACTTGCACGGCTAGCTTCTGTAGTTCCAACTGAATTCGTAGTAGTAGAGTTAATATTGTCGTTAGAACGAAGCGAACGCACAGAGGAAGAGGACGATGAGGAACTTGTTCCTGAACTTGAAGACCCAGATGAACTTGGTGAGCTGTATGTTTTTGGATAATAGGGAGTGCTGCCACCATAGTACCCGCCACCTGATGATGAACGGTGAGAACTATGGCTCCGATGGGAGCTATGACTGCGATGCCCTGCAATGTAGAATGGAACTTCGGTGTTAAGTGGGGCTATCACTAAATCATGTTCATTAAGAGTCATACCAGGCAAATCACTTGCTCCGGTAGATGAATCACTTGCCCATACAGAATTATTGAGTGCCAAAAACCCCGGAAGTAGAGCAGCAAAATTAAATTTTTTCATAAAATTGGTCTCGGTGGTTGATGAAAACGGCCCGTTGAAGAACTGAAATAACCAGCACAGGAAGACTTCTGAGTGCATTCATCACATTCTTTAGGATAGTAATTTTTCCAATCAGAGATCGACTGAGCAGCAAGCTCCCAGGCTTTTTCAGGAAGATGACACAAAGGATAATTAAAAATTGTTAGAGGTATACCTGACCTGTGTGCAGCGTCTATAGCGGAGGTTATTTTCTCACTATAGCTGCTGTGTTCAATGAAGATTGTTGACCAGTTTTTTCGCGCCCAACCGATAGATTCCAACCCCATAAGGGAAATCTGATTGATGTTGGAGAAAACACGGCCAACGAACTCTACGATGTCATCCAATTCCGTATAGTTAGCCAGTGTCGGAATAACTCTAAGTTCGATATTAATCCCTGAGTTCCCTGCATTGATTAACCCCTTAACCGTTTCATGAAATGCGCCATCACTTCCTACCAAATGATCATGCACAAGTGGTCTTGATGAGTAGAGCGGTATACCAAAGGTGATTTTTATCTTTTTACTTCGCTTTGCCATTTCATGAGTAAAGTTGGTATCAGCAAATTTGCGTCCATTTGTTAAAACATGCAAAGCAGTATCTGGTGAATTCTCGATGATAAAATCAATGAAGTTAAGGAAATCATCTCCATACAGCAAAGGTTCACCACCGCTGACCCCAACTACTCCATTCAACCCAAATGAAGCGATAGCAAGAGCTGATTGGGTAAGTAGCCAGTCATCATTTGATTTCTTTGGTGGCTGCGAACAAAAGAGACACAAGTTATTGCAGCGTTCCGTTACTAAGACAGTATTATGATTGGCTCTGCGGGACAGAATAACGCGGATCATATTGCCATTGTTAATTACCCCAATATCTCCATCTTCAATTGACTCAAATAATTCAGTGCTAATAACAGAGTAATCAAAGCATGGTAGAATGGCATCATTATTGCTTTCAGCAACTATCAGCAAATTGGGCAAAAAGAATAAAGGGTTCACTGGTTTTTGTTTGCATAACCGATAGAACCCTGTGGGCACATTCTTTTTTGAAGCAAAATGAAAGATATCGTTCCTGATAACCTCAGACATATGCCCATCCTTTTAGCATCTCAGCCTTCGGACCACCTTCTGAGATGCAGTTCATCAGATACCTGAACATCCCCTTGTGATACTGACAAAACGTTGAACGACTCCTATCACCGACAGGCTCACCCTGTACACTTATGTTCTGGCATGGATCTGCACCGCAAAATGGTTGATATGCACATGTATCACAACCCGGCAGAGCAAAATTGAACGATGAACTCAACACTGCGTTATAGTAAGGACTCTTAGAAAATGATAGCGTTTTAACCTCACCCGCACTGAACTCCGTTTCAGGGTTCACCTTCTGCAACATACGGCTCTCATCGCTACCATATACTCGACCGTCATAATTGAAAAGAATACTGTTAAGCACGACACCGCTTGGCGACTTTAAATCCGCATAACCACTAAAACCGGGATTGAAGATCCTTTTCAGATGAATGGAGGCCGAATGTTCAACAACCCTTATCCCTTCTTTGTTGATCTTAAGAATTTCATCTATCAAAGAGGAATAGAAACTGAAGTATTCGTCCATAGAAAAGGTGAACGATGCTTTTTGTGCAAACCCATAGGGACTAACAGGTCGGATAAACATGTCCTTGAGGCCAAGAGATAAGTGAGCCTGGACAATCGATTCAGGGTGCCTGATAAGATCTTTAGTAACTGTAGTAACCGTTGCAACGCGATCAGCGCCTAAAGACCGTTTTATAGCCTCTACCCCTGACACTGTTCTACTGTAAGCAAGCCCATGACCAAGAATTCGATTACTGTTGTGAACAACTTCCTCACCATCAAGCGAAACAGAGAACGTTATGTTCCTGTCTCTCGACCATTCAAGCATATCCTCATTCAAGACAGACAGGCTTGATGCTACAACCATCTCAAAATCGGTGCTTCCCAGCGTTTCAACACATTGCTCATAGATAGACTGAATTAAATCGAACCGCAAGAGTGGCTCTCCACCCTGTATCTCTATCTTGTAAGGTGGTGTCGATAGTTTTTTGATAGTCGAAATGATATCAGGGATGAGATCGGGATCTAGATCATAACCAGAGGCGTTCACTGAAGCTCTACTGACCTGACAATACTTGCAGGTATGGTCGCAACGTAATGTGGGCACAATCATGAAAATTGGCCTGACCGCCAGTTCATTCATCAATCGTTTTGCAAAAGCAGAACTTAAAGCATAGGGAGTTATAGCCGATGAGCTTTCGTTAGCTATAAATAGCTTGCTTTCGAGTGCGTTTGATTGTTCCGCATTGATTTGCTCATCAGAAAGATCAAGCAGCTCTTGCTCATCAATGAAGTGATGAAAACCAGCGAGGTTGCTTATAAACACCTGTCCATTAGGCAATCTGTCAAAATTGAATGGCATCAATTCCATTACGAAAGCCTTTCATCGACACTGCGAAGCACTTTATGAACAATAGAATCTCTCAACGACCCTGTTTTATGCTGTAGTTTTTCTCGCAAAGTGTAATCATTCAGCAGCCTCTCGAATTCATAGAAGCATTCGGGACTATCGTTTTCAAAAGAGATTGTCCACGAGGATATATCTTCACAAAGCTTCCACTGAGTAAGCGAAGTCATCCAGTACAGGCTATTACGTATAACC
>NZ_JADBQN010000118.1:0-1538 GCF_014895915.1 Enterobacter cloacae complex sp. P13B
GGAACATCCATTACAGTAATAGAACCATTTGGACTAGTGTTAGGTAGTAAACAACGGTATAAGGTTGAACCCTCTTCTACCTTAGTTTTATTCACTGTCATTTTTACAGCTAACCCTAGACCTACTCCAGTAGTATCAACGCCACCATATTCAATATGGAAGTTTGAATTATTATTAAACTTAAACCAGATTGATTGTTGTTCTAGCGTAGTCTGTGCTGATGTACTTTGATTAATTACAATGTACCCTTCTGCATCTCTTGAATATGTTGCTACTTGATTACTTGGATAGAAATAGTCATATGATATACCATCAGTGAATGGCGTTTTTGCGATAGTACTCTTACGAAAGAACATATCAAACTTATCAATGTCAGAATAACCATAGCAAGTTAGTAATGAACACTGCCATGCAAGATAGTGTTTACGTTCCCCTGTAATATCCCATAGCATCTTAGAAGCTAGGCAGAACCATAATTCGGCATCAGATGCATTGTCTGCAAAGTCGAGATCACCGTAGTTATCAATAGGTACGTTAACTGGGCGATTGTGCCAACGTTCATTTCTGCTGAACATGTAACCACCATGTTCTACGGGGTTACGTGTTGCGTAGTTGAAGCGGTAATTACCATTGATTGAAGTGTTCTTGAGCTGGACTGTACCGATCTTACTTGTTAGACCTTGTTCAAGTACTTCACCATCAGAATCTACCTTACGGCCTGTACGGTCGATGATCCAATCCACATCGTAAGTTGGTGCTTTGGTCTTCCAATCCGTAGAACCATCTTCTAACCACATGTAAGCAGTGGCGTTAACTTGGTTCCAACCTAGTGATGCACGCTCTGGAAAGGCGAACCATACAGCATCCAAGTACTCACCATAGTTCGGAGCACCTGAAGGGATCTTAGTTTGTCCGTTAACCCAATTGAATAGCACCCCTTTAAAGCCGCCGTGTGTTGGATATTCGGGATCTAGTGGGTAGTTTGCCAGTACTGGAGCCTTACCATTACAAATCCAATTACAACGTAATGCCGTACTTGGTGGATCTGGAAATGGTACACCACGATAGAATGCTAGGTGATATGCATCAAAATATTGTTTTGCTTTCTCTAAGTAGTACGGTTCTTTAGTAGCTTGATAACAATGCAATGCACCTAGTATTTGTAGTGATTGTCCTTCTGTAGTTGAGTCACCATCTGGTTGTGCTTCCCACTGAGTTTCCGCGATAAAGTGTCTATTGTTTGCAAGTACATTATCTGGATTAAAAACATAATGCTGCGTTTTATTATCTGTGGTTAGTCCTGTATTTCGGTCGAGAAACTTAAATTGCCCCTCAACCATTTGAAACGCGTTATCTAAATTGTGTTTTCTAATCATTAGTGTAGATCTGCCATTAGTAAGGAGCCGTACCAAGTGCTACCACCATCATAAGAAACAAACTGGAATACATCGGTTGAATCTTTAGTAAATGTCAGTACTGGTACACGCCCATAAGACAATAAAATTGAATCAGGCCATGATATTTTATTTGCCCCTGTA
>NZ_JADBQN010000119.1:0-943 GCF_014895915.1 Enterobacter cloacae complex sp. P13B
TCTAAAAGATTATCTACTAAAGTTTCAAAACCACCATAACAGGCAGGAACACCTACGGTGCCAATTATATGAATTTTTTTCATTATTAACCTAGATTTTCACAAGTACATACTTAATGTAGTAATAAAGCGTTTTTTGAATTGTTCAACCGTAAATTCATTAGAGTAAGTTTTTCTGGCATTCTCACCCATTAATTCTCTTTCAGCAACAGCCATACAAGCAACTTTACTTAAAACTGAAGATAATTGTTCTATATCATTCGGATTTATGGAAAATCCATTAACTCCACTATCAATTACTTCTTTGGCACCACCATGATTAGTTGCAATAACTATTTTTGAAGCTCTCATTGCCTCCAAAACTGTTGTCGGGAAAGGATCTGGCATTAATGATGGTACAACACAACAGTCTAATTGCTGAATTTTCTCAGATGCTTCTGGATCAAATCCATATACAATCACAGTATCCTTTAAACCTGCCAAGGTTATGTCTTCCATGAATTTCGACATTAATTCCTTTCTTGTCGGTGGAGCATCACCATACACATGGACTTTTATTTGTGCCAACTTTTCTTTAGGCATGGCTTTTAAAGCCTCTAACAAAAACCATTGCCCCTTTTCAGGCATCACTCTACCAACCATGGCAAAATTAACAAAATTATTTTTAAGAGGTTCTATTTTTTGACTACTAAGCTCTGGTATACCATTATGAATAACATAGCTATTCGATTTAAAATCCGAAATATATGAAGCAACATGGTTAGATACACTTACAATCACAGTTGCGCAGCGTTGGACTGTCTTCTTAATCAGTTGACCGTATAAGCTACCATTTAAATACTCATGACAGTGAACAAGACTTTTTATATTTAATAGTTTTGCTATAACAACAATACTGAATAGCGCCAATGTGTTTATGTATATCAGATCATATTTCTTTCTCA
>NZ_JADBQN010000012.1:0-116041 GCF_014895915.1 Enterobacter cloacae complex sp. P13B
ATTATATTTGTTTTTCTCTATTATTATTCCAGCTATGGTTCGTCATTATTCCATTAATTTAAATCCCCCCCTTGAAGATCATTCTCCCCGAAGAATATTATTTCATCGCATTTGGGATGGCGTTGTCTTTATGATAAACGCAATATTGATTTAATTAATGGAGTTATCATGAAAAATAATGGAATTACGGTGGCGATTGCACTCGCATCGGCGTTAATGGCAGGACAATCATTTGCTGCGGATGGTACGGTTCATTTCCGCGGAGAGGTTATTGATTCAACGTGTGAAGTGACGCCTGATACCGCCGATCAGACGGTGAATATCGGCCGCGTTGCCAAAACGACGTTCTCCGGCATTGACTCAACGGCGTCAGTAAAAGATTTCCATATTAAACTGGAGAAATGCCCTGCAACCTATACTCAGGCAGCAGTTCGTTTTGACGGAACAGAAGATAAAGACACCATCGGCAAAGGATATTTGTCTATTGGCACGCCTGTTAACGGTGAAGCGGATACTGACGGTATTTACACCGGCGAAGGTGAAGCCGTTACGGCTACCGGCGTTGCAATCAAGCTCTTCAACCTGAACGATGATACGGCGATCCCGCTGTATAACAATTCAAATTATGTTGCTATCACCGACGGCAAAGCGGACATGGGCTTTAAAGCGAAGTTTGTGCAGACGCTGGCTACGGTTACGCCGGGTACAGCGAACGCGGATTCCCAGTTCACCATTGAATACCTGAAATAATCTTCAGCTGTTCGCCTGGAGCCTGTTTTATCCTTTTTGCAGGCTCCTCCACAGGATGTGAGGATAACTGATGTATTTACGGCGTTTGTTGACTCTGTTCATCATGCTCTCTTTTTCATTTTTAACACCCTTGTCGACGGCTGGCGTCATTATTGGCGGAACCCGCGTTGTTTATAGTAGCGATAAATCCGATGCGACAATCAGCATAAAAAATAACGAAGCGACCACGCCTTATCTCATACAGACGTGGGTCGATCCTTTTAAAGGCGATACAGCGTCGAATAAACCTCCTTTTACCGTTATTCCGCCGGTTTCAAGGCTGGAGGCCGGGCAGGAGAAAGTATTGCGCATCATGAAAGTGAAGGGCGAACTGCCTCACGATCGGGAATCGCTGTTCTGGCTCAACATCAAAAATATTCCGCCGTCCAGTTCAAACCCCAATTCGCTCGAAATTGCGATTAAGACGCGGATAAAACTTTTTTGGCGTCCGGCGACCCTGAATATCACGCCTGAACGGGCTGCGGCGAAGGTTAAATGGCGTGTTCAAAACCGGCAGCTCGTGATTGAAAATCCGAGCCCGCTACATATTAACGTTATGAATGTCACCGTCGATAAAAAAGACGTTCCCTTAAACATCATTCCCCCTTTTGACACCGTGCGTTTGCCGCTTCCGGAAGGGATTAACGGCCACGCGCTGGTCTGGCGTTTCGTTAACGATTTTGGGGCAATCAGTCAGGAAATTCACGTCACGCTGTAAACATAGGGATGTTTGATATGGGGTGTTTCCGTTTTTTCATTGCGCTGGCCTCGGGGGTATCTCTCGGCTTTTCAGGCGTGACGCTGGCAAAAGATATCTTTAACCCTGCGCTTCTTGAAATTGACCATCCGGTGGATGTTGATATCCACCAGTTTAACCGCGCCAATACGTTACCTGCGGGCTCTTATAAGGTTGATATTCATGTTAACGATGAGTTTATCGATAGCCGGGAGGTCACCTTTATTGAAGATAAGGCTGGTGATAGGCTGCATCCCTGTTTTAAGCACGTCAGGACGGTGCTTGCGGAGCTCGGGGCTAAGGTGGCGGCGATCGGTTCGCTGGATCGCCTGGACGAAAACGCCTGTGTGGACCCTATCCCGCTGATCCCTGGCGCCACATGGACGTTCGATACCGATAAGCTGCTGCTCAACGTCACGCTGCCGCAGATTTACATTGATACCACCGCCCGCGGCTCCATCAATCCTGCCCGCTGGGATGAAGGTATTAATGCGTTGATGATGAACTATGACTTTTCCGGCTCCAGCACGTTGCAGTCTGATGATGACGACAATAGCGATTTCTACTATCTGAACCTGCGAAACGGGGCGAACATTGGCGCGTGGCGTTTACGCAATTACAGCACGCTAAACATCATTGACGGTCATTCGGATTACCATTCCATCAGCACCTATGTGCAGCGAAACCTCGCGACGTTACGCAGCCAGATCATGCTGGGTGATACCTGGACCGCGAGCGATGTCTTCGACAGTACCCAGGTGCGCGGCGTGCGCCTGTATACCGATGATGAAATGCTTCCTTCCAGTCTGACGGGCTTTGCGCCGGTCGTTCGGGGCGTAGCGAAAAGCAATGCGACGGTGATTATTCGGCAGAACGGCTACATCATTTACCAATCTGCCGTTCCGCAGGGACCGTTTGCGCTAAAGGATCTAAACACCACCAGCTCCGGCGGCGACCTGGACGTGACCATCAAAGAAGAAGACGGCAGTGAGCAACACTTCACGCAGCCCTACGCCTCGCTGGCCATCCTCAAGCGTGAAGATCAGACCGACGTCGATATCAGCGCGGGTGAACTGCGCGATCAAAGCGAATTCCAGCCCAACGTTTTTCAGGCGCAGATTCTGCACGGCTTTCCTGCCGGGATAACGGTTTACGGTGGCGTGCAGGCCGCGGAAGCGTATCGCTCGGCAGCGGTGGGGGTCGGCAAAGATATGGGGGCAGTTGGCGCGTTTTCCGTCGATATCACCCAGGCACGCGCGCAGTTTACGGACGAGGACTCAGAGGAGTCCGGCCAGTCCTGGCGTTTTCTCTATTCGAAACGGTTTGATGAGACGGATACCACGCTGAGGCTGGTGGGGTATCGCTACTCAACACAGGGCTACTACACCCTCAATGAATGGGCGTCACGCCAGAACAGTCAGCGCGATTTCTGGGTAACGGGCAACCGACGCAGCCGGCTTGAAGGGACCTGGACGCAGAATTTCGGCGATGGCATGGGGAACATTTATCTCACGCTGAGCCGCCAGCAGTACTGGAAAACCGACGAAGTTGAACGCCTGGTTCAGCTTGGCTACAGCAATGTCTGGCGGTCGCTTTCCTGGAACCTCTCCTGGAACTACAGCGATTCCATCACCACGGCGCAGAGCGCGGAGTATACAGATAGCGACGATCGAGAAAGCGAACAGGTTTTTATGCTGTCGTTCTCCGTGCCGCTGTCAGCATTGCTGCCGGACAGCTATGTGAGCTACGGCCTCACGCAGAATAACAGCGGAAAAGGAATGCACCAGCTTGGTCTGAACGGTACGGCGCTTGATAACCGTAATCTCTCCTGGAACCTCCAGCAGTCCTGGGATGCGGATGACAGTGTGTACAGCAGCAGCGCGGGGGTGGGATATGACGGAACCTATGGTTCGGTTAACGGCAGCTATGACTACAACCAGGACAGCCAGCGGCTCAACTACGGCGCGCGCGGCGGGATCCTGCTGCATGGCGATGGAGTGACGTTCTCGCAGGAGATGGGCGAAACCGTGGCGCTGATTAAAGCACCCGGTGCAGCCGGTCTGGCAATGGAAAACGGCACCGGTACGGCAACCGACTGGCGAGGCTACACCGTTCAAACGCAGCTTAACGCTTACGATGAAAACCGTGTGGAAATTGAGAGCGGCTATTTTGAAAAAGCGAACGTCGAGCTGGAGAACAGCGTGCTTAACGTCATCCCCACGCGAGGTGCGGTAGTGCGGGCGGAATTTATCACCCACGTTGGCTATCGCGTGCTCTTTGAGGTCACACAGGCCAACGGCAAACCGGTTCCCTTTGGCGCAGTGGCGTCTGCCGAACTGGCGACGGGCAGCGTGTCGGGCATTACCGGCGAGAATGGCGAACTCTATCTTTCGGGCATGCCGGAAGAGGGAACGTTCACGCTGAAGTGGGGGAGTGAAAAGACAAAACCTTGCAAGGTCCATTATCAGTTCCCCAAACCAACGGGTGTTGAACTGGTTCAAACAGCGGTCGTGTGCCAATAGGGAAATGAGATGAAACGACGTATCACTTTTATAGCAGTTGCCATGCTGCTTTTTACCCCTTTTTCCCACGCTGCGACGACAGAAGGCGGGGTGTGTTTCGCCATCGGCGGCACCTATATTTTCAATCTGAATCTTAACGGGGCAGAAATACCGGCAGATAAAAACCAGGCGGGAACCGAGGTGCGCGATCTAACGACCCTGCAATCGCCTTCCCAGTATAAACTGGGATGTAACTGCCTGAGCCATTTCACCACAACGTATCGTAGCGTCTACTTCACCGCACGTTCGCCCTTAAGCGTTAATACCGTTAAAAACGGATATACCTACTACAGGTTGAACGATCACCTCATTATTGCGTCCTCCATTCACGTGCTGGGACGTGACTATCTCCCCGTTCCCTTTGAGGCCGAGCCCAACCGGGTGACATCTGGTATTTACTGCTATGCCTCCGGTGAAGAAGGCTCAGAGGCAACGCTTGATACCGGCTCTCAGGTAAAATTATCGTTTTTAATCGACAAGCCCTTTATTGGAAAAGTTACCGTTTCGGGTACGACGATTGCCACGCTCTACGGCGGTATTGATGAAGCGTCCTCTGTGGCAAGCACCGAGAAGCTCGCCGAAATAAAAATTGCCGGAGACATCGTGGTACCGCAAAACTGCGAGATTGCGCCGGGTCAGTCGCTGGAAATTGATTTTGGAAAAATTCCCGCCAGCGCGTTTTCCGCCACCAAAGGCGAGGCGGTCGGTAGCCGCAAAATCCGCAAGATGATTCAGGTGAAATGTACCGGCATGCTGGATGAGAACATCGTCCGATCCGCTTTCCATGCCGATCCCGTTGACGCTGACGCCACGATGATGAAAGTGAACGGCAATGATGACGTAGGGATCGTTATTTATGATAAATGGGACCGCGTCGTCAACGTCAATGGGGGGAGCATGGAGATGGATATGGGAGCCAACCAGGGGGGCGCCGAAGTTAACTCGCTCACCTTCTCTGCTGCCCCGGCCAGCGCGACGGGGAGTATTCCGAAGCCCAGCGCCTTTGAAGCCTGGGCAACCGTGACCTTCGAAATTCAAAATTAATAACAACGGCTGTTTATGACAGCCGTTGTCATATTCACATCTTTGAACCAGGCTTAACGCATCTCAGTGTGACATTATCATGACAGAGATATGATTTTATTTGTATTAAAATCATTACCTTAACTCAAACACGTTGATTGTCATAAAACTGTCATATTTCGTACATTTATCTGTCACCTGTTTGTCCTATTTTTCTCATCGTAGCCACTTAAACAATGATTTACGAAATCCTTGCAGGAGACATTATGAAAGTTATGCGTACCACTGTCGCAACTGTTGTCGCCGCGACCTTATCTCTGAGCGCTTTCTCTGCTTTTGCAGCAGCAAGCCTGACTGGCGCTGGTGCAACCTTCCCTGCGCCGGTGTATGCCAAATGGGCGGATACCTACCAGAAAGAAACCGGTAACAAGGTTAACTATCAGGGTATCGGCTCCTCCGGTGGCGTAAAACAAATTACCGCGAATACCGTTGATTTCGGCGCATCCGACGCACCGCTGTCTGATGAAAAACTGAATCAGGAAGGCCTGTTCCAGTTCCCGACCGTGATCGGCGGCGTTGTGCTGGCCGTTAACATCCCTGGCCTGAAATCAGGCGAGCTGGTGCTGGACGGCAAAACCCTGGGCGACATCTACCTGGGCAAAATCAAAAAATGGGATGACGAAGCCATCACTAAGCTGAACCCTGGCGTTAAGCTGCCTTCGCAGAACATCGCTGTGGTTCGCCGTGCTGACGGCTCTGGTACCTCCTTCGTGTTCACCAGCTACCTGGCAAAAGTGAACGAAGAGTGGAAATCGAAAGTCGGCTCCGGCTCTACCGTTAACTGGCCAACCGGTCTGGGCGGTAAAGGTAACGACGGCATCGCTGCCTTCGTACAGCGTCTGCCTGGCTCTATCGGTTACGTAGAATACGCTTACGCGAAGCAGAACAACCTGGCTTACACCAAACTGGTTTCTGCTGACGGCAAACCGGTTAGCCCAACTGAAGAGAACTTCGCTAACGCAGCGAAAGGCGCTGACTGGAGCAAATCCTTCGCACAGGATCTGACTAACCAGAAAGGCGACAACGCGTGGCCAATCACTTCTACAACGTTCATTCTGATTCACAAAGATCAGAAGAAACCAGAGCAAGGTACTGAAGTGCTGAAGTTCTTTGACTGGGCGTACAAAAACGGCGGCAAACAGGCTAACGACCTGGATTACGCCAGCCTGCCAGACAGCGTGGTTGAGCAGATTCGTGCTGCATGGAAAACCAACGTGAAAGACAGCAGCGGTAAAGCATTGTATTAATTTAGCATTCTGACGAAAATGGCGGGTGGCGCTTGCGCTTACCCGCCGATTTCGTAAACGCGTTTAACAGAAGAGTGATTTATGGCTGCAACCAAGCCTGCATTTAACCCTCCGGGTAAAAAAGGTGACATGATTTTCGGCGCGCTGGTCAAACTGGCTGCGCTGATTGTGCTATTGCTGCTGGGCGGCATTATCGTGTCTCTGATTTTCTCCTCCTGGCCGAGCATTCAGAAATTCGGTTTCTCCTTCCTGTGGACCAAAGAGTGGGACGCGCCGAACGATATCTACGGTGCGCTGGTGCCGATTTACGGTACGCTGGTGACCTCGTTCATCGCCCTGCTGATTGCGGTTCCGGTAAGCTTCGGTATTGCGCTGTTCCTGACGGAACTGGCGCCGGGCTGGCTGCGTCGCCCGCTGGGTATTGCCATCGAACTGCTGGCGGCCATCCCAAGTATCGTATACGGCATGTGGGGCCTGTTTATCTTTGCGCCGCTGTTTGCCACGTACTTCCAGGAGCCGGTAGGTAATGTTCTCTCCGCCGTTCCGTTTGTGGGAGCCCTGTTCTCTGGCCCGGCATTCGGTATCGGTATTCTGGCGGCAGGTGTGATCCTCGCCATCATGATTATTCCGTACATTGCGGCGGTAATGCGCGATGTCTTCGAACAAACCCCGGTGATGATGAAAGAGTCGGCCTACGGCATCGGCTGTACCACCTGGGAAGTTATCTGGCGCATTGTCCTACCGTTCACCAAAAATGGGGTGATCGGCGGCGTAATGCTGGGCTTAGGTCGCGCGCTGGGTGAAACTATGGCGGTCACCTTTATCATCGGTAACACCTACCAGCTCGACAGCGTTTCACTCTATATGCCGGGTAACAGTATTACCTCCGCGCTGGCAAACGAATTTGCCGAAGCGGAATCCGGGCTTCACGTCGCAGCGCTGATGGAACTGGGTCTGATTCTGTTCGTTATCACCTTCATTGTTCTGGCGATTTCCAAGCTGATGATCCTGCGTCTCGCGAAAAATGAGGGGGCACGCTGATGGCAACTCTCGAAATGCAAAGCACCGCTCAGCTTGCCGAATCCCGCCGCAAAATGCAGGCGAAGCGTCGTTTTAAAAACCGCATTGCGCTGACGCTTTCCATGGCAACGATGGCATTCGGCCTGTTCTGGCTGATCTGGATCCTGATGTCCACCATCACCCGTGGTATTGATGGAATGTCACTGGCGCTGTTCACCGAGATGACGCCGCCGCCAAATACGGCGGGTGGTGGTCTGGCGAACGCCCTGGCGGGCAGCGGCCTGCTGATCCTGTGGGCGACCGTTTTCGGTACGCCGCTGGGCATCATGGCCGGCATCTACCTGGCCGAGTACGGGCGTAAATCCTGGCTGGCAGAAGTGATTCGCTTCATTAACGACATCCTGCTTTCCGCTCCGTCGATTGTCGTGGGCCTGTTTGTTTACACCATCGTAGTCGCGCAAATGGAACACTTCTCCGGCTGGGCGGGCGTAATTGCGCTGGCGCTGCTGCAGGTGCCTATCGTCATTCGTACCACCGAAAACATGCTGAAACTGGTGCCGGATAGCCTGCGTGAAGCCGCTTACGCGCTGGGTACGCCGAAATGGAAAATGATTTCTGCGATCACCCTCAAAGCGTCGGTCTCCGGGATCATGACCGGTATCCTGCTGGCTATCGCCCGTATTGCCGGTGAAACGGCACCGCTGCTGTTTACTGCCCTCTCCAACCAGTTCTGGAGCACGGACATGATGCAGCCGATCGCCAACCTGCCGGTGACGATCTTTAAATTTGCGATGAGCCCATTCGCGGAATGGCAGCAGCTGGCCTGGGCCGGGGTGCTGATCATCACCCTTTGCGTACTGTTGCTGAACATTCTGGCGCGCGTCATTTTCGCGAAGAAGAAACACGGTTAATTTTTTACGGCGCGGCAGCTCGCGGCGTCGAATGAGGAAATGAGTCAATGAGTATGGTTGATACTGCCCCGGGTAAGATTCAGGTTCGTGATTTGAACTTCTACTACGGCAAATTCCATGCCCTGAAGAACATCAACCTGGATATCGCGAAGAACCAGGTCACGGCATTCATCGGTCCGTCTGGCTGTGGCAAGTCCACGCTGCTGCGTACCTTTAACAAAATGTATTCGCTCTATCCGGAGCAGCGCGCTGAAGGTGAAATTATCCTGGATGGCGAAAACATTCTGACCCAGGCCCAGGATATCGCCCTGCTGCGTGCCAAAGTGGGCATGGTGTTCCAGAAACCGACGCCGTTCCCGATGTCCATCTATGACAACATCGCGTTTGGCGTTCGCCTGTTTGAGAAGCTCTCCCGTGCGGACATGGACGAGCGCGTGCAGTGGGCATTGACCAAGGCCGCATTATGGAACGAAACCAAAGATAAACTTCATCAGAGCGGGTACTCTCTCTCCGGTGGTCAACAGCAGCGTCTGTGCATTGCGCGCGGTATCGCCATTCGCCCGGAAGTGTTGCTGCTGGATGAACCATGTTCAGCGCTGGACCCGATCTCAACCGGCCGTATTGAAGAGCTGATCACCGAGCTGAAGCAGGATTACACCGTGGTTATCGTGACCCACAACATGCAGCAGGCTGCGCGTTGCTCAGATCACACGGCGTTTATGTACCTGGGCGAGTTGATTGAGTTCAGCGATACGGACGCGCTGTTCACCCGGCCCGCGAAGAAACAAACCGAAGATTATATTACTGGCCGCTACGGTTGATTTGCCTTAGTGCATGTGGAGAAACCATGGACAACCTCAATCTTAATAAACACATTTCAGGCCAGTTCAACGCAGAGCTGGAAAGTATTCGCACGCAGGTGATGACCATGGGTGGCATGGTTGAGCAGCAGCTTTCTGATGCGATTACGGCAATGCATAACCAGGACAGCGAGCTGGCGAAGCGCGTCATCGAAGGCGACCATAACGTCAACATGATGGAAGTGGCGATCGACGAAGCCTGCGTGCGTATTATCGCCAAGCGTCAGCCGACCGCGAGCGACCTGCGTCTGGTAATGGCGATCATTAAAACCATCGCCGAGCTGGAACGTATTGGTGACGTGGCGGATAAAATCTGCCGCACCGCGCTGGAGAAGTTTTCCCAGCAGCATCAGCCGCTGCTGGTGAGCCTGGAGTCGCTGGGCCGCCACACCGTGCAGATGCTGCACGACGTGCTGGATGCCTTTGCGCGCATGGATCTGGACGAAGCGGTCCGTATCTACCGTGAAGACAAGAAAGTTGACCAGGAGTATGAAGGCATTGTGCGTCAGCTGATGACCTACATGATGGAAGATTCCCGTACGATCCCAAGCGTGCTGACGGCCCTGTTCTGCGCGCGCTCTATCGAGCGTATCGGCGACCGCTGCCAGAACATTTGCGAATATATTTTCTACTTCGTGAAGGGTCAGGACTTCCGTCACGTGGGCGGCGACGAGCTGGACAAGCTGCTGGCGGGTAAAGATCCGAAAGAGTGATGTTTGTGGCGGGTGGCGCTGGCGCTTACCCGCCCTACGTTAGCTTAACGCGTAATATCCCACCCGCGCGCCTTCCACAACTCTGGCAATTGCGCCAGATCGGTAAAGGTCGTCACTTTTGGATGATCGATCGGCTTGTTGTGCGGATCGGCACAGAAGTAAAACACCTCCATCCCCGCATCAATCCCCGACTGGGCGCCCGCAGGCGAGTCATCCACCAGAATGCAGTTCTCCACGTTGACGTTCATCGCTTTCGCCGCGTGGAACATCAGCGCCGGATCGGGCTTCCAGCGCTGGATATCGTAGCCGCTGAACAGTTTTTCCGGAAAGTGGTGCAGCATTTCAAGCTTGCCCAGTGAATGCTGCATTTTGCTGACTGGACCGTTGGAAACTACGCAGATTGGCACCGTCATCGCATCCAGCAGCGCGTTAGCCCCGGCAATAACTTCCAGTTCTGAGTCGAAGAGGCGTGCGACCTCGGCGCGGTACACTGGTTCCAGCTCCGCTTTCGCCAGATCCACCCCGTGCTCTTCGTTAATGATGTCGATGATCTCGTACAGCTTCACGCCCTTAAAGCGTTTGAACACCTCTTCGAGATCGAGCGTAATGCCAAATTCCTGGAACATGGCGACATACGCGCGGGAACAAATGACCTCACTGTCGACCAGCGTACCGTCACAGTCGAAAAATACCGCTTCAATTCCGGACATGCCCTTCCCTTTTAACAAGTTTAACGTTTACGTACGACAGATTTACGAGACGCAATCGTTGCCGTATAAGCATAATCAATGAAAAAAGTATCCCGTAACCGCCACTATTGTCGCATTTTGGTATAGGATAGCGACGAATTTTCCCTCCTTGTTCGGAAATTGATGATGAGTCAACAACACACAACCCAGACATCTGGTCAGGGTCTGCTTGAGCGCGTATTCAAACTGCGCGAGCACGGCACAACGGCACGCACCGAAGTGATCGCCGGTTTCACCACCTTCCTGACGATGGTCTATATCGTTTTTGTGAACCCGCAAATTCTGGGCGTCGCTGGCATGGACACCAGCGCCGTCTTTGTTACCACCTGTCTGATCGCGGCCCTTGGCAGCATCCTGATGGGCGTTTTCGCTAACCTGCCTGTGGCGCTGGCACCCGCTATGGGCCTGAATGCGTTCTTCGCGTTCGTGGTGGTTCAGGCGATGGGCCTGCCGTGGCAGGTTGGTATGGGCGCTATCTTCTGGGGTGCGGTCGGCCTGCTGCTGCTGACCATCTTCCGCGTCCGCTACTGGATGATTGCCAATATCCCGGTGAGCCTGCGCGTGGGTATCACCAGCGGTATCGGTCTGTTCATCGGCATGATGGGGCTGAAAAACGCCGGTGTGATCGTGGCGAACCCGGAAACGCTGGTGAGCATCGGTAACCTGACCTCGCACAGCGTGCTGCTGGGCGTGCTGGGCTTCTTCATCATCGCGATCCTGGCGTCGCGCAACATCCACGCTGCGGTGCTGGTCTCTATCATCGTGACCACGCTGCTGGGCTGGATGCTGGGTGACGTGCATTACAGCGGTATTGTCTCTGCGCCGCCGAGCGTCTCAACCGTGATTGGTCACGTTGACCTGGCGGGTTCCCTGAACCTGGGCCTGGCGGGCGTGATCTTCTCCTTCATGCTGGTCAACCTGTTTGACTCCTCCGGTACGCTGATTGGCGTGACGGACAAAGCGGGTCTGGCTGACGAGAAAGGCAAATTCCCGCGCATGAAGCAGGCGCTGTATGTGGACAGCATCTCTTCCGTGGCGGGTTCTTTCATTGGCACCTCATCTGTTACCGCTTACATTGAATCCTCTTCCGGCGTGTCCGTGGGTGGCCGTACCGGCCTGACGGCGGTGGTGGTGGGTATCCTGTTCCTGCTGGTGATCTTCCTCTCTCCGCTGGCGGGTATGGTTCCACCGTATGCGGCTGCCGGCGCACTGATTTACGTGGGCGTGCTGATGACGTCGAGCCTGGCGCGCGTGAAGTGGGAAGATTTAACCGAAGCGGTGCCAGCCTTTATTACCGCCGTGATGATGCCGTTCAGCTTCTCGATCACCGAAGGTATCGCGCTGGGCTTTATCTCTTACTGCGTAATGAAGATCGGTACCGGCCGCTTCCGCGAACTCAGCCCGTGCGTGATTATCGTTGCGCTGCTGTTTGTGTTGAAGATTGTGTTTATTGACGCGCACTAAGGTGCGGTTTGTGGTGTCAGGTGGCGCTTCGCTTACCTGACCTACAGACGAGTGTAGGCCCGGTAAGCGCTGGCGCCACCGGGCTTTTTTATCAGGCTTTAACCCGCTTAATATAATCCCCGAACGCGGTCAGCTGGCCAGAGAGATGGTCACGCGTGCTCTGATCCACCACTTCACCCGTCTGCGGGTCGACCTTGTTTTGAATCACACCGCCCATAAATTCCGGCTTGTTCATCACCATCGCATCCAGGAACACCAGAATCTGACGCAGGTGATACTGGCAGCGTGCGCCACCAATCGCGCCCATTGAGCTGGTCTGGATCAGCACCGGTTTGCCAGACAGCGGCTGCTCCGGTAAACGGGATAACCAGTCAATGGCGTTCTTCAGGCCACCCGGAACCGAGTAGTTATACTCCGGCGTGACAATGACCACACCGTCGGCCTGGCGGATCTGCTCGGCTATCGCCTCCACGCTCTGCGGGAACCCCTCTTCCTGCTGGACATCTGCATCATACAGCGGGATATCGCCAATAGATGGCAGGGCGCTAATTTCCATACCTGCCGGGGCCAACTGCGGCAGCGTGCGGGCAACCATTCCGTTAAATGAACCTTTGCGCAGGCTTCCCAGTAACGTAACTACTTTCAACGTATCAGACATGATTACTCCTGTTTCATCATGATGACCCTGATTGGATCAGCTATGGGTAAATGCTTTTTCTGCCGGTAAACTGGTTAAACGCATCAGGCGTGCGGCGGGCTCGTTGGCGCGCTCGGGCACATCCGGAAGGCTACTCCATCCCTCTTTACTGTCAAATTCCCAAATCTTTAGCCGTTCGATGGCTGGGCTAACTGCAACAGACCATATCAACACATCTTCTGCATCGCTGAGCGCCTCTACAAGCGTGGCTTTAGCGGCACGCAGGCGTCCGGAGCCGGGCAACAATTGCAACAGACTGGCGTCGTCTGAAGCGCATCCGCAGAGCTTGCGAATACTCTGGCGCAGGGTGATGAGCTGGGCTCTGGCCTCGACGGAGTCGTTCTGGTTGCGTACCCACAGCTTCTCATTACTGGAGAGCGGGTAGTCATCGTGCGGGCTTGCGCCGTGGAAGCTCCGCGTCGCACGCTGAAGCTCCATATCCAGCCCGCAATCCCCTTCGGTGGTCAGCGCCACGCCAATGATATTGCCCGTATAGGCAATGGAAAAACGGGGGAGTTCCGGGTCAGCAAAGACCGGGCGGCCTTCTGGTTGCGTGATGATCTCCGGGAGTTCGCTGGCGCCGTACAGCATAAACAGCAGTTCTGCGAGAAGTGCTCTCGAGGCTAAAAACCGCGTCCTGCGGTGTTCGGGGAGTTTGAGCGCCTCACTGTGACAGGCTGAAGAGAGTCTGGCCGATACGAGACGTCCTTCTGTAAGTATCCCTCTTGCAAAGTGCGTTGCCATTTTTCGCTCCTTGATAATGGTCGTAATCGGTTAAACGGTTACATGATTATCGCTTAACTTGACTCCTGTTTTAATCAGTAAATCGGAGTAAGAGAAGCCTGAAGGCCGAACTTTACATTTTCTTAGGCAAAAATTGGATCGCTGCCACCGTACAACGCCTTGATGGTCTCCCGCAGCCAGAGGATTTTCGGATTATGGCTGTTCCGTTTATGCCAGATCAGCGTGAAGGGAACGGTCAGCTTTTCAGCCTGCGCTTCGTCAATGGGAATAGGAAGCGCGATCAGCTTCCGCTGGTGGAGTTCATTGTAGTGGCGGCAGTAGTGGGGAGCCGTGGCGATATAGTTATGGCCGGGCTGCGCCGCCATAAACATCGACTGCTCAAAGCCCGGCAAACACATGGCAATGTTTCTCTCCCGCCCCATCTCTTTTAGCACCTCATCCAGCGCCCACGTGTCGCTCCGTTCCCAGAAGATACTGATATGGGGATAGCGCAGGAAGGTCTCCAGATTCCACTCCTCCTGCAGAGCGGGGTGGTCCTCACGCAAGTAGACGTATGGACGGTCGCTAAACAGGATTTCGTAGTCGATAAACCACGGCATCAGCTTCAGCAGTTCACGCGAGCGCGGGTGGGTTTCGCGACCGGTGAAGCCAACGTCCACTTCCCCGCGCGTAATGGCGTCCAGCGAGTCGTAATCCCAGTGACGCATCTTCACCGTCGCCTGCGGATAACGCTGGTTCACCTGCTCAAGCAGGGCGTTAAAGCGGATGAGCATCAGCGGCGTTTCGGCGGCCAGCACAAACGTCAGCCCGCCAGGCGAATCATGGTGAGATTTATCGAGGATCTGGTTGCCGATCTGCATCCAGTCGGCCAAATCCTGCTCCAGGCTGACCGTCAGCGGCGTAGGCAGCAGCCCTAACGGCGTTTTGACAAACAGCGGGTCGTCAAACCAGTCGCGCAGCCTGGCCAGCGATTTACTCACTGCCGACGGCGTCACGTTCATCCGCTTCGCGGCTTTGGTGACGCTGCGCTCCTGCAGCAAAAGCTGCAGGCAAAGCAACAGGTTAAGATCGAGACTGCTGATGGGCTTCTTCATACTGTGCCGCGGGCTGGATGACCATAAGTAAGGTGATGCAGACTATGCTACAGCCAATCAGAATCCCGATCAGCATATTGAGCGCGTTAAGTCCGATGACTGCCGCCAGCCATATCCACAGAGACGAACCGCAGACCTGCGCAATCCCCAGCACCGAGCTTGCCACGCCTGCCCGCAGCGAGAACGGGCCGAGCGCCTGACTCATCGCCACGCCAAAGCCAACCGAGAACCCGGCACAGATGAGCGTAATGCCCACCAGCATCAGCGCATGAGAGCTGGTGGTTGCCAGAACCACACCTGCGGCGAGAAACAGTACCTGCGAGGTCAGCATCAGCGTGCGCTGGCGGAAGATATTCAGCGCGAAGGGGGTAGAAAATGAGACGGCCATACTGACCATGGCGGTTAATGCCATCACCGTTGAATACTCACCGCGATCGAAACCCATGGTCTCCATCAGCAACACCGGGGAAACGTTTACATACGTCAGGATCACCGCCACGCTTAACGTGGTTACGGCCAGACGGCTGAGGAAAAAGCGATTGAGAAGTTTCTCTGCCGGATGAATGGTCGCGGTATGGCTGGGATTCTGCGAGCCCGGATGGGTCTCTTTCAGTACGGCGATCGACAGCACAAAGACCAGGGCGCCCATGGCAGCCATGGTCCAGAACAGGCTCTGCCACGGGAATTTCAGCATGATCAGATAGCCTACAACCGGTGCCAGGACCGGAATGATGCAGGTTATCCCGTTCAGCATGGAGAGCACTTTAGCGCGTCGCTGGGCGCTTAAGGTGTCGCGCAAAATGGCAAACGCCACCACGTAACAGCCGCCGGCTCCAATGCCCTGGATGAACCGTCCAGCCAGGAACAAGGTGCTGTTCTGTGCCTGTGAGCAGAGAAGAGAGGCCAGGGCAAAGATGATGGCTCCGGTTATTGCGACGGGCTGACGGCCAGCCTTATCCGCGATCTTCCCGGCAAAGACCATCGACGACGCCATTCCTGCGAGGTAGGCCGAAAACGCGATATGCAGCTGCGCTTCGCTGGCACCCAGATCGCGGGCGATGTGCGGTAATCCCACCAGATACATATCAATACCCGACGGATAAAGCAGAACTAATGCGAAACTACAAAACAGAAAACGCGCCATAAACCCCCCATAGATGCAGGCATGCAGGATAGGGGGTGAAATGGGATTAGGCGAGTTGCCATTTGGACAATGGTGATTTCCCAGGAGGAAATCACCATGGACTAGCGGGAATTACTTACCAATACAGAAGCTTGAGAAGATCCGTCCCAGCAGATCGTCCGACGTAAACTCCCCGGTGATCTCGCTCAGATTCTGCTGCGCCAGACGCAGCTCTTCCGCCAGCAGTTCACCCGCCCACGCACCAATCAGCTGCGCTTTGCCCTGGTCAAGATGGCGTGCCGCCTCTTCCAGCGCCTGCAGGTGACGACGACGCGCCAGGAAGCCGCCTTCCATGCTGGTGTCAAAGCCCATGCTCTGCTTGAGATGGTTACGCAGGTCGTCCACGCCTTCACCGGTCCGCGCCGACAGGCGAATAAGTGAGTGACCATTCACATCGCTGATGCCCAGCGTTTCGCCGGTAACGTCCGCTTTGTTACGCACCACGGTGATAGGCAGCTTGGCCGGCAGACGGGCGATAAAGTCCGGCCAGATCTCCGCCGGATCGACGGCGTCGGTCGTTGTGCCGTCCACCATAAACAGCACGCGGTCGGCCTGCTCGATTTCCTGCCAGGCGCGTTCGATGCCGATACGCTCGACTTCATCGCTCGCATCGCGCAGGCCCGCGGTGTCGATAATGTGCAGCGGCATCCCGTCGATGTGGATATGCTCGCGCAGCACGTCGCGGGTGGTGCCGGCTATGTCGGTCACGATCGCCGCTTCACGGCCCGCCAGGGCGTTCAGCAGGCTCGATTTCCCGGCGTTAGGGCGACCAGCAATGACGACCTTCATCCCTTCACGCAGCAGGCTGCCCTGACGCGCTTCGGCGCGGACGGCATCCAGATCGCTCATCACCTGGTTCAGCTGTGCTTCGATTTTACCGTCAGAGAGGAAGTCGATTTCCTCGTCCGGGAAGTCGATAGCCGCTTCGACATAGATTCGCAGGTGAGTAAGTGCTTCCACAAGGTGATTCACACGCGCGGAGAATGCCCCCTGCAGCGAGTTAAGGGCGGAGCGGGCCGCCTGTTCAGAGCTGGCGTCGATCAGGTCTGCAATCGCCTCGGCCTGTGCCAGGTCGAGCTTGTCGTTCAGGAAGGCACGCTCGGAGAATTCGCCCGGCTTCGCAATGCGCAGGCCTGGCAGGGTCAGAATACGTTTTAACAGCAAGTCGAGGATAACCGGGCCGCCGTGGCCCTGCAGCTCCAGCACGTCTTCGCCGGTAAAGGAGTTCGGGCCGGGGAACCACAGCGCAATGCCCTGGTCCAGCGGCGTGCCGTCGGCATCTTTAAACGGCAGGTAATCAGCGTAGCGTGGCTTTGGCAGTTTACCCAGCACCGCTTCTGCCACCTCGCGCGCCTTCAGGCCGGAGATGCGCAGAATGCCTACACCACCGCGTCCCGGTGGGGTTGCCTGGGCGACGATAGTGTCGTTATGGCTCATGGTTGCTCTCGTTCAATACAAATAAAAAAGGCGGTCAATCGACCGCCCTTATTTTAGCGTTATCTTACCGAATCAGGACTTTTTCTTTTCGCGGCTATGCAGGCCACGTTTTTCCAGACCACGGTAAATCAGCTGCTGCTGGATGATGGTCACCAGGTTGCTGACGATATAGTACAGCACCAGACCTGACGGGAACCACAGGAAGAACACGGTGAAGATGACCGGCATAAAGGTCATGATCTTCTGCTGCATCGGGTCGGTCACGGTGGTTGGCGACATCTTCTGGATGAAGAACATCGTCACGCCCATCAGGATCGGCAGGATGTAGTACGGGTCCTGTGCGGACAGGTCATGGATCCACAGGGCGAACGGCGCGTGGCGCAGCTCAACGGAACCCATCAGCATGTAGTACAACGCAAGGAAGATTGGCATCTGAATCAGCAGCGGGAAGCAACCACCCAGGGGGTTCACTTTCTCTGCCTTATACAGGGCCATCATTTCCTGGCTCTGACGCTGTTTATCATCACCCAGACGCTCACGCATCGCCTGAATCTTCGGCTGCAGCATGCGCATCTTCGCCATGGAGGTGTACTGCGCTTTGGTCAGCGGGTACATGATGCCACGAACGATGAAGGTGATAACGATGATGGAGAAGCCCCAGTTACCCAGGAAGCTGTGGATGAACTTCAGCAGCTTAAACAGCGGCTGAGAGATGAACCACAACCAGCCGTAATCAACGGTCAGATCCAGGTGCGGCGCGACGGCAGCCATTTTGTCCTGGATTTCCGGGCCGACCCACAGGGTGCTTGCCAGCTTACCGGTTTGACCCGGCTGAACCAGAACAGGCTGTGATTTGTAGCCGATGGCTGCAATACCGTTGCCCAGGTTCGCGGTGTAGAAGTTATTCGTACCGTCGTTATTCGGGATCCACGCGGTCGCGAAATACTGCTGCAGCATTGCGACCCAACCGCCTTTGGAGCTGACGTTCAGGTTTTCGTTATCGGCAATGGTGTCGAATTTGTATTTCTCGTACTTCGCATCAGGCGTGGAGTACGCCGCGCCACGGAAGGTATGCAGCGCAAAGTTGCTGCTTCCGGTGTCACGGTGTGACGGCAGATTGATGGACTGCTTCAGCTGACCGAAGGTAGACAGTTCCAGCGGTTTCGCACCGGCGTTCTGTACGCTGTAGCCCACGTTCACCGCATACTCACCGCGTTTCAGGGTGAAGGTTTTGGTGAAGGTGTTGCCTGCCGCGTCGGTGTAGGTCATCGGGATAACGAGTTCGTTCTGGCCATCAGCCAGTACAAAGGTGTCGTTCTCGACGTTATACAGTGGACGCGCACCGTTAGCAGGGTTGTCCGGGCCATCACGACCGGTCAGGCCGCTCTGCGCCTGATACAGGAACTCCGGTGTGGTTTCCAGTAACTGGAACGGTTCGTTAGACTTCAGCTCTTTCGGGTAGGTCAACAGCAGCGCCTGCTCAACATCACCACCACGGGTGTTGATAGTCAGCTCAAGCACATCGGTCTTAACCGTAATCTGTTTCCCCTGGCCACTGGCCGGTACGCCCTGGTCGGCGGCGCTACCCGCTGCGGTGGTCGTGGTCTGCGTGGTCTGCTGCTGGGGTTGAGGATTTTTATCCTGCTCCCATGCCTGCCAGATCATGAAAGACACGAACAACAAAGCGATGATAAGAAGATTGCGTTGCGAATCCATCGTTAGTGTTCTCTGGTATCAAAAGGTCCTGGGGGGACGGGGTCGTCTCCACCGGGGTGTAAAGGGTGGCATTTTAATACGCGTTTCACCGTCAACCAACTGCCTTTTATCACTCCAAACCTGCGCAATGCCTCAATTCCGTAGCTTGAGCATGTTGGTGTGAAACGGCAGTGCGGCCCGAGTAGCGGACTAATCAGGCGTTGATAGACCCGAATGAGGGCTATCAGGACCCGTGAGCCAGGCGACAGTGGCGGCGCCATAATTTTTCCAACGCTTCCGAGAGAGCACGGTTATCGAGGTCGGCAACCCCCTTTTTAGCCACCACCACGAAATCCATAGAAGGCAGTTCGTGCTGACGTAAACGGAAGCTTTCACGCGTCAGACGTTTAATCCGGTTGCGTTCATGCGCACGCTTAACGTTTTTCTTAGCGACTGTGAGACCGATGCGGGGATGCCCCAGCGAATTTTGGCGGCCGAGGATGGTGATTTGCGGCGTGCCAGCCCGTTGTGGCTGCTGGAAGACGAAAGTGAAATGAGTGGGAGTTAACAAACGTAACTCCCTGGGAAATGCTAGCTTAACCACTCAGGGGTTAGCTTTATTACTTGGAAACGGTCAGACGAGCGCGGCCTTTAGCACGACGACGTGCCAGAACCTGACGACCATTTTTAGTAGCCATACGAGCACGGAAGCCGTGAGAACGGTTGCGCTTCAGTACAGACGGTTGAAAAGTGCGTTTCATGGCGATTTCTACCTAAACTTGAAAAAATTCATGACTTTTGCGGATGCCCGACCGAGTTTCGAATGACGGACGCCGAAGCCGTGGGTGATTAAAGAGGCCGGATTGTAATAATTGTACACTCCGGAGTCAATTCTCTTTCCTTATTTCCCGCGTATTTCCGCACGATTTCGCGTGGAAAATGAGCAACGGACGACGCAGGAAGATGAGCATCACGCGCCGGGTCGAGGATTATACGGCCTCGCCAACAAAGCGCAAGGATCGTCCCGGATCTTCGTTAGATCATTTAAGCAATAAATTGTCGCTGCTCATTAAATTTTCCAATATGCGGGCTAAATCGCGGGGCACTCGCGCCAGGATCGTTTACACTTACCCGGTTTCAGATCTTCCTGTGGATAAATCGGGAAGAATCTGTGAGAAACAGAAGATCTCTGGCTCAGTTTACGCTATGATCCGCGGTCCCGATCGGGATCCCAGGATCCTGGTTAGGATAAATTGCAGATAGCAATTCGCACGTCCCCCTTTACGCAGGGTCATGTCGATGTGCGCCAACAATCATGAATATTCAATAGTTTTCTTTTATTGTTCGAGTGGAGTCCGCCGTGTCACTTTCGCTTTGGCAGCAGTGTCTTGCCCGATTGCAGGATGAGTTACCAGCCACAGAATTCAGTATGTGGATCCGCCCGTTGCAGGCGGAGCTGAGCGATAACACGCTGGCTTTGTATGCGCCAAACCGTTTTGTGCTCGATTGGGTAAGAGACAAGTACCTCAATAACATCAATGGCCTGCTGAACGATTTTTGCGGGTCAGATGTCCCACAGCTGCGTTTTGAAGTGGGCACAAAGCCGGTCACCCAAACCGTTCGTGAAACCGTAAATGTAGCCGCGCCCGCTCAGGCTGTTCCGGCTCCGGCGCCTCGCGTTGCACCTGCTCGTCAGGGCTGGGATAACGTCCCTGCCCCCGCAGAGCCAACTTACCGCTCTAACGTTAACGTGAAACACACGTTCGATAACTTCGTTGAAGGTAAGTCGAACCAGCTGGCGCGCGCGGCAGCCCGTCAGGTTGCCGATAACCCCGGCGGTGCTTACAACCCGCTGTTCCTGTATGGCGGCACGGGTCTCGGTAAAACCCACCTGCTGCATGCGGTAGGTAACGGCATTATGGCGCGCAAGCCCAACGCGAAAGTGGTGTATATGCACTCCGAGCGCTTCGTTCAGGACATGGTAAAAGCCTTGCAAAACAATGCGATCGAAGAGTTTAAACGCTACTACCGTTCCGTTGACGCGCTGCTGATCGATGACATCCAGTTCTTTGCCAATAAAGAACGATCGCAGGAAGAATTTTTCCACACCTTCAACGCCCTGCTGGAAGGCAATCAGCAGATCATTTTGACCTCGGATCGTTATCCTAAAGAGATCAACGGTGTTGAAGATCGTCTCAAATCCCGCTTCGGCTGGGGCCTCACCGTGGCGATCGAGCCACCGGAGCTGGAAACCCGCGTCGCGATCCTGATGAAGAAAGCCGATGAGAACGACATACGCCTGCCGGGTGAAGTGGCGTTCTTCATCGCCAAGCGCCTGCGCTCCAACGTGCGTGAGCTGGAAGGGGCGCTGAACCGCGTTATCGCCAATGCCAACTTCACCGGTCGTGCGATCACCATCGATTTTGTGCGTGAAGCGCTGCGCGATTTGTTGGCATTGCAGGAAAAACTGGTCACCATCGACAATATTCAAAAGACGGTGGCTGAGTACTACAAGATCAAAGTGGCAGATTTACTGTCTAAACGTCGTTCCCGCTCGGTGGCGCGTCCGCGTCAGATGGCGATGGCGCTGGCAAAGGAGTTAACCAACCACAGTCTGCCGGAAATCGGCGATGCGTTTGGTGGCCGTGACCATACGACCGTGCTGCACGCGTGTCGCAAGATTGAGCAGTTACGCGAAGAAAGCCACGACATAAAAGAAGATTTTTCCAATCTAATCAGAACATTATCATCGTGACGCTATGAAATTTACCGTTGAACGTGAACATTTATTAAAACCGCTGCAACAGGTGAGTGGCCCATTAGGCGGCCGCCCAACGCTGCCTATTCTCGGAAACCTGCTGCTTCAGGTCGCGGACGGTACGCTGTCGCTGACCGGTACAGATCTGGAAATGGAAATGATCGCGCGCGTTACGTTGACGCAGCCGCACGACGCGGGCGCGACCACGGTTCCGGCACGTAAATTCTTTGATATTTGCCGCGGGTTGCCGGAAGGCGCTGAAATCGCCGTGCAGCTGGAAGGCGACCGCATGCTGGTGCGCTCTGGCCGCAGCCGTTTCTCGCTCTCCACGCTGCCCGCTGCGGACTTCCCGAACCTGGACGACTGGCAGAGTGAAGTAGAATTCACTCTTCCGCAGGCGACGATGAAGCGTCTGATTGAAGCCACGCAGTTCTCCATGGCGCATCAGGACGTTCGTTACTACTTAAACGGCATGCTGTTCGAAACCGAAGGTGAAGAGCTGCGTACCGTGGCCACAGACGGCCACCGTCTGGCGGTCTGTTCCATGCCGATTGGCGACTCACTGCCGAACCATTCGGTGATCGTGCCGCGTAAAGGCGTGATTGAACTGATGCGTATGCTCGACGGCGGTGACACGCCGCTGCGGGTGCAGATTGGCAGCAATAACATCCGTGCCCACGTGGGCGATTTTGTCTTCACTTCGAAGCTGGTTGATGGCCGTTTCCCGGATTATCGCCGCGTATTGCCGAAGAACCCGGACAAAACGCTGGAAGCGGGCTGCGATAGCCTCAAGCAGGCGTTTGCCCGCGCGGCCATTCTCTCGAACGAGAAATTCCGCGGCGTACGCCTGTACGTGAGTGAAAACCAGATCAAAATCACCGCCAACAACCCGGAGCAGGAAGAGGCAGAAGAGATTCTGGACGTCACCTACGCCGGGGCTGAGATGGAAATCGGCTTCAACGTCAGCTACGTGCTGGATGTGCTCAATGCACTGAAATGCGAGAATGTGCGCATTCTGCTGACCGACTCCGTTTCGAGCGTACAGATTGAAGATGCGGCCAGCCAAAGCGCGGCTTATGTTGTCATGCCAATGAGACTGTAATGTCGCTCACCCGTCTGTTGATCCGCGACTTTCGCAATATCGAAAGCGCGGATCTCGCTTTATCCCCCGGCTTTAACTTCCTGGTTGGCGCGAACGGCAGCGGCAAAACCAGCGTGCTGGAAGCCATCTATACGCTCGGCCATGGCCGGGCGTTTCGCAGTTTGCAGATTGGTCGCGTCATTCGCCACGAGCAAGAATCCTTTGTTCTGCACGGGCGTTTGCAGGGCGCAGAGCGGGAAACCGCCATCGGCCTGACCAAAGACAAGCAGGGCGATAGCAAGGTGCGCATCGACGGCACCGACGGCCATAAGGTGGCGGAGCTGGCGCTGCTGATGCCAATGCAGCTGATTACGCCCGAGGGGTTTACTTTACTCAACGGCGGCCCCAAATACAGAAGAGCGTTCCTCGACTGGGGATGCTTTCACAATGAAGCCGGTTTCTTTAACGCCTGGAGCAACCTGAAGCGTCTGCTTAAACAGCGTAACGCCGCGTTGCGCCAGGTCACGCGCTACGCACAGCTGCGTCCGTGGGACATGGAACTCATCCCTCTTGCGGAACAGATCAGCCGCTGGCGTGCCGAATACAGCGCGGGTATCGCCGAAGATATGGCCGACACCTGCAAACAGTTTTTACCCGAGTTCTCTCTCACCTTCTCCTTCCAGCGTGGCTGGGAGAAAGAGACGGATTATGCCGAGGTGTTAGAGAGAAGCTTCGAGCGCGACCGGATGTTGACCTACACCGCGCACGGCCCGCACAAGGCGGATTTCCGCATTCGTGCCGACGGTGCGCCGGTGGAAGACACGCTGTCGCGCGGGCAGCTCAAGCTCCTGATGTGCGCGCTACGCCTGGCGCAGGGGGAGTTCCTCACCCGCGAGAGCGGACGACGCTGCCTGTACCTGATAGATGATTTTGCCTCGGAACTTGACGACGCGCGGCGCGGCCTGCTTGCCAGCCGCTTAAAAGCCACGCAGTCGCAGGTTTTCGTCAGCGCCATTAGCGCTGAACACGTTATGGACATGTCGGACGAAAATTCGAAGATGTTTACCGTGGAAAAGGGTAAAATAACGGATTAACCCAAGTTGAAATGAGCGAGAAACGTTGATGTCGAATTCTTATGACTCCTCCAGTATCAAAGTCCTGAAAGGGCTGGATGCGGTGCGTAAGCGCCCGGGTATGTATATCGGCGACACGGATGACGGCACCGGTCTGCACCACATGGTATTCGAGGTGGTAGATAACGCTATCGACGAAGCGCTCGCGGGTCACTGTAAAGACATCGTGGTCACCATCCATGCGGATAACTCTGTGTCCGTTACCGATGACGGCCGTGGCATCCCGACCGGTATTCACCCGGAAGAGGGCGTATCGGCTGCGGAAGTGATCATGACCGTACTGCACGCAGGCGGTAAGTTCGACGATAACTCCTATAAGGTTTCCGGCGGCCTGCACGGCGTAGGCGTTTCCGTAGTAAACGCCCTGTCGCAAAAGCTGGAGCTGGTTATTCAGCGCGAAGGCAAAATTCACCGTCAGATCTATCAGCACGGTGTGCCTGAAGCCCCGCTGGCCGTTACCGGTGATACCGATAAAACCGGTACCATGGTGCGTTTCTGGCCGAGTCTTGAAACCTTCACCAACGTCACTGAATTTGAGTACGACATCCTGGCGAAGCGCCTGCGTGAACTGTCGTTCCTGAACTCCGGCGTCTCTATTCGCCTGCGCGACAAGCGTGACAACAAAGAAGACCACTTCCACTACGAAGGCGGTATCAAGGCGTTTGTTGAGTATCTGAACAAGAACAAAACGCCAATTCATCCGAATATCTTCTATTTCTCCACCGAAAAAGACGGTATTGGCGTGGAAGTGGCGCTGCAGTGGAACGACGGTTTCCAGGAAAACATCTACTGCTTTACCAACAACATTCCACAGCGCGACGGCGGTACTCACCTAGCGGGCTTCCGCGCGGCGATGACCCGTACCCTGAACGCCTACATGGACAAAGAAGGCTACAGCAAAAAAGCGAAAGTCAGCGCCACCGGTGATGACGCCCGTGAAGGCCTGATTGCCGTGGTTTCCGTGAAGGTGCCGGATCCGAAGTTCTCCTCACAGACCAAAGACAAGCTGGTCTCTTCCGAGGTGAAATCGGCGGTTGAGCAGCAGATGAACGAACTGCTGAGCGAATACCTGCTGGAAAACCCGAACGACGCGAAAATCGTGGTGGGCAAAATTATCGATGCGGCACGTGCTCGTGAAGCAGCGCGTAAAGCCCGTGAAATGACCCGTCGTAAAGGCGCGCTGGACCTGGCAGGCCTGCCGGGCAAGCTGGCTGACTGTCAGGAACGTGACCCGGCGCTGTCCGAACTGTACCTCGTGGAAGGGGACTCCGCGGGCGGTTCTGCGAAGCAGGGCCGTAACCGTAAGAACCAGGCGATCCTGCCGCTGAAGGGTAAAATCCTCAACGTTGAGAAAGCGCGCTTCGACAAGATGCTCTCTTCTCAGGAAGTGGCGACGCTCATCACCGCGCTCGGCTGCGGCATTGGCCGCGACGAGTACAACCCGGACAAGCTGCGCTATCACAGCATCATCATCATGACCGATGCGGACGTCGACGGCTCGCACATCCGTACGCTGCTGTTGACCTTCTTCTATCGTCAGATGCCGGAAATCGTTGAGCGCGGTCACGTCTACATTGCCCAGCCGCCGCTGTACAAGGTGAAGAAAGGCAAGCAGGAACAGTACATTAAAGATGACGACGCGATGGATCAGTACCAAATCGCGATTGCCCTTGATGGCGCGACCCTGCATGCGAACTCCAGCGCGCCAGCGCTGGCCGGCGAGCCGCTGGAGCGTCTGGTCTCCGAGTTCAACGCCACGCAGAAAATGATTGGCCGTATGGAACGCCGCTATCCAAAAGCGCTGCTGAAGGAGCTGGTCTATCAGCCAACCCTGACCGAAGCCGATCTGAGCAACGAGCAGGCCGTGACCCGCTGGGTGAATACCCTGGTGAGCGAGCTGAACGAGAAAGAGCAGCACGGCAGCCAGTGGAAGTTCGACGTTCAACAGAATGCGGCACAGCAGTTTGAGCCGATTGTTCGCGTGCGTACTCACGGCGTCGACACCGACTACCCGCTGGAGCACGAATTCGTGACCGGCCCGGAATACCGCCGTATCTGCACCCTCGGCGAGAAGCTGCGCGGCCTGATCGAAGACGATGCCTTCATCGAACGTGGCGAGCGTCGTCAGCCGGTAGCAAGCTTCGAGCAGGCGCTGGACTGGCTGGTGAAAGAATCCCGTCGCGGTCTGTCTATTCAGCGTTATAAAGGTCTGGGCGAAATGAACCCGGATCAGCTGTGGGAAACCACCATGGATCCGGAAAGCCGTCGCATGCTGCGCGTCACCGTTAAAGACGCGATTGCTGCGGATCAGCTGTTCACCACCCTGATGGGCGATGCGGTAGAACCACGTCGTGCGTTCATTGAAGAGAACGCGCTGAAAGCGGCGAATATCGATATTTAACAGTCGCTATCCCGCATGAAAACTGGCCGCGCTTTTAGCGCGGCTTTTTTATGGGCGCAGGAATGTCCAGCGACATCGTCGCCGGTAAACGGCTCGCCAGCGCATCTATGGCCATTCTTACCCTCAGGGGCAGGTACGGCGTCTGTTGCCAGACGGCATGGACGTCAAAATGGACATCCGGCGCCTGCATAAAGAGCGGGACAAGCTTTCCCTGATGAATTTCTTTGATGGCCATCCAGCAGGGGAGCCAGGCAATGCCGTGCCCGGTCACCGCCGCGTCGCAGATGGCCTGCAAATCATCCATATTGAGTGATGACCGCGGCGTAAACGTGCGCGGCGTTCCGTCGCTGTCCATAAGCTGCCAGGATAGCACGCGGCCTGCGCGCAGATAGTTAATGGCCGCGTGCCGGGATAAATCATCCACAGCGCCTGGATGACCTCTTTTTTGCAGATAGTCGGGCGAGGCGCACAGGACCATGCGGTGTTCTCCCAGCTTTCTGGCCACCAGCACGCTGCTGTCCTGCAGCGTGCCGTTACGTACCGCCATATCGAAGCCTTCCTCGACCAGATCCACCACGCGGTCGCTGAACGACATTTCAAGCTCAAGCCCAGGCTGTTCCTGCGCCAGTTCAATCAGCAGCGGCGCGACGCACTGCCGTCCAAACAGCACCGGCATGGCAACACGAAGCCGACCGTTGATCTGATGCTTCCCCGTTTCCAGCAGGGATTCCGCGCTCTTGATCTCCTCCAGCGCGCGCAGGCAGCGCTCGTAGAACAGGGCGCCGTTATCGGTGAGCCGCTGGCTGCGGGTAGTGCGCTGAAACAGCCGCACTCCCAGACGTTCCTCAAGTCGAGCAATGCTTTTACCCACCGCAGAGCGCGACAGGTGCAGGCGAACTGCGGCCTGCGCAAAGCTTCCTGCCTCCACGGCAGCGACAAAAACAGGAATATCTTTCAGCGTATCGGTCACGGTTTGTATCCATTCAGGCGTCAATGAAGAGAAAACTTATCGCCACTGGTGACGAGGAGTCAACGGTAGACTGTCATTACTGAAGCTTATCTGATGGCAGGAGAAAAAAATGACAGAGACAATGCAGCGCTGGTCAATGAACGCCCTCGGGCGCGAGAATCTCAAACTCATTCATGAATCGGTTCCACAGCCAGGCCCCGGTGAGGTTCGCGTACGGGTAAATGCCGTTGCGCTCAACTATCGCGATAAAATGGTTATCGAAGGCACGATGCCGATTCCGCTTTCCTTCCCGTTCACCCCGGCGTCTGACATGGCGGGCGTGGTGGACAGCGTAGGTGAAGGTGTCACGCGTTTCAAACCCGGCGCTCGCGTCATTTCAACCTTCTTCCCGGAGTGGATCGACGGCAAGCCGCAGGCAGACGCGCGTGATTTGCCCTACAAAACGTCCGGCGGCTATTTCCAGGGAATGCTGGCCGAATATGTGGTTGTAAATGAAAACGCGCTGGTAGCCTCACCGGAAAGCCTGGATGACGCAGAGGCCAGCACGTTACCCTGCGCAGGGCTTACCGCCTGGTTCGCGCTGGTGGAGCGGGGTCAGCTCCGCGCCGGGCAATCGGTGCTGGTACAGGGGACGGGCGGCGTGGCGATTTTCGCCCTGCAAATTGCAAAAGCGCACGGAGCGGAGGTGTTTGTCACCTCGGGGAGCGATGAAAAACTGGCGCTCGCCAAAAAACTGGGCGCCAGCCAGGGCGTTAACCGCCTGAAGAGTGACTGGGCTGAAGAGGCATTGGCGCTGACTCAGGATCGCGGCATCGACCATATTATCGAAACCGTAGGAGGGGAAAACCTGAAGCATTCCCTGCGTGCCGTTGCCGTTCACGGGCGTATCTCCGTCATTGGCGTGCTGGCCGGGACTGACATTTCGCTGCCTGCTGGCGAGCTGCTGCTGAAATCCCCCGTCATCCAGGGGATTGGCGTGGGGCACCGCCGGGCGCTGGAGGATTTGGTCCGCGCTGTTGACGTCACGGGACTGAAGCCGGTGATTGAGCATCGCTACCGTTTTAACGAGCTTGAACAGGCCCTTGAACATCTGGATCGCGGCGCATTCGGTAAAATCGTTCTCACCCGCGAGTAAGTCGTCGTTCCTCGGGTAAGCGTAAAAGGGGTGTTTCTGTTGCGCAATGTAGCTCTATTTTTGTGTGCTTAATCGCGTTAGCATGAGGTAGCACTCATTTATCCCGGGGAACTCATGGCTATCAAACTCATTGCAATCGATATGGACGGCACGCTGCTGCTGCCAGACCACACTATCTCTCCTGCCGTTAAAAACGCGATCGCCGCCGCACGAGCGAAGGGCGTGAATGTGGTTCTGACCACGGGGCGTCCGTATGCGGGCGTACACAGCTACCTGAAAGAGCTGCACATGAATCAGCCGGGCGATTACTGCATCACCTATAACGGCGCGCTGGTGCAGAAAGCCGCAGACGGCAGCACGGTTGCGCAAACTGCGCTGAGCTATGATGACTACCTGTTCCTCGAAAAACTGTCCCGTGAAGTGGGCTCCCACTTCCACGCGCTCGATCGCAATACGCTCTACACCGCCAACCGCGATATCAGCTACTACACGGTGCATGAATCCTACGTTGCGACCATTCCGCTGGTGTTCTGTGAAGCCGAGAAAATGGATCCGGCGACGCAGTTCCTGAAGGTGATGATGATCGACGAGCCGGAGATCCTGGATAAAGCCATCGCGCGCATTCCGGCGGAGGTAAAAGAGAAGTACACCGTGCTGAAAAGTGCGCCGTACTTCCTCGAAATCCTCGATAAACGCGTCAATAAGGGCACCGGCGTGAAATCACTTGCTGATGCGTTAGGGATTAAGCAGGAAGAAATCATGGCGCTCGGCGACCAGGAAAACGACATCGCGATGATTGAATTCGCGGGCGTTGGCGTGGCAATGGATAACGCCATTCCTTCGGTGAAAGAGGTGGCTGATTTCGTCACAAAATCTAACCTCGAAGACGGCGTTGCCTACGCGATCGAGAAGTTTGTGCTGCAGTAACGCTTATTTTCAATCATCAGCCCCGGTTATCAACCGGGGCTTTTTTTTGCCCTGTATTTATCGAATTGTTCTTTTTGTGATCTTGATTGTAGTACAACATTGACTGATTGTACTACATTGTCACCACGGAAAAGACGAATGGCCTCACGTTTGTACTGCAAAAGTGAGGCGAAATTCAGCGGTCGCGGTAAAGTAGTGATGGACATACAGAGCACAAGGACTCTCCATGACTCTCAATAAAACCGATCGCATCGTTATTACGCTGGGCACCCAGATTGTGGGCGGTAAATACGTTCCCGGTTCGCCGCTCCCCGCAGAGGCTGAACTGTGCGAGGAGTTTGAAACCTCGCGCAACATCATCCGGGAAGTGTTCCGCTCGCTGATGGCGAAGCGGCTGATTGAAATGAAGCGCTATCGCGGCGCATTTGTTGCTCCGCGCAACCAGTGGAACTACCTCGATACCGACGTGCTGCAGTGGGTGCTGGAAAACGACTACGACCCGCGGCTTATCGGCGCGATGAGTGAAGTTCGAAACCTGGTGGAGCCGGCAATTGCGCGCTGGGCGGCGGAACGCGCGACATCCGGTGATTTGGCCCAGATTGAATCGGCTTTAAACGACATGATCGCCAATAACCAGAACCGGGAGGCGTTCAACGAGGCGGACATTCGCTACCACGAAGCGGTGCTGCAGTCGGTGCATAACCCGGTTTTACAGCAGCTTAGCGTGGCGATCAGCTCGCTACAGCGAGCGGTATTTGAACGTACCTGGATGGGTGATGAGGCCAACATGCCAAAAACTCTCCAGGAACATAAAGCGCTGTTCGATGCGATACGGCATCAGGACGGCGATGCGGCAGAGCAGGCGGCGCTTACCATGATTGCCAGCTCGACACGAAGGCTGAAGGAAATCACATGACATCTCGTTACATCGCAATTGACTGGGGATCGACCAATCTGCGCGCCTGGCTTTATCAGGGCGAGCAGTGCCTGGAGAGCAGGCAATCAGAAGCAGGCGTGACGCGCCTGAACGGTAAATCCCCCGAGGCGGTGTTAGCAGAGGTCACACAAAACTGGCGCGACAGCGCCACGCCGGTGGTAATGGCGGGAATGGTGGGCAGTAACGTAGGCTGGAAAATTGCACCTTACCTGTCGGTTCCCGTCCATTTCTCCGCTATTGGCGAGCAGTTGACGTCCGTTGGCGACAATATCTGGATTATTCCCGGTTTGAGCGTCTCTCGCGACGATAACCACAACGTGATGCGCGGCGAAGAGACGCAGCTGCTTGGCGCGCGCGCTCTCTCTCCTTCTTCTGTCTACGTCATGCCCGGCACGCACTGTAAGTGGGTCCAGGCTGACGCTGAGCAAATCCACTATTTTCGCACCGTAATGACCGGCGAGCTGCACCATTTGCTGCTCAACCATTCGCTGGTCGGGGCCGGTTTACCTGAGCAGGAATCCTCGTCAGAGGCGTTTTCCGCCGGGCTTGAACGTGGGATCGCCTCCCCTGATGTGTTGCCGCAGCTTTTTGAGGTTCGCGCCTCGCACGTGCTGGGACTTCTCCCGCGCGAGCAGGTAAGCGAGTTTCTCTCCGGCCTGCTGATTGGCGCAGAGGTCGCCAGCATGCGTGAGTTCATCGCGCACGAGCAGGCCATTACGATTGTCGCAGGCGCATCGCTAACGTCGCGCTACGAACAGGCATTTCGCGCCGTTGGGCGTGATGTTTCGACGGTATCCGGCGACACGGCATTTCAGGCAGGAATAAGGAGCATCGCTCATGCAGTGGCAAACTGATCTTCCCCTTATCGCGATTTTGCGCGGCATCACGCCCGATGAGGCGTTAGACCACGTCGGCGCGGTTATCGACGCCGGATTCGACGCGGTAGAAATCCCGCTCAACTCGCCCGACTGGGAAAAAAGCATTCCGGCCGTGGTGGAGGTTTTCGGCGATAAGGCGCTGATTGGCGCAGGCACCGTGTTACAGCCTGAGCAGGTCGATCGGCTGGCAAAGATGGGCTGCAGGCTTATCGTCACGCCCAATATTCAGCCTGAGGTGATCCGCCGCGCGGTGGGTTACGGCATGACAGTCTGCCCGGGCTGCGCCACCGCCACGGAAGCCTTTGCTGCCCTTGATGCGGGCGCGCAGTCGCTCAAAATTTTCCCGTCATCGGCTTTTGGACCGGACTACATCAAGGCGTTGAAAGCGGTATTGCCCGCCAGCGTGCCTGTCTTTGCCGTGGGCGGCGTAACGCCAGAAAACCTGGGCCAGTGGATGAGCGCTGGCTGTGTGGGCGCAGGGTTGGGGAGCGATCTTTATCGTGCCGGACAGTCCGTGGAACGTACCGCACAGCAGGCGGCAGCATTTGTGAAAGCGTATCGAGAGGCAGTGAAATGAAAATAACCAAACTCACCACGTACCGTTTACCCCCGCGCTGGATGTTCCTGAAAATCGAAACCGATGAAGGGGTTGTAGGCTGGGGCGAACCGGTGATTGAAGGGCGCGCGCGCACCGTTGAAGCGGCAGTACACGAGCTGGGCGAATACCTTATTGGTCAGGATCCGGCGCGCATTAACGACCTGTGGCAGGTGATGTACCGCGCGGGCTTCTACCGCGGTGGTCCGATCCTGATGAGCGCCATCGCCGGTATCGACCAGGCGCTGTGGGATATCAAAGGTAAAGTGCTTAACGCACCGGTCTGGCAGCTTATGGGCGGCCTGGTGCGCGACAAAATCAAAGCCTACAGCTGGGTAGGCGGCGACCGTCCTGCGGAAGTGATCGACGGCATCACGCAGTTACGCAATATCGGCTTTGACACCTTCAAGCTCAACGGCTGCGAAGAGATGGGCGTTATCGACAATTCGCGTGCGGTAGACCGGGCGGTCAATACCGTGGCGCAAATTCGTGAAGCCTTCGGCAACGAGATTGAGTTTGGCCTGGATTTCCACGGCCGCGTCAGCGCGCCGATGGCCAAAGTGCTGATTAAAGAGCTGGAGCCGTATCGCCCGCTGTTTATCGAAGAGCCGGTGCTGGCCGAGCAGGCGGAGTACTATCCGAAGCTGGCTGAACAGACCCACATTCCTATCGCGGCGGGTGAACGTATGTTCTCGCGCTTCGAGTTTAAACGCGTACTTGAAGCGGGCGGCATAGCGATCCTGCAGCCGGACCTTTCTCATGCGGGCGGCATCACCGAATGCTACAAAATTGCCGGGATGGCAGAAGCTTACGATGTGGCGCTGGCGCCGCACTGCCCGCTCGGCCCAATCGCGCTGGCGGCCTGCCTGCACGTCGACTTCGTCTCCCGCAATGCGGTGTTCCAGGAACAGAGCATGGGGATTCACTATAACAAGGGCGCGGAACTGCTCGATTTTGTGAAAAATAAAGAAGACTTCTGCATGGAAGGCGGTTTCTTTAAACCGCTTACGAAGCCGGGCCTTGGCGTGGAAATTGACGAAGCTAAAGTCATTGAGCTGAGTAAGAATGCGCCGGACTGGCGAAACCCGCTGTGGCGTCATGAGGACGGCAGCGTAGCGGAATGGTAATCGCCATCCCGTAGACCCGGTAAGCCTCCGGGCAAAAATCATACATACAAAAATATAACCCTCTGTAAATTACAGGGCATGGTGAGCGGCTTCGCTATGCCCAAAATCTGGAGACAGATTGCGATGGATATTCCAGTTACCGCTACAAAAATCGGGCGTCGCCGATACCTGACGCTGATGATGATCTTTATTACCGTGGTCATTTGCTATGTTGACCGCGCCAACCTTGCCGTGGCATCGGCCCATATTCAGGAAGAGTTTGGCATCACCAAAGCGGAAATGGGCTACGTCTTCTCGGCGTTTGCCTGGTTGTATACCTTATGCCAGATCCCCGGCGGCTGGTTTCTTGACCGCGTGGGTTCACGTCTGACCTACTTTATCGCCATATTAGGCTGGTCCGTGGCGACCCTATTCCAGGGCTTCGCCACCGGGCTGATATCGCTGATTGGCCTGCGTGCCATCACCGGGGTTTTCGAAGCGCCCGCGTTTCCGACCAACAACCGTATGGTGACCAGCTGGTTCCCGGAACACGAGCGCGCGTCCGCCGTTGGTTTTTACACCTCTGGCCAGTTTGTCGGCCTGGCGTTCCTGACGCCGCTGCTGATCTGGATCCAGGAGCTGCTGAGCTGGCACTGGGTGTTCATCGTCACCGGCGGGATTGGCATTATCTGGTCGCTAATCTGGTTCAAGGTGTATCAGCCGCCGCGTCTGACCAAAAGCATCACCAAAGCCGAGCTGGACTACATCCGCGACGGTGGCGGTCTGGTGGACGGTGATGCCCCGGTGAAAAAAGAGGCGCGCCAGCCGCTGACCAAAGCGGACTGGAAGCTGGTCTTCCACCGTAAGCTGGTGGGCGTTTATCTGGGTCAGTTCGCGGTTACTTCTACGCTGTGGTTCTTCCTCACCTGGTTCCCGAACTACCTGACCCAGGAAAAGGGGATCGCGGCGCTGAAGGCGGGCTTTATGACCACCGTGCCGTTCCTCGCCGCATTTTTCGGCGTGCTGCTCTCCGGCTGGCTGGCCGATAAGCTGGTGAAAAAAGGGTACTCGCTGGGCGTGGCGCGTAAAACGCCGATTATCTGCGGCTTGCTGATCTCAACCTGCATCATGGGTGCCAACTACACCAACGATCCGGTGTGGATTATGGCCCTGATGGCGGTGGCGTTCTTTGGTAACGGTTTCGCCTCTATCACCTGGTCGCTGGTGTCGTCCCTCGCGCCGATGCGGCTGATTGGCCTGACCGGCGGTGTGTTCAACTTTGTCGGCGGACTGGGCGGGATCACCGTACCGCTGGTCATCGGCTACCTGGCGCAGGACTACGGCTTCGGCCCGGCGCTGGTCTACATCTCTGCTGTGGCGCTGATCGGGGCACTCTCCTACATCCTGCTGGTGGGCGATGTGAAACGAGTAGGCTAATCCCTGCGGATGTTTTACCCTGATGCACTCACCGTGCATCAGGGTATCCTCATGAAACAAATCACCTTCGCTTCCCGCAACCACCAGCTGACCAACATCAATACCTGGACGCCGGATAGCCGGTGGCTGGTCTACGACGTACGTCCGTCAGGCGCGTCATTTACCGGCGAAACCATTGAGCAGGTCAACGTCGTTACGGGTGAGGTGGAGGTGGTTTATCGCGCTACTGACGGCGCGCATGTTGGCGTGGTGACCGTTCATCCGGCACAGGACAAATACGTCTTTATCCACGGTCCGAAAAACCCGGATGCTGGCTGGCACTACGATTTTCATCATCGTCAGGGTGTGATTGCGCATCACGGTCAGGTGAGCAACCTGGACGCGATGGATATCACCGCGCCTTATACCGCAGGCGCGCTGCGCGGCGGCAGCCACGTGCACGTCTTTAGCCCGAACGGGCAGTTCGTCAGCTTTACCTATAACGACCATGTTTTACATGAGCGCGATCCGAAGCTCGATTTACGCAACGTCGGCGTGGCGGCACCGTTTGGCCCGGTGAACCCGCAGGGGAATCATCCACGTGAATATTCAGGCACGTTCTGGAGCGTGCTGGTCAGCCGCACAACACCCAACCCGCAGCCGGGCAGCGATGAAATTAACCGCGCCTACGAAGAAGGCTGGGTGGGCAACAACAGGCTGGCATTTATCGGCGATACCCTCTCCGTGCAGGGCGAAAAAGTGCCTGAACTGTTTGTTGTTAACCTGCCAGAAGACGAGCAGGGCTGGAAACAAGCGGGCGATGCGCCGCTGCAGGGCACCCCAGATACCCTGCCAGCGCCGCCTGCCGGGGTGAAGCAGCGTCGTCTGACCTTTACCCACCAGAGGGCCTACCCGGGTCTGGTGAACGTGCCGCGTCACTGGGTGCGCAGTAACCCGCAGGGGACGCAAATCGCGTTTCTGATGCGGGATGATAACGGCATTGTGCAGCTGTGGCTGATCTCTCCTGAGGGCGGCGAGCCGCGCCAGTTGACGCGCACCGGGAGCGGTATTCAGTCTGCGTTTAACTGGCACCCTTCCGGGAACATGCTGGGATTTGTGCTTGAAAACCGAATCGCCTGCTGTGACGCGAAGACTGGAGAAGTGACGTTTTTGACGTCCGATCACGGCAATCCGCCGTCTGCTGATGCGGTCGTGTTTTCCCCGGACGGGCGCTTTATTGCGTGGATGCAAGAGACGGGCGGTTTCCGTCAGCTTTGGGTAACGGAAACCGCGAAGGACTAGCGCGGCGGCATCTCGGCGGGCGGGATAACGGCGTTTGTCGCCAGATTTTCCTGCTCGCTTTTCTCTACCCGTGAGCGCACGGAATCGTCCTTACGGAATACATCCCACGGCAGCAGAAGCGTATCCGCCACTGCTGTAAAGGGCATATCCAGGATAACCAGGGATTTGGTGCCCCAGTTCGTATCGTCATCGGAGATCATCGCCGCGCTGGCGCGCGTCCCCGGATATGTTCCTTCTTTACCGCCGGTGTGAGACATCACGCTCGAACACCCGCAAAGTAAAACCACCCCGCTGAACGTCGTCAGCTTTATCAGAACATTTTTCATCATCACTCAGTCATCGTTAATGGCACTGCATAGACCTGCAACTCAGGGTTATAGCGAGCCTTATCCGAAATGAATAGCCCGATAACCCCGCACTGTGGCAGCCATCGCAATTTAACCCTTTGTGCTGTTGTCCCAGAGTCTATGCGACAACCAGCAAAGTGCAAAAAAATCTCGCCTAAATAGTCTTGAAAAGCTCGGTTCCAGACCCATTTTAAGAATGTGACCCGATAACGAACACGCCTGATGGGTGCTCGGGGGCGCAAAGGCCTGTCCATGGTGGAAGGCTACAATTTCTCGCTGATTTCAGGAGTATTATCTATGCGTAACTTCGATCTTTCTCCGCTATACCGTTCTGCAATTGGTTTTGACCGCCTGTTTAACCATTTAGAAAATAACCAAAGCCAGAGCAACGGCTACCCTCCATACAATGTTGAGCTGGTTGACGAAAACCACTACCGCATCGCCATTGCCGTCGCCGGTTTTGCAGAAAACGAGCTGGAAATCACCGCGCAGGACAACCTGCTGGTGGTGAAAGGTTCCCATACGGCCGAGCAGAAAGAACGTACCTACCTTTACCAGGGCATCGCCGAGCGCAACTTTGAACGCAAGTTCCAGTTAGCCGAGAACATTCACGTTAAAGGCGCGAACCTGGTTAACGGCCTGCTGTTTATCGAACTGGAACGCGTGATTCCGGAAGAGAAAAAACCGCGCCGTATCGAAATTAACTAATTACGCGGGTCGCGCGGGCGGCCCACCCAGACTTGCTTGCCGTAACGGGAGCATATGCGAATCCATCAGGATTTGCAGGAACAACTGTGCACAAAATTAAACTGTGCCGAACTCGCTTCTCAGAAGGAGATTTAGTATGCGTAACTACGATTTATCCCCCCTGCTGCGTCAGTGGATTGGTTTTGACAAACTGGCTAATGCCCTGCAAAGCACCACCGAGCAACAGACATTTCCGCCGTACAACATCGAAAAAAGCGACGATAACCACTATCGCATCACCCTTGCGCTGGCCGGGTTCCGCCAGGAAGATCTGGATATCCAGCTCGAAGGCGCGCGCCTGACCGTGAAGGGTACGCCGGAAAAACAAGAGACCGAAACCCGGTGGCTGCATCAGGGTCTGGTTAATCAGCCGTTTAGCCTGAGCTTTACCCTGGCAGACCATATGGAAGTGTCCGGTGCGACGTTTACCAACGGGCTGCTGCATATCGACCTTATCCGTAACGTTCCGGAAGCCATCGCGCCGCAGCGTATCGCCATTAGCGAGCGGCCGGCGTTGAACAGCTAATCCGCTTTACTCACAGACTGCACAAAGCCCTGCTCCGGCAGGGCTTTTTTGTGCGCCATCGCCCATACAACCGCATCCGGCTCTGAGAAAATCCTTGTTATAACTAAGGTTATGCCAAGGATGTGGATCATGAGTGATATCGCGTTAACCGTAAGCGTGTTGGCCCTGGCCGCGGTTGTAGGGCTATGGATTGGCAATATCAAAATCCGTGGCGTCGGGTTTGGAATTGGCGGGGTGCTGTTTGGCGGCATTTTTGTCGGGCATTTTGCTGACAAGCTCGGGCTGGTTCTCAGCGCCGATATGCTCCACTTTATTCAGGAGTTCGGCCTGATCCTCTTCGTCTACACCATCGGGATTCAGGTAGGGCCGGGCTTTTTCGCTTCCCTGCGCGTCTCCGGGCTACGGCTCAATCTGTTTGCCCTCGGCATTGTGGTGATGGGCGGGCTGGTCACCGCGATCCTGCACAAAATCTTTGCTATCCCGCTTCCCGTGGTGCTGGGCATTTTTTCCGGGGCGGTTACCAACACGCCAGCGCTCGGAGCCGGGCAGCAAATCCTTCGCGATTTGGGCATTGAACCCGGCATTGTTGACCAGATGGGGATGAGCTACGCCATGGCCTATCCGTTTGGGATTTGCGGCATTCTGCTCTCCATGTGGCTGGTCCGCGTCCTGTTTCGCGTTAACGTCGACAAAGAGGCGAAGGATCACGAAACCACGCTCACCAATGGCCACATGCCGATCAAAACCATCAACATTCGCGTCGATAACTCCAACCTGAACAATATGGCGATTCAGGACGTGCCGATCCTGAACAGCGCCAATATTATCTGCTCCCGCCTTAAGCGCGACGACGTGCTGATGGTGCCTGCGCCCGGCACGATGATCCAGCAGGGTGACCTGCTGCACCTGGTCGGCCAGCCGGGGGATTTGAACAACGCGCGGCTGGTGATTGGTCAGGAAGTGGATACCTCGCTTTCAACGCGCGGCACCGATATGCGCGTGGAGCGTGTTGTGGTGACCAACGAGCACGTTCTGGGCAAGAAAATACGCGATCTGCAGGTAAAAGAGCGCTACGACGTGGTCATCTCCCGCCTCAACCGTGCGGGCGTCGAACTGGTTGCCAGCCCGGAGGCCAGCCTGCAGTTCGGGGATATCCTCAACCTGGTCGGACGCCCGTCGTCCATCGATGCCGTGGCGGATATGGTGGGCAACGCCCAGCAAAAACTGCAGCAGGTGCAGATGCTGCCGGTGTTTATCGGCATCGGGCTTGGCGTGCTGCTCGGCTCTATTCCGCTGTACGTGCCGGGCTTCCCGGTGGCGCTCAAGCTCGGCCTGGCGGGCGGGCCGCTGATTATGGCGCTGATCCTCGGGCGTATCGGCTGTATCGGGAAGCTCTACTGGTTTATGCCGCCGAGCGCTAACCTGGCGCTGCGCGAGCTGGGCATCGTGCTGTTCCTGGCGGTTGTCGGGCTGAAGTCCGGCGGGGATTTTATCGATACCCTGGTCAAGGGCGAAGGGATGAGCTGGGTCGGCTACGGCATCTTTATCACGGCGATCCCGCTGCTGACGGTGGCAATCCTGGCGCGGATGTTCGCCAAAATGAACTACCTGACGCTGTGCGGCATGCTGGCGGGCTCCATGACCGACCCGCCAGCGCTCGCTTTTGCCAACAACCTGCACGCCACCAGCGGCGCGGCCGCGCTCTCCTATGCCACCGTCTACCCGCTGGTGATGTTCCTGCGCATCATCACCCCGCAGCTACTGGCGGTGCTGTTCTGGGGGATGGGCTAACAGCTCTTCCGGGTGGATGCGCCGCAGATGGTAGTCCACCTGGTAATCGCTGGTATTTCGGAACATCACGGAATAATTGAGGAACTCGCCGCTGTCGCTGTAGGAGAGAGAGGTAATTCGCAGCAGCGGCGTCTGTTCCGGCAGATTCAGATAACCAGCCAGCTGTTTATCTGCCAGCACCGGCGTCAGGCTCTCGTAGTTGCCGCTGATGGTGATCCCGCACTCCTTCTCAATGTAATCAAACTTAGACCCCTCAAGATGCGCCAGTGACAGGTTGCGGAACAGCTTCACCGGCATAAAGCTGTCCTCCAGCATCAGCGGCTTTCCGTCCACGTAGCGCACCCGCCGTGAAAAGTAGATCCGCTCATCCACCTGGATCCGCAGCTGGCTGGCGATGGCGGGCGGGGCGGGCATCACTTCGAACTGCAGCACCTTGCTCTGCACCTCTTTTCCCTGCTGACGCAGTACCTCCACCAGCCCGGTCAGGTTAGTGGTTTCGTGGTGAACGTCTTTGCGCGAGACAAACGTTCCGCTGCCGTGCCGGCGCTCAACCAGCCCCCAGCTCACCAGCAGATCCAGCGCCTTGCGGATGGTCATGCGCGCCACGCCAAACTCCTGCGCCAGCGCTTTTTCACCAGGCAGCGGGCTGCCGATGTTGTAGTCCGATGAATTCAGCCGCAGCCGCAACCTGTCAGCAATTGATTTGTAGATCACCAGTAGACCTCTCTGCCCTTATCAGGGCGTGGAATGCGTCCTGACATGTCCATATTTAACTCAAAAAGTAGACCTGACTGGTCAAAATAAAACCATGAATGCGATCACGAATCGCAGCGGCACGCCATGTTCGCGCATCAGTAAGTTCTTATGCTCACCTCAGGCCAGCACAAAACCATAAAGGCCTCTACCCCTACAGGTTGTTACGTGAGGATTTAAAAATGCTCAGTCAAATACAACGTTTTGGCGGTGCCATGTTTACCCCGGTGTTGCTGTTTCCGTTTGCCGGGATCGTGGTGGGAATCGCCATCATGCTTCGCAACCCGCTGTTTGTCGGCGAAGCCTTAACCGCCCCCGATCATCTTTTCGCGCAGATCGTTCACATCATTGAAGAGGGCGGCTGGGCGGTGTTTCGCAATATGCCGCTGATTTTTGCCGTCGGCCTGCCGATTGGGCTGGCGAAGCAGGCGCAGGGCCGCGCCTGTCTGGCCGTGCTGATTAGCTTCCTGACCTGGAACTACTTCATTAACGCGATGGGGATGACCTGGGGCCACTTCTTTGGCGTCGACTTCTCCGCCGAACCAACGGCGGGAAGCGGGCTGGCGATGATTGCCGGGATCAAAACACTCGATACCAGCATCATCGGTGCCATCGTGATCTCAGGCATCGTCACCGCCATTCACAACCGCTATTTCGACAAGCCGCTGCCGGTCTTTCTGGGGATTTTCCAGGGCAGCTCGTTTGTCGTTATCCTCGCGTTCTTCGTGATGATCCCCTGTGCCTGGCTGACGCTGCTGGGCTGGCCGAAAGTGCAGATGGGCATCGAATCCCTGCAGGCGTTCCTGCGCTCTGCCGGTGCGCTGGGCGTGTGGGTGTATACCTTCCTGGAACGCATTCTGATCCCAACGGGGCTGCACCACTTCGTCTACGGTCCGTTCATCTTCGGCCCGGCGGCGGTGGAGGGCGGTATTCAGGTCTACTGGGCGCAGCATCTGCAGGAATTCAGCCAGAGCACCCTGCCGCTGAAGACCCTCTTCCCGGAAGGTGGCTTCGCGCTGCACGGCAACTCAAAAGTGTTTGGCTCGGTCGGGATTGCCTTCGCTATCTGGTACACCGCGTCGCCAGAAAATCGCGTCAAGGTGGCGGGCCTGCTGGTTCCGGCCACGCTCACCGCCGTGCTGGTGGGCATTACCGAACCGCTTGAGTTCACCTTCCTGTTTATCTCGCCGCTGCTGTTCGCCGTGCATGCGGTGCTGGCGGCGACCATGGCGACAGTGATGTACGCCTTCGGCGTCGTGGGGAATATGGGCGGCGGCCTGCTGGACCAGTTCCTGCCGCAAAACTGGATCCCGATGTTCCATAACCACGCCTCGACAGTGTTCACCCAGATCGGCATTGGCGTCTGCTTCACCGGCATCTACTTCGTGATCTTCAAAACGCTGATTGAGCGTCTGAACCTGAAAACGCCGGGCCGGGAAGAGAGCGAAATCAAACTCTACAGCAAGGCCGACTATAAGGCGGCGCGCGGGCAAACCACCGCCCCGGCGGCGGCCAGCCAGCAGGTTGGGCAAGCCGCCGGATTCCTGCAGGCGCTCGGCGGTGCGGCCAACATCGAAAGCATCAATAACTGCGCCACCCGCCTGCGTATCGCGCTGGTGGATATGGCGAAAACCCAAAGCGACGACGTCTTCAAAGCCCTGGGCGCACACGGCGTAGTGCGACGCGGCAACGGCATTCAGGTGATTGTCGGCCTGCACGTTCCTCAGGTGCGCGACCAGCTGGAATCGCTGATGAAAACTCCTTTAACAAATGAACAAACCACCCTGACAGAGGCTATATCATGAAAAAATTCTCAGTTGTCATTGCAGGCGGCGGCAGCACCTTTACGCCTGGTATCGTCCTGATGCTGTTAGCCAACCGTGACCGTTTTCCGCTGCGCGCCCTGAAGTTCTATGACAACGACGGCGCGCGTCAGGAGACCATCGCCGAAGCGTGCAGAATCATCCTTAAGGAGCAGGCCCCGGAGATTGAATTCAGCTACACCACCGATCCAAAAGCGGCGTTTACCGATGTCGATTTCGTGATGGCGCACATCCGCGTGGGCAAATACCCGATGCGCGAAAAAGATGAAAAAATCCCGCTGCGCCACGGCGTGCTGGGCCAGGAAACCTGCGGACCGGGCGGTATCTCTTACGGCATGCGCTCTATCGGCGGCGTGCTGGAGCTGGTGGATTATATGGAGCAGTACTCCCCGAACGCGTGGATGCTGAACTACTCCAACCCGGCGGCGATTGTCGCAGAAGCCACGCGCCGCCTGCGTCCGAACGCTAAAATCCTCAACATCTGCGATATGCCGATCGGCATTGAAGGGCGCATGGCGCAGATTGTCGGCCTGAAAGACCGCAAAGAGATGCGCGTGCGCTACTACGGCCTGAACCACTTCGGCTGGTGGACGTCGATTGAAGACCTGAACGGCAACGATCTGATGCCGAAGCTGCGCGAATACGTGGCGAAAAACGGCTATGTTCCGCCTTCGGAAGATGCACATACCGAAGCGAGCTGGAACGATACCTTTGCCAAAGCTAAAGACGTGCAGGCGCTGGATCCGGACACCATGCCGAACACCTACCTGAAGTATTACCTGTTCCCGGACTACGTGGTCGCGCATTCCAACCCGGAACGGACCCGCGCCAATGAAGTTATGGATCACCGTGAGAAGCATGTGTTCAGTTCCTGTCGGGCGATTATCGAAGCCGGCAACTCCGCCGCCGGTGAGCTGGAAATCGACGAACATGCGTCGTACATCGTCGATCTGGCGACTGCGATTGCCTTTAACACCCAGGAGCGGATGCTGCTGATAGTGCCAAACAACGGTGCCATCCATAACTTTGACGCCGACGCGATGGTGGAGATCCCGTGCCTGGTGGGCCATAACGGACCGGAGCCGCTTACGGTGGGCGATATTCCGCACTTCCAGAAAGGGCTGATGAGCCAGCAGGTGGCGGTGGAAAAACTGGTGGTGGATGCCTGGGAGCAGCGCTCGTACCAGAAGCTCTGGCAGGCCATTACCCTGTCGAAAACCGTGCCGAGCGCCTCCGTCGCGAAAGCGATTCTGGATGACCTGATCGAGGCCAACAAAGAGTACTGGCCAGAGCTGCATTAATCGTCCTGACCGGCATCGCCCGATGCCGGTCTCCTTGTCCTTGTCGATTTACGCTATGCTGAAGCCTGCCCGTAGCACGACAAGGAACCTCCATGAAAATTTCCCGCCTCGGCGAAGCGCCGGACTACCGCTTCTCTCTGGCTAATGAACGCACTTTTTTAGCGTGGATCCGCACCGCACTGGGCTTTCTGGCCGCAGGTGTCGGCCTTGACCAGCTCGCCCCCGATTTTGCCACGCCGCTGATTCGTGAAGTGCTGGCGCTGCTGCTGTGCCTGTTCGCGGGCGTGCTGGCGATTTACGGCTACCTGCGATGGCTGCGCAATGAGAAGGCGATGCGCCTGAAGCAGGATCTGCCCTATACGCGCGGGTTACTCATCATCAGCGTGATTCTGCTGGCGGTGGCGGGCGTGGTGATGGGGCTGGTGTTCTATGGCGGATAGCCGCAAAGCGCGACGCGAAGCGGACCCAGGCCTGCAGCCGGAGCGGACGTCGCTGGCCTGGCTGCGCACGCTGCTGGGGTATGGCGCGCTGATTGCCCTGGCGATTAAGCACAACTGGCACCGAACCGGGGTGCCATTCTGGATCTCTATTATTGTGCTGGCGCTGGTGGCCATCATTTTATGGCGCTATACCCGCAGCCGTAACCTGATGGACGTGGCGCAGAACGATTTTGTACAGCCGAAAGCGGTGCGGGATAAATTCCTGATTGCGCTGGCTGTTCTCTCGCTGTCGCTGCTGTTTGCGGTGACCCATATTCAGCAAATTTTGAGCCTGTAAACCGAGTGGCGGCTTAATTACTTCCCTTTAGCCAGATACTTCGCCATCTCGTCTTCCGGCACCATGCCGCCGCCGGTTGCCCACACCAGGTGGGTAATGTTGGTATGCGAATGAACGCGCAGCGGCCCGGCCATCCCCGCCAGCGCTGAAGGCTCAAGGCGGATCCCTTCCTCCTGCGCCAGCCAGCCGAGCATGTCGTACATGCTCCGATCGGAAAGCGTATAGAACCCGTCGAGCAGGCGCTCCATCGCGCGGCCTACGAAGCCGGACGCGCGCCCAACCGCCAGACCGTCCGCCGCCGTCACGTTATCAATGCCCAGATCCTGCACTGCAATCGCATCATGCAGGCCGGTGTAAACACCCAACAGCATGCACGGCGAGTGCGTTGGCTCCGCGAAGAAGCAGTGCACGTTATCACCAAAGGCCAGCTTCAGGCCAAACGCCACGCCGCCAGGCCCGCCGCCTACGCCGCACGGCAGATAGACGTACAGGGGATGATCCGCATCCACCACGCGGCCCTGTTCGGTGAACTGCGTTTTCAGGCGCTCGCCCGCCACCGCATAGCCCAGGAACAGGGTGCGGGAATTCTCATCGTCAATGAAGAAGCAGTTCGGATCGCTTTCCGCCGCTTTGCGCCCTTGCTCCACCGCCACGCCGTAATCCTGCTCATATTCCACGACGATGACGCCGTGGCTGCGCAGCCTGGCTTTCTTCCACTCGCGGGCGTCGGCGGACATATGGACCGTCACCTTAAAGCCGATGCGGGCGCTCATTATGCCAATGGATAACCCCAGGTTGCCGGTGGAGCCCACGGCAATGCTGTACTGGCTGAAGAAGGCCTTAAAGCGCGGCTCCAGCAGAATGCTGTAGTCGTCTTCGGTGGTCAGCAACCCGGCTTCCAGCGCCAGCTTCTCCGCGTGGGTCAGCACTTCATAGATGCCGCCGCGCGCTTTAATCGAGCCGGAAATCGGCAGGTGGCTGTCTTTTTTCAGCAGCAGCGTGCCGGGAATGGATTTGCCAGATTCTTTCTCCAGCCGTTTTTTCATTGCCGGAATAGCAACCAGCTCGGACTCGATAATCCCACCCGTTGCCGCCGTCTCCGGGAAGGCTTTCGCCAGATACGGCGCGAAGCGGTTGAGGCGCGCGTGGGCGTCGTCCACGTCGGCTTTGGTCAGCCCGACATAGGGTAACCCTTCCGCCAGCGTGGTGGTGCGCGGGTTAAGCCAGGTGGTTTCTTTCAGGGCAATCAGATCCTCAACCAGAGGAAACTGTGCGATAAGTGTATTGATGGCCGTTGCGTTCATAATTTTTCTCAGCAATTAGTTCGTTCTGACTCTACACCAAATGTGAAAAAGCGTGCTAAATACAGGTAATGCTTTCGATTTATCCAGGGTAAACCGTGCTAAAGCTTCTCATTGCTACCGCGTTACTGATCTCTTCCGGCTGGGCCATTGCCGCTGAGCCGCCGCTGACGGCTGCCCGTTATGCGCAGCAGCTTGGCGTCGGGATGGATGTGGACTGGGCGCGCACCGAGCGCGGCATACGCGAGTTCGACCCGCTGGTGGTACGTGATTTTCGCGCAAAAGGCATTACCCACGTGCGCATCCGCGTGGCCGATGAGCCGACGGAAGCACGGCTGATCCACCTGCGCAAGCTGGTGGAAGCCTGCGAGCAGTATGGCGTGATCCCGATTATCGCTTATCAGGCCGATGAATATAAAAACGACCCGAAAGCCGACAACGAGAAAGAGACGATCAACTGGTGGATTGCCGTGGCGCACTATTTCGGCCAGAGCTATCCGCTGCTGGGTTTTGATCTCATTTATGAGCCAGCCGACAAGCTTAACCACAACCTCGCGTCGTTAAACCGCGTGTATGATAAAACCATTAAAGCGATCCACGACATCGACCCGCAGCGCATGATTTTCATTGCGCCGCGCCTGCGCGCTGCGCCGGAGGATTTATCCGGCCTGAAGCTGCCTGCGCACAGTCAAAACTACCTGCTGGCGGAGTGGCATATTTTCCCGTGGGGGCCGCTGAAAAATAGCGGTAAATACCCGTGGACGTCCGGCACGGCGGCGGAGAAGGCGGCTATCCGTAACCGCATCAGCACCGCGCTGCGCTGGCAGCAAAAAACCGGGCACGTCAGTTGGGTTGGGGGCTGGGGCGTGGGGGAGTCAAACCACCTCACGCCAACCGCTTCGCAAATGGCCTTCGCCACCTTTATGGCCTGCGAGCTGCAAAAGGCGAAAATCCCATATGCGCTTAACGCGGATTTCCAGTTTTACGACGGGGAAGAGGGGGCCTGGCGGCCTGCGCCGGAGCCGTTATTGCAGGCGATGATTGAGCCCGTCTGTGAAAAGCCCGGCGAGAAGCCGGGCCATCATGCGGTTAAACCGGCTGCTCGTGATGCGGAACGCGTGACGCCAGCGGCAGCCAGCACAGTAAAATCAGCAGCCCCATTAGCGTCATCAGCAGACCCAAACTAGCCTGCCCGGTCTGCGGCATCATGGCGGAGAGCCAGGCCAGCGCGCCGGAACCGATGTTCTGCAAACCGCCCACCAGCGCGCCCGCCGTGCCGGCGAGGAACGGGAACGGCTCCATCGCGCCGCTGGTGGCGAGCGGGAACAGCATTCCCGCGCCGAAGAAGAACAGCGCCGCCGGAATCAGCAGCGTCCAGACGGTCATCACGCCAAACAGCCCCGGGATCCACATCATCAGACCCGCCAGCAGACAGCTGATCACCGACTGCCACATCAGGGTGGAGAAGCGTTTGTTTGGTCGCCCGGCAAACCAGGCGCCAAAGAACGCCGCCGGGATTGGCAGAATAAACAGAATGCTCACCACCATGCTGCTCAGGCCAAGACCCGCGCCCAGCAGCACGCCGGAGCAGGCTTCGAACACTGCAATACCCGCCAGGCCGCCGATCAGCATCAGCAGGTAGCAGGTAAACGCGCCGTTGCCGAACAGCGTCTTATAGCTTGTGAGAAGCTTCGTGCGCGGCGCGTCTTTTGGACGGGTTTCCGGCATCCAGCGCGCCATGCTGAAGGTGACAATTACGCAGAGCAACAGCAGGAAGGCGTAGCAGGCGCGCCAGGACCACATTGTGTCCAGCAGGCCGCCAATCAGCGGAGCGAGAAGCGGGCTGACCAGAATGCCCATATTCAACAGGCTGTTGGCGTGGCGGAGCTGGGTGCCCTGATACATATCGCGCGGTAAGGTTCGTGCCATCACCCCGCCGACACCCGTCCCAACGCCCTGCAGGGCGCTGGCGGCAATCAGTACGGTCAGGCTGTGGGTGGTAATGGCAATCACCGTCGCTACCATGAAAATGCTCATGCCCACCAGGATCACCGGGCGACGCCCGACGCGGTCGGAGAGCGGGCCGTAGAAGAGCTGTGAAACGCCATAGGTCAGCAGGTAGGCTGCCATCACGCTCTGCACCGCGCCTTCGCGGACGTTCAGTTCCTTTGCCATGTCGGCAATCGCCGGAATGTAGATGGTTTGCGCCATCTGACCGACGGCCACCAGTAACACCAGCATCAACAATAAGTTAACGTTCCTTTGCTTTTTCATGTCGCTGAATACTTTTGCCAAAAGAGATAAATAAAGAATAAGTGACTACGCATTCCCATAAATGCGCGAGGAATCTACCACAGACAGATGACAATTTAAGCATTGTCGCTGTGAATGAAAAAACCGGGAAAGGCAGGATTTGTAAACAAGAACGGCAACTAATGTTGCCAGCGATTTACGCCAGACGCAGCAGAATTGCGCCGACAGCAATACCCAGCGCTGCCGCGATGCGCAGGCCCGCAACCTTCTCTTTTAAAAGGACAAAGGCGATCAGCGCCCCGAAAAGAATCGAGGTTTCACGCAGCGCGGCGACCACCGCCAGCGGCGCCTGCGTCATCGCCCAGAGGGCCAGACCGTAAGAGCCCATGGTCCCCACGCCGCCGAGCAGCCCTTTTTTCCAGTGCAGGCGCAGGTAGCTGGACGCCTCGCGCCGACGCGCCACCATCGCCCAGCCCAGCAGGCAGAAGCCGTTCATAAAGAAGGTCCAGAGCGTGTAGCCCAGCGCGGTGTCCGACAGCCGCACGCCGGTGCCGTCCACCAGCGTATACCCGGCGATAAAACAGGCATTCAGCAGCGCCAGCCAGATCCCCCTGCGTGACTGCATGCGGCCATTAATCGCCATCGCCAGAATCGACAGGCAAATGACTCCGATACCGGACCAGGCGAGCCAGGAGAGATGGTCGCCGAGCGCCAGCACGCTGATCAGCGCCACCAGCAGCGGGGCGGTGCCGCGCATCAGCGGATAGGTCTGGCTCATGTCCGAGACCTGATAGGTCTTCGCCACCAGCACGGTGTAGACCACCTGTAAGGCGCAGGAGACGATCAAAAACGGCCAGCTTGCCGCAGAAGGCTGTGGTGAGAAGGGCAGTAAAATCAGGGCAATAATCGCGGCTGAGCCGCTAACGCCGATCGCAGAGTAGAGTTTATCCGTTCCGGCTTTAACGATAGCGTTCCAGCTGGCATGCAGCAGTGCGGCGAAAAGCAAAATGCAGAAAACGGTGATGGTCATGGCGTATTGGGTGATGAATTGTCACTCAACTGTAACATTCACATCCTGATGCCGCCAGCCGGTTACACCGCACAAAAAAGGCGGTGCGTCACCCGTGGTTCGTCTGAGACCAGCGTAAAACCGGCTCGATTGTAAAATCCGTACGCGCTGTCCGGCGCGTGAGTATTCAGAAAATCAAACCAGATGCTGGCATCCGACATCACTACGGTTAAAAGCTGTTTTCCAATGCCCAGCCCGCGGCACTTCTCGCTGACGTAGAGATGGCGAATGCGTCCGGCACGCGGCTGCTGGCTGAACGGATCGCGGTTGAGGCCACACACGCCCACCAGCTTGCCGTTAAGAAACGCACCCAGCAGCTTTTCACCCGGCGCGTTAAAGCGGTTCTCACCCCGCAGCCAGTTCTCTTCCAGCCTGCGCAGCATGTTGAAATTCAGCGCGATACTTTCCGCCTTCAGGGCGATATACCCCGGCTCATCCGGTGTGACAGGCTCAATTAACAGACGCGACATAGCATTCCCTCGTTATTAAAGAGGGGCGGTTGCCCGCCCCTCTCAGGTGCGACTTGAAACTGAATTACCGAACGTATTTCAGGACAGCATCAAGCAGTTGCAGTACTGCAACAATGAGTTTGAGGATAAGTATCACCATATCCACTACGCTCATACGCGTCTCCTTTTGGTTAAAAGGAGCACGATGCTGGCGTACCTTTCCGCCGCCTGTTGCCAGCATCTGGATTGACGTAACACAGTGTGCTCACTTCAGGGGTTAAGGCACTGACGGCACCACCCGTTTCAGCCAGGACTTCGTTGCGCCGGTAAACTGCGGCCCCCTCGCTCACTGCGAACACCCTCAGTATAGATAAATACTGTATGCATGAACAGTATTTTTTGGACAAAATTTGGAAGGTGATCCATACTCAAAAACGTCAAAATCCGTGCCGGAATTGCGCGTTCGAGTTCTATCGCGTATACTTTTCGCGTTGACGTAACACAGTGTGTTCTGCGGCGACCAACCGCAAAACCCTGATAAAAACCTCGCTCCGGCGGGGTTTTTTGTTTTCTGGTCTGCCCACAAAAAAATACCGGGATAAGCGGTGGCCTGGTCAGGCCTCTTAAGAAATCAATTTTATGCAGGGGAACCAGGATAGTTTTACGAGATGCAGCACCAAATAAGTCATTTAATATAAAAAACAAACCATTCCTGTCTGAACTGATTAAGAAGGTTCAAATGGGTTTCTACAGGGATTTTGAAGCGATTTATGACGACTTAAGGAACAAGTAGCGTGTTTAAGAGTCTGTTATCAATTCTATTTACGGATATTTTATTTCCCGTTTATGTTTTTGTATGCGCCTCTTTTTTTCTATGGTTGATACCTGACCACTGGGTATTACTCACATTTATTGCTATCGGTGTATTTATTCTTGTTCATCCAATAATTTTTGGTCGTTTTGATAAGTACGATTGATTTTTAAAAAAAAGGTATTCTTTATGTCAAATCCGGCTTATTTATTTCTTACAGATGAAAATGGTTCCCCCATGGTTGGCCCCTGCCTTGTGACAGGGCGTGAAGGTGCAATTGAACTCAAATCATTCACTCATAATGTCAACATTCCAGTCGACGGGAATACCGGGAAATTGACGGGCACGCGCATACACATGCCCATCATGTTCCAGAAAGAATTTGATCGTGTAACCCCGCTTCTCTTTCGCGCGCTGAGTACGGGAAGAACACTCCAGTCAGCCACCATTAAGATGTATCAGATTAATGAGGCGGGTTTAGAACAGGAATATTTTAATATCCTCCTGGAGAATGTGAAAATAACTTCAATCACCCCTGACCTGTATCCCGGCGCAAACACGGGAACACACCTTGAAACGGTTCTCATACGCTATGAGAAAATCACCTGGAAGCATTGCGACGGCAATGTTATCTATAGTGACTCCTGGAATGAGCGAGCAACGTACTGAAACGTGATCCCTGACGCATTTTTGCGCAGATGAAAATATTTCCATTGTCACGCCCGAAAACCTGTGTTTGTATAAATTCAAGCAATGATTTCAAACACAGGTCCCCAATGACTTCATCCATCTTCACTTCGACCCTACTAAAAACTGCGCAACCTGCCGCAGTGGTCGTCGTGCGTGTGGTGGTGGTCGTCGGCAATGCGCCGTAGGGACTGGATCAACACACGAATCCAAAACCCCGCCGGCGCAAACCGGGCGGGGTTTTTTGTTTAGGACCCTCCCCGGAAAGTCGGCCCAGAAGAAAAGGACTGGAGCATGGCAAGTTCGGGCACAACATCCACAAAGACGCGTTTTACAGGCGCGCAGCTGATTGTTCATTTACTGGAACGACAGGGCATCACCACGGTTGCGGGTATCCCGGGTGGAACCGTGCTGCCGCTGTACGATGCGTTAAGCCAAAGCACGCAGATCCGCCACGTGCTGGCGCGCCACGAGCAGGGGGCGGGGTTCATCGCTCAGGGCATGGCGCGTACGCAGGGCAAACCGGCGGTCTGTATGGCCTGCAGCGGGCCGGGCGCGACCAACCTGGTCACCGCCATCGCCGACGCGCGCCTCGACTCCATTCCGCTGATCTGCATTACCGGCCAGGTGCCGTCCTCGATGATCGGCACCGATGCGTTCCAGGAAGTGGACACCTACGGCATCTCTATCCCCATCACCAAACATAACTATTTAGTTCGCGATATCAGCGAGCTGCCTCAGGTTATCAGTGATGCGTTCCGCATTGCGCAGTCTGGCCGCCCGGGCCCGGTGTGGATAGACATTCCTAAGGATGTCCAGACCGCAGAGATCGAGATCGACGTGTTGCCGGAGCCGGGCGAGCGCGCCCCCGCGCCGGAATTCAGCGCTGAAAGCGTGCGCGACGCCGCCGCCATGATTAACGCCGCCAAACGCCCGGTGCTCTATCTGGGCGGCGGGGCGATTAACGCTGCGGATGAAATCCGCCAGTTTGCGGAAAAGGCCAACCTGCCGACCACCATGACCCTGATGGCGCTGGGTATGCTGCCTAAAGCGCATCCGTTGTCATTAGGCATGCTGGGCATGCACGGTGCGCGCAGCACCAACTACATCCTGCAAGAAGCGGATTTGCTGATTGTTATGGGGGCGCGTTTTGATGACCGGGCGATTGGCAAAACCGAGGAGTTCTGCCCGAACGCCAAAATCATTCACGTGGATATCGACCGCGCCGAGCTGGGTAAAATCAAACAGCCGCACGTGGCGATTCAGGGCGACGTGGCCGAAGTGCTGGCGCAGCTGATCCCGCAGACGGACGCAACTGACCGGGCCGACTGGCGTCAGCTGGTGGCGGATCTGCAGCGCGAGTTCCCGGGCGCCATCCCAACTGAGGGCGACCCGCTGAGCCACTACGGGCTGATCAACGCCGTGGCCGCCTGCGTGGACGACAGCGCGATTATCACCACCGACGTGGGCCAGCATCAGATGTGGACCGCGCAGGCTTATCCGCTGAACCGTCCGCGCCAGTGGCTGACCTCCGGCGGCCTCGGCACCATGGGCTTCGGCCTGCCGGCGGCAGTAGGCGCGGCGCTCGCCAACCCGGACCGCAAGGTCATCTGCTTCTCCGGCGACGGCAGCCTGATGATGAACATTCAGGAGATGGCGACCGCGGCCGAAAACCAGTTAGACGTGAAAATCATCCTGATGAACAACGAGGCGCTGGGTCTGGTGCACCAGCAGCAGAGCCTGTTCTACAAGCAGGGCGTGTTTGCGGCGACCTATCCCGGGATGATTAACTTTATGCAGATTGCCGCCGGCTTTGGCCTGCACACCTGCGATCTGAACGCCGAAGAGGATGCCCACGCGGCGCTGCAGGCGGCGATTTCTCGCCCTGGCCCGGCGCTGATCCACGTGCGTATCGACCCTGAACAAAAAGTGTATCCGATGGTGCCGCCGGGTGCGGCAAATACTGAGATGGTGGGAGAATAAGCCATGCAGAAACAACATGATAACGTCATTCTGGAACTCACCGTCCGCAACCACCCTGGCGTCATGACCCACGTTTGCGGGCTGTTTGCCCGCCGGGCGTTCAACGTGGAAGGCATTCTCTGTCTGCCGATTCAGGGCAGCGAGCACAGCCGCATCTGGCTACTGGTCAACGACGACCAGCGTCTGGAGCAGATGATAGCGCAGATCGACAAGCTGGAAGACGTCACCAAAGTGGCGCGCAACCAGTCCGATCCCACCATGTTTAACAAAATTGCGGTGTTTTTCGAGTAAATCGCTTAAGGTAAGCGTCTTTCGCTCTTGTAGGCCGGATAAGCGCAGCGTTATCCGGCTTTTTCAGATCGCAGGAACACACATGACCACCATCGCTCTCATCGACGACCACCTTATCGTCCGCTCCGGCTTTGCCCAGCTTCTTAACCTCGAACCGGATTTTCAGGTCGTGGCCGAGTTTGGCTCCGGTCACGAGGCGCTGGCGGGCCTGCCGGGGCGCGGGGTGCAGGTCTGTATCTGTGACATCTCGATGCCGGATCTCTCCGGGCTGGAGTTGTTGAGCCAGCTGCCGAAAGGGATGGCGACGATCATGCTCTCGGTTCACGACAGCCCGGCGCTGGTCGAGCAGGCGCTCAACGCGGGCGCACGCGGCTTCCTCTCCAAACGCTGTAGCCCGGACGAGCTGATCGCTGCCGTGCGCACCGTCTCCACCGGCGGCTGCTACCTGACGCCGGATATCGCCATCAAGCTGGCGGCCGGACGTCAGGATCCGCTCACCAGACGCGAGCGCCAGGTGGCGGAGAAGCTTGCCCAGGGCATGTCGGTGAAAGAGATTGCCGCCGAGCTGGATCTGTCGCCGAAAACCGTGCACGTCCACCGCGCCAATCTGATGGAAAAACTCAACGTCAGCAACGACGTCGAGCTGGCGCGCCGCATGTTTGACAGCTGGCAATGAGTCCCGTGTTTTCGCGGCTGATCGCCGTCGTTGCCAGCTTTTTTATCTTCTCCGCTGCGTGGTTCTGCCTGTGGAGCATCAGTCTGCATCTGGTGGAGCGCCCGGAGCTGGCGGTGCTGCTGTTTCCCTTCGGCCTGCGTCTGGGGCTAATGCTCCAGTGCCCGCGCGGCTACTGGCCCGTTTTGCTCGGCGCGGAGTGGCTGATGCTGGTCTGGCTGGCGCAGGAAGTGGCCCTCGCACATCTTCCCTTATTGATGACCGGAAGCCTGCTCACGCTTCTCCCCGTTGCCCTGATTTCCCGCTACCGCCACCAGCGCGACTGGCGCACGCTGCTGCGTCAGGGGGCGGCGCTGATTGCCGCCGCGCTGTTGCAGTCACTGCCGTGGTTAGGCGAGAAGGAGATGCTTAACGCCCTGCTTCTGACCCTTACCGGCGGCCTGACCCTCGCGCCGACCTGTCTGGTTTTCTGGCACTACCTCACCAGCACCGTCTGGCAGCCGCTCGGCCCCGCGCTGGTCTCCCAACCGGTGAACTGGCGCGCCCGGCATCTCATCTGGTATTTGCTGCTGTTTATGGTGAGCCTGTGGCTGCAGCTTGGTCTGCCCGCCGAGCTTTCGCGCTTCACGCCGTTTTGCCTGGCGCTGCCGATCATCGCTCTGGCCTGGCACTACGGCTGGCAGGGGGCGCTGATCGCCACGCTGATGAACGCCATCGCGCTGATCGCCAGCCAGACCTGGCACGACCATCCGGTAGATCTGCTGCTCTCGCTGCTGGCCCAGAGCCTGACCGGACTGCTGCTCGGCGCGGGCATTCAGCGTCTTCGCGAGCTGAACCAGTCCCTGCAAGCCGAGCTGGCGCGCAACCGTCGTCTGGCGGAGCGTCTGCTGGAGACTGAGGAGAGCGTGCGGCAGGAGGTGGCCCGCGAGCTGCACGACGATATCGGCCAGACCATTACCGCCATCCGCACCCAGGCGGGCATTGTTCAGCGCCTGGCGGCGGATAACGCGGGCGTGAAGCAGGGCGGGGCGCATATCGAACAGCTTTCGCTGGGTGTCTATGACGCCGTTCGCCGCTTGCTGGGACGGCTGCGTCCGCGCCAGCTTGATGACCTGTCGCTGGAGCAGGCGATACGCTCCCTGATGCGCGAGATGGAGCTGGAAAGCCGCGGCATTGTCAGTCATCTCGACTGGCGCATTGATGAATCATTGCTCAGCGAAGGCCAGCGCGTGACGCTGTTCCGCGTCTGCCAGGAGGGGCTGAACAACATCGTCAAACACGCCAATGCCAGCGCGGTGACGCTCCAGGGCTGGCAGCAGGACGAGCGCCTGATGCTGGTGATTGAAGACGACGGCTGTGGCCTGCCGCCGGGCTCCGGCCAGCAGGGCTTTGGCCTGGCGGGCATGCGCGAGCGCGTGAAGGCGCTGGGCGGCACGCTGACCCTCTCCTGCACCCACGGGACGCGCGTCAGCGTCAGTTTGCCGTTAAGGACGTACCATGTTTAAAACCCCAACCAGCGCGGCTCCGTTGCGCGACAAGGCGGAAATCGACGCCCGCTATCGCTACTGGCGTCGCCATATCCTGATCACCATCTGGCTCGGCTACGCGCTGTTCTACTTCACCCGCAAAAGCTTCAACGCCGCCGCGCCGGAAATCCTCGCCAGCGGCGTGATGACGCGCACCGATATCGGCCTGCTGGCGACGCTGTTTTACATCAGCTACGGGCTGTCGAAGTTCTTCTCCGGCATCGTCAGCGACCGCTCCAACGCGCGCTATTTCATGGGCGTTGGGCTGATCGCCACCGGCGTGGTGAACATCCTGTTTGGCTTTTCCACCTCGCTGTGGGCCTTCGCCCTGCTGTGGGCGCTGAACGCCTTTTTCCAGGGCTGGGGCGCACCGGTCTGCGCCCGCCTGCTCACCGCCTGGTACTCGCGCAACGAGCGCGGCGGATGGTGGGCGATCTGGAACACCGCGCATAACGTCGGCGGGGCGCTGATCCCGATGGTCGTGGGAGCCGCAGCGCTGCACTACGGCTGGCGCACGGGGATGATGATTGCTGGTGGCCTCGCGATTGTCGCCGGGCTGTTCCTCTGCTGGCGCCTGCGCGACAGGCCGCAAACCGTCGGCCTGCCGGCGGTGGGCGACTGGCGGCACGACGAGATGGAGATTGCCCAGCAGCAGGAGGGCGCCGGGCTGTCCCGCCAGGAAATCCTCACCAAATACGTGCTGAAAAATCCGTACATCTGGCTGCTGTCCCTCTGCTACGTGCTGGTCTATGTGGTGCGCGCGGCGATCAACGACTGGGGCAACCTGTACATGTCCGAGACGCTCGGCGTGGACCTGGTGACCGCCAACTCTGCGGTGACGATGTTCGAGCTGGGCGGGTTTATCGGCGCGCTGGTGGCGGGCTGGGGCTCGGACAAGCTGTTCAACGGCAACCGCGGCCCGATGAACCTGATTTTTGCCGCCGGGATTTTACTCTCCGTCGGCTCGCTGTGGCTGATGCCGTTCGCCAGCTACGTGATGCAGGCGGCGTGCTTCTTCACCATCGGCTTTTTTGTCTTTGGTCCGCAGATGCTGATCGGCATGGCGGCGGCGGAGTGCTCGCACAAGGAGGCGGCAGGCGCGGCAACGGGCTTTGTCGGGCTGTTTGCCTACCTCGGCGCGTCGCTCTCCGGCTGGCCGATGGCACGGGTCATCGACATCTGGCACTGGAGCGGATTCTTCGCGGCGATCGCCATCGCGGCGGGCATCTCCGCCCTGCTGCTGCTGCCGTTTTTGCACGCCCAGGCGCCCCGCGAAGCGTGACGTGCCTCACCTTTTGTTGCCGAATGGCGCAAAACTAGGAAATTTTCCCGGTTTCACCTGGACGCTGTCTCAGGCATCTCTCCCGGCTGATTTTTACAATGCTGCAAAAATCAGCTCAGGAGTAAACCAACCATGCTGGCCTTCTTAAACCAGGTGCGCAAGCCGACCCTGGATCTGCCGCTCGACGTGCGGCGCAAGATGTGGTTCAAACCGTTCATGCAGTCTTATCTGGTGGTCTTCATCGGCTACCTGACCATGTACCTGATCCGCAAAAACTTTAACATCGCGCAGAACGACATGATCTCCACCTACGGGCTGAGCATGACGCAGCTGGGGATGATTGGCCTGGGCTTCTCCATCACCTACGGGGTGGGGAAAACGGTTGTGTCCTACTACGCGGACGGCAAAAACACCAAGCAGTTCCTGCCGTTTATGCTGATCCTCTCCGCCATCTGTATGCTCGGCTTCAGCGCCAGCATGGGCGCGGGCTCCGTCAGCCTGTTCCTGATGATTGCCTTCTACGCCCTGAGCGGTTTCTTCCAGAGCACCGGCGGGTCGTGCAGCTACTCCACCATCACCAAATGGACGCCGCGCCGCAAGCGGGGTTCGTACCTCGGCATGTGGAACATCTCCCACAACCTCGGCGGGGCGGGTGCGGCAGGCGTGGCGCTGTTTGGCGCGAACTATCTGTTCGACGGCCACGTGATCGGCATGTTTATCTTCCCGTCGATTATCGCCCTGATCGTCGGCTTTATCGGCCTGCGTTTCGGCAGCGACTCCCCGGAATCGTACGGCCTCGGCAAAGCCGAAGAGCTGTTCGGTGAGGAGATCAGCGAAGAGGACAAAGAGACCGAAGAGAACGAGATGTCCAAATGGCAGATCTTTGTTGAGTACGTGCTGAAAAACAAAGTGATTTGGCTGCTGTGCTTCTCAAACATCTTCCTGTACGTGGTGCGCATCGGCATTGACCAGTGGTCAACGGTGTATGCCTTCCAAGAGCTGAAGCTCTCAAAAGAGGTGGCGATTCAGGGCTTCACCCTGTTCGAAGTGGGCGCGCTGGTCGGCACGCTGCTGTGGGGCTGGCTCTCCGACCTCGCCAACGGCCGTCGCGCGCTGGTGGCCTGCGTCGCGCTGGCGCTGATTATCGCCACGCTCGGCATCTACCAGCACGCCAGCAACCAGTACGTTTACCTGGCGTCCCTGTTCGCGCTCGGCTTCCTGGTGTTTGGCCCTCAGCTGCTGATTGGCGTGGCGGCCGTAGGGTTCGTGCCGAAAAAAGCGATCGGCGCCGCCGATGGGATTAAAGGCACCTTCGCCTACCTGATCGGCGACAGCTTCGCCAAGCTTGGCCTGGGGATGATCGCCGACGGCACGCCGATTTTCGGCCTTACCGGCTGGGCGGGCACCTTCGCGGCGCTGGATGCGGCAGCGATTGGCTGTATCGTCCTGATGGCGATGGTCGCGGTGCTGGAAGAACGTAAAATTCGCCGCGAGAACCGCGCGCAGAAATTAAAAGCGGCCTGAGTGTGCAGGTAACTTCTTTTCCCGGCTTACCGCCGGGCTTTTTTATTTGCTCGTCCTACCTTTACCCCGCTTTACACACCCACTCCTCTCCATGCTCTACAGTGTTTTTTGCTGCCGCCTTTCGTGCAGCCTTAGCCCCTTTTGCTAACGGAGAGCTTGCATGTTAACCCGACAATTTTCCTGCCTGGCGCTGCTGATGACGCTGGCGTCCCCCGCAATGGCTGCGGATGCCCCCACCTACGGCGAGAAGCTGGAAGGTTTCGACTACGGCTGGCCGGTAAAACACTTTACCTTTACCTCGCAAAACCAGTCTCTGGATATGGCTTACCTGGACGTGAAGCTGGAAAAACCCAACGGACGTACCGTAGTGCTGATGCACGGCAAAAACTTCTGCGCCGGAACCTGGGACGGCACGATCCGCGCGCTGTCGGCTAGCGGGTATCGCGTGATCGCACCCGACCAGATTGGTTTCTGTAAATCCACCAAGCCGGCGCATTATCAGTACACCTTCCAGCAGCTGGCGGACAACACCCACGCGTTGCTCACATCGCTTGGCGTCGATCGCGCGACGGTTATCGGCCACTCGACCGGCGGCATGCTGGCGACCCGCTACGCGCTAATGTGGCCGCAGCAGGTAGAGCAGCTGGTGATGGTGAATCCGATAGGCCTGGAAGACTGGAAAGCCCGCGGCGTGCCGCATATCACGGTTGACCAGTGGTACCAGCGCGAGCTGAAGGTCAGCGCCGATGGCATTCGTCAGTACGAGAAAAACACCTACTACGCCGGGGAGTGGAAGCCGGAGTACGAACGCTGGGTCACGATGCTTGCCGGGCTGAACAACGGGCCGGGTAAGGCGCGCGTGGCGTGGAACTCGGCGCTGCTCTACGACATGATCTACACCCAGCCGGTCATCTATGAATTTAGCGACCTGAAGATGCCGGTATTATTGATGATCGGCACGAAGGACAACACCGCCATCGGGAAAGACCTCGCCCCGCCGGAGGTCCGCAAGACGCTCGGCAACTATGCGGTGCTGGGCAAAGAGACGGCGAAGCGCATCCCGCACGCGACGCTGGTGGAATTTAACGACATGGGCCACGCGCCGCAGATGCAGGATCCCGCCCGCTTTCACGAGGCGCTGTTGAAGGGGCTTCAGGCGCGCTGACGGGTCTCCAGCAACAGCCCGCGCAGCCACGCCTGCGCGGGATTGCTTTCATCGCATTTATCCAGCTTTTTTCGGTTCACTATTCTGGCCGTACCCGCTGTCGACACGCTGCGTTTCCCGCTATGATGAGCGGCTAGTCTAAGGAGAACGCATGGTCTGGATAATGCTGGCAACGCTTGCCGTGGTGTTTGTGGTGGGATTTCGCGTCCTGACCTCAGATTCCCGCCGCGCCATCAAACGTTTAAGCGAACGGCTGGGGATTACCCCGATGCCGATCGAGTCGATGATTGACCAGTTCGGTAAAACACCGGGCAATGAATTTATCCGCTACCTTGAGCGGCCTGACGAGGCGCATCTGCAAAACGCCGCGCAGGTGCTGCTCATCTGGCAGGTCTGTATTGTCGACGGTAGCGAAGAGAATCTGCATACCTGGCACCGTATGCTGCGTAAAGCCCGCCTTGCCGCACCCATTACCGATGCGCAAATTCGTCTGGCACTTGGCTTTATGCGCGAAATGGAGCCCGATCCGCAGGAGCTGAACGCCTTCCAGCTGCGCTATAACCAGCTATTTCTGCCGGAAGAAGGTGTGTTTTATCTGCATTAAGCCTTTTTGCCGCACAAGATATTCTGAGCGTTCAGGATCTCCTCTCTGTTTTCATTGAGGCGAGTTGCGGCATAGATATCAATATTTAATCTCTTTGCCTCATCGTCCGTTAGTTCGCGATAGCATAGCCCCTCCTGATTGAAGGTGCATTTTGACTGAGGCAGCAGCGCAAACCCTTTCCCTCTTGCGATACGGCTTAGCATCACGAGGGAATCATCCGGCTCTTTAATACGCTTCAGCGGCGTTTTCAGCGTGTCAAAGTAGCTTTCGCATTTGTCATAGAATGACGGATTAGCGCTTCTCGAAAACCAAAAAAGTGGAAGATCGCTAATGTCTTCCAGCGAGACTTTCTCTTTCAGACTGGCAGGATGTAAAGAAGGCATTGCGATGAGCAACGGTTCCTGGCAGACCCAGCGGTATTGAACAATGTCTTCATGACCCGTTCCTTTTTCCCCGGTCAGCACCAGATCCAGCATATTTTTAGACAAGCTTTGCAGCAGCTGTGCTGACGTCAGGTCGGGCGTTTCAACGTCATCTCCGGCGTTCATTTTTTGAAGCTGGGTATTTACAGGTTCAATATATTCAAAATTAAGCGTGCGCGTGAGACCGATGCGCAGACTCGTTTCTGAAGAGTGAGGATCTTCTTTTAAGCTGCTGATGTCTTTGAGTATTTTTTCTGCCTGAACGACCAGCGCTCGGCCTGCTTCAGTGAGGCTAACGTCATGCGTACTGCGACTGAACAACTGACGTTTCAACACCGCTTCAAGGCATTTTATCTGACGCGTCAGAGGCGGTTGAGTCATGCGCAGACGTTCGGCAGCCTTACGAAAGTTAAGTTCATGTGCAACAGCGAGAAAGCATTGTAATTGTTTGATACTGGGCAGGTTATTGCTGATTAAATGTTCTGCTGTAGCCATACGTGGGTCCTAAATGCGAAAAGGTATTTCGTCTTTTTTCCATTTCGATATTACACGCTAAATGCTGGCAGCAAAACCCGTTTTAACAGTAATACAAAAAATATATTACAAATTTAACAATTCCAATAGTTTCCTGTATTGATAAATTTCTATCCGAATCCTCACTTAATCAATACTCGGAGTAATTATGTCGTCTAAATATGTACTGGTATCACGCTTCCCATTAAAAAACACTTTTTCTGAAAAAGAATTTACTTCCTTAAAAAGCAATGAAAACGTTCGCTACTATACCTGTGAAGAAAACGGCGTTAATGAATTGCTGGAATTACGCGCATTCAACGATATTAAAGAAATTGCATGGGTTGAAAGTGAAATGGAATCCATGTTCCATCGTTTCTCTGAAATTCTTTCTGCCGATATCCGTCGCGAACTGCTTAAGTTTGTTGAATCCCCAATTGATAATAAAAATAGCTTGCCACAATCAAATTATATTCAACTCCGACACGTCGAAGTGCCTGCGCATAACTATCAGCAGTACCGTCAGTGGCGCGATGAAACCATTTTTAATGTTGTAAGAGATAACAAAGATAAGATTGAAAGTTTCGAAGCATTTCATTCACTGATCAGTGGCGTTCCGGGTGTAATGTTTATCTCCTCATTCAACGGCGATAAAGCAGCATATAAAGAAGCATTTACCAATGCGCGTTATCAGGAAATCATTCAACAGGCCGGCGATAACTTTATTACTGGCGGTAATGACGGCCTTTATACACGTATCTATCGTGCTTGCTGTTGTTGAGGGACAATGAATGAACTGTAAAAAGTTGGTAGTTGTTGGCGATAAATTTAATGAATTTGCCAATGGTAAAGATGTACTGACTATATCTCAGCTAGAATTATTGACTCAAATCCCTGCGAATATCATTGATAAAGAACATGAAATTATTGTTGGGCAGGGCGTGCGCAAGGATTTTGCCGGAAAGGTAATTTCAAACCAGGCAAGAAATGCGATTCATGGTAATAAGTTAAAAATGTGCTCTCTGGAAAAACTGGTTAGCGACAAAAAAAATGCTTATTGCCATAAAAGACTGGAACAGAATGTACTTATAGGACCTGCGGAACAAGCTGAGCATAACCACGATCTTTATGCGATGCCGCTGTTAATCGATGAGCGTTGCGAATTGATGGCGGATCATCAGACGGGGCAGCATATTCAGGGAATGCTCCTGGTTGAAGCCAGCCGACAGGCCTTTATCGGCGTCACCGAAGAATTTATTTACCAGCAGGAAAGTGGACGCTATTACGTCATTAATAGCATGGCAATCAATTTCGCCAGTTTCCTGTTCCCTTTACCGGCGCTGGTCCACTTTGAATTTCTTGAAAAAGATATTAACGACCGCCGGGGGCGTTTCAAGGCTCAGGTTCGCGTCACTCAGCACCAAACGCTTTGCGCGACAATGGATGTCTCGTTCACCGTCTATCCTTCCGCCCTGATTACAGAGAAAGAGAAATCTCTGGCTGAGGTTGCCATGCAGGCGACCATTGTTGAGCAGCAAGGGGTGACTCAGGGGGTAACGCATGCCTGAATTACGTAGCCAGAAATACCGTCTGGCTGCGACCACGCAGGGGCCGCTTTACCCCCCTGCGGAGGTCATGGACGGGAAGGGTAATTTTGTCGTGGTGGGCATGGTGCCAGGGGATAACGGACTGCAGTGGCGAAGCGTCATTGTCTCTCCGGACAGCCCGCTTCCGGCATTTGGGGAAGTCGCACCCTATAACATTCTGTGCGATCTGGACAAGATGCCTCAGGACGCGTTGAAGGACATCATTCTTCATACTCTTCCTTTACCCATTCCGATGAACAACTATCGGATGGTTTTCGCACCAGAACAGCGGCCGCAGGCCAATAATGAAATAAGGCCTGGCCTGCCACTTCATGAAGGCTATATCGCGGATTATCGCAGCAGCGATGGAAAGCGAGAGATCGAGCCAGTGACCCTCGCTGCCTGGCTCGAGGCAGAAGGCACCTTTGAGGTCACATTGTCCGAAGATAAGAAACGAGCCCGGTTCACGTTTTCGTTCCGGAGCCTTGTTCCGGATAGCGTTTACACCGTGATGAGTCTCAGGGAAAACGATCTAGCCTCGGAGGATCCGAGCAGGCCAGGTCCGCTGGGAATACCCAACGTATTTATAACCGATAGCGAAGGTAATGCCGAATATTGGGCAGAGTTAACCGATCCTTTCCCGGCTCCGGCGAGGAAAGGAAACAGAATTATTAACGTAGTCGTACTTTATATGAGCTCGCGTCAGAGCTACGGCGGGGCAATTGGCTTTTATGGTCTTGGAGGCGATATCCATGCCCATTTAAAACTCAAAGGCCGTTCCTTCGATGAATTTACAACTATAGAGTGAGAAAAATATGCCATTTATTCATGTTATGACCTGGCCTGCGAAAGATGAAAATCAAATCATCAGACTACAGGAAGATATCACTTTTGCCGTTCACAAAAACACGGGTGCGCCGCTGGATAAAATTTCCGTGGTGGTTTCTGAAATTGCGCCTTCCCGCTGGGCGGATGCAGGCGTGTCTGGTACGGATAGAGATTTTCCGGTTAAGAGTCGAAGAAAAAACTACGAGGAATAAAGTTTGCGTAAACATGCCGCTTTTTTTGATGTTGATGAAACGCTTATAAATATTAAAAGCATGTTTGATTTCTATGATTTCTGGTGCAGGGAAAATAATCAAAACGATCGTCTTCAACGCTATATGTCTCGTTTTCGCACCGACGTGAAAAACGGCGTGCCAAGGGAAGCTCTGAACAGAGATTATTATCGTCAGTTTAAAGGCGTGTCTTGTCGTTATCTGGAAGAAATGGGTGAGAAGTGGTTCAGGCGTAAGCTGGAAAGCGATTTTTTTATTGAGAGTGCTGTTTCAGCCCTTAAAAAACATCAGAACCAGAACATGTATACCGTATTTATATCGGGCTCTATGCTTCCGATTCTTTCACCCATTGCAAAATATCTTGGAGTAACGGAAGTACTCTGTGCGCCGGTGATAATAAATGACGAAGGTGAGTTGACGGGTGAAATCGGCCTGCCTCAAACAATTGGAACAGGTAAAAAAGACGCGCTTATCGCCTTTTGCGATGATAAAGAGATTAACCCCGTGGATTGTTATGCTTACGGCGACGATCTTTCGGATATTCCAATGCTGGAAGCCACTGGCCATCCCGTCTGTGTGGGAGAGCATTCCGCGCTTACCAGATATGCAACTGAAAAAAATTGGCACATTATTTAAATCCTTATTGAGGTAAGTAGTATGACTTCAGAACTCACTCCGCAGAATATGACGTTAAGGTCATGGCTTGCTTTATTCATTCTGGCTATTTCAACCTTTACTATTGTCACCACCGAACTGGCGCCAGTCGGATTATTAACGCCAATCGCAGAGGGGCTACAGTCTTCGGAATCTGCGGTGGGCATGACCGTGTCGCTTTATGCCTGGGTGGGGGCGTTGAGTGCGCTGTTTGCCTCCGTCTTTTTAGGGAATGTGGCCAAGAAGCGGCTTTTACTTGTGCTTACCGTGGTACTTCTGATCTCTAACGTTATGGCTGCGACGGTAAACGTCTATAGCATGCTGCTTAGCGCCCGCGTACTGGGAGCGCTCGCTCACGGCGCATTCTGGGCGATGATCGGCGCAACGGCGGTGGCTATGGTCCCTGCCAGATATATAGGGGCGGCGACGTCAATCGTATTTGGTGGTGTTTCCGCAGCAAGCGTTTTTGGCGTACCGGTATCCAACTATATTGGTATTAACTTCGGCTGGCGGCAGGCATTTTGGCTGATGGCCGCGCTGAGCGTAATTGCCTTTGTGGGTATTAGCGTTCTTGTTCCCAGGATTACCAGCAAAAGCGCGCTCGGGCTGGATGCGCTTAAAGGCGTGCTGAAATCGTCAACATTATGGAAAATTTACTCAGCAACCTTGCTGGCTGTGACGGCTCACTTTGCTGCCTTTACGTACATTGAACCCTGGCTACACACGCAGAGTTTACTGTCCACCACCATTATTCCTGCTGTGCTTTTTGTTTACGGCATCGCGGGTCTGGCAGGTAATTTCCTGACCGGCGTGTTGATTGATAAGTATCTCAAGCTGACGGTCTCTTTGTCTGTACTGCTGATCTGTGCAGTGCTGCTGTTCCTGGGCCTGTCTGGTTCCTCGCTCTCTGCTGCGTTGATATTTACCAGTATGGTTGTCTGGGGTGTCGCCGTATCAGGAATATTTGTCGGTTTCCAGACGTGGGTTTTACGTATGGCAGAGGATAAAGCCTTCCCGGCCTCCGCAATCTACGTTTCATTTTTCAATACCGCCATTGGTATCGGTGCGTCAGTCGGTGCCTGGATGGTTTCATCATTTTCAATGCCGCTCCTGTATATCGTCGCCGGTACGGCCATCGGTCTGTCCGTTCTGCTTGTCGCGGTTATTCCGGCAACGTTGACCGCAAAACAATCCCGTATGGAGAAATCTTATGAGTCAAATTAATGACCGCACGCGCTATGGCAGAGAGATTATGGACCGTCTTGAAGCGGGGCTCGCGGAGAAAGTCACCCGCCGCCTGAGCGAGCTGGACCCGGGGCTGCCCGCCCTGATTACCGACTATGCGTTCGGGGATGTGGTGGGTCGTCCGGGACTGGATCTCAAAACGCGCGAAATGTTGACCGTCGCCTCGCTTGTGACGCTGGGTAATGCCATGCCGCAGCTAGAACTGCATATGCGAGGCGCGCTCAATACCGGCGTGACGCCGGAAGAGCTGCTTGAAATTGTAATACAGATGGCGGTATATGCTGGCGTTCCCGCCTGCATGAATGGTCTTACTGCATACCGCGCGGCAATGGCCGCGACGGGCCATACTTTGCCAGGACTGAAGGGAAGTGACGCATGAGTGAGATTGTTATTATTGCAGCCCGCCGCACGGCGACGGGCGCATTTCAGGGCGCGCTTGCGGAGCATTCAGCCTCTGATCTGGGAAGCCGCGTTATTCAGGCGCTCCTGAAAGAATCTGGCGTAGAAGCCAGTGATATCTCTCAGGTCATTATGGGACAGGTTCTTACTGCGGGGTGCGGCCAGAACCCGGCCCGACAGTCGGCACTGAATGCTGGATTGCCCGTAGATACGCAATGTCTGACGGTAAACAAAGTGTGCGGGTCCGGGCTTAAGGCGGTCCATCTTGGCATGCAGGCGCTGCAGACGGGGGAGGCTGAGTTTGTTATCGCCGGTGGTCAGGAGAGTATGTCCAACGCGCCGCATATCGCCACGACGTCGCGTAGCGGAACGCGGCTGGGTGATATTACTCTCAAAGATAGCCTGGTTTCTGACGGGCTTTGGGATGCCTTCAACGATTATCACATGGGTATCACTGCAGAGAATGTTGCGACGGAGTTTGGTATCAGCCGCGAAATGCAGGATGAATATGCCCTTGTCTCTCACCACAATGCGCTTGAAGCGCAGGCGCGTGGCATTTTTGAGCGTGAAATTGTCCCGGTTGAGTGGCAAACGCGAAAAGGTGAAACGATCAGCGTGGAGAGGGATGAAGGACCCCGTGCAACCAGTATCGAAAAATTGACGAAACTGAAGCCTGTCTTCCGAAAAGAGGGCACGGTGACGGCGGGAAATGCTTCATCGTTGAATGACGGTGCCGCGGCGGTCCTGCTTTGTACGCGTGAGACTGCCGAAGCACGTGGTTTGCCGGTTCTGGCATCGCTGGGCGTATTTTCCAATTCCGGTATCCAGCCGGCATTAATGGGTGCAGCCCCGATTCAGGCCATTGCCGACTGTCTTTCCCGCTCGGGATGGAAGCCTGAGGATGTCGATCATCTCGAATCCAACGAAGCGTTTGCCGCCCAGGCGCTGGCTGTGATTCAGCAGGCCGGGATTTCCCCGGATCGTATCAATCCATACGGCGGGGCAATCGCGCTTGGGCATGCGATAGGTGCATCCGGCTGCCGAATTTTGGTGACGCTGGTTCACTCCCTGATCCGTAATGATGCCAGGCGTGGCGTTGCCGCACTGTGCGTTGGCGGCGGGGAAGGCGTCGCGTTGAGCGTTTATCGCTAACGGCGTATCTGTGGATATAAAAAAACCGGGGAAACCCGGTTTTTTATTTTCAAGATGCTGTATCAGGCATTCACGCCCTTCATACCCTCGGCAGAATAACGATCGCCTTTAATCGCTACCCGGCGATGAAGGTTGTTCAACGATTCGATATCGCTCTTCTCAAGCACAATATCGGCAGCGCGCGCGTTCTCGGCCAGATAGCTGACGTGCTTAGTACCCGGAATGGGAACCAGCCGATCGTATTGTGCTAACAGCCAGGCAAGCGCAATCTGACCTGCGGTACAGCCGTATTTTGTCGCCAGCGGGGTAATGATATCGAGCAACTGGCGATTATGATCGAGGCTGGACTGAACAAATCGTTCGTTATTCTTGCGGAAATCACCTTCTGCAAAATCGTTGTTGTTCAGGTATTTTCCCGTCAGGAAGCCTCTGCCAAGAGGTGAGTAGGGCACCAGGCCGATACCTAGCGCTTTCACGACCGGCAAAATGTTTTCCTCGATGTCTCGTGTCCACAGAGAATATTCTGTTTGCAATGCGGTGACCGGATGCACCGCATGAGCCCGTTGCAGCGTTGAAGCCGACACTTCGCAAAGGCCGATGTGGTTGATCTTGCCCTCTTTAACAAGGGTGCGCAGACAATCCATACTCTCTTCGATCGGGGTTGCGTTACTCACCCTGTGAAGATAAAAGAGATCGATTCGCTCCACGCCAAGCCGCTTAAGGGATTCGTTACAGCAGCGGATGATATAGTCCGGCGTATTGTTGATGGTGCGGGCGTAGGACTCGTCAGGAGAGCGATCGATGCCGCACTTCGTGGCGATTTTGAACTGGTCGCGAGTGTTTTTATCCAGCCCGGCAAGAAAGTGACCGATTAGCCTTTCATTATGGCCACGGCCATATAAATTTGCGGTATCAATAAACGTCACGTTCAGATCGATGAGGTTATGCAATACCTGCAGTGAGCCTTTGTCATCAGTCTGGCCATAAAATTCACTCAGACCCATGGCACCGTAGCCGACGGCACTGACGGTAAGATTTTGAGATAAAGTACGTGTTTTCATAGTTTCTCCTTTTCAGACGCTATGATTGTTTCACCTCAATTGTGGTTACTGAATTTTCATTTTCGTTATGCTGAAAAGGTATCAGTCACCGCCGCTCTGCCTTCCGAATCATTAAAAACGACAAAAGTTGTCTAAACGTTAAATTCGTCACACTTTTGATGATAAACTGCGCGACTTTTCCGCACGTTTTTATCTTCAGGTGACGCCATGACAGAACATATCCAGCCCTCGACCAGACCGCAGACCAAAGAGGTGTCGCGCCCCAACTGGTCGGCGGTTTTCTCCGTGGCGTTCTGCGTCGCCTGCCTGATTACCGTTGAGTTTCTGCCGGTGAGCCTGCTGACGCCGATGGCGCAGGATCTGGGCATTTCCGAAGGCGTGGCGGGGCAGTCCGTTACCGTCACCGCCTTTGTGGCGATGTTCGCCAGCCTGTTTATCACTCAGGTGATTGGCGCGATTGATCGCCGCAAAGTGGTCATTCTGTTCAGCGTGCTGCTGACGCTCTCCTGCCTGCTGGTCTCTTTCGCGGAAAGCTTCACCCTGCTGCTGCTCGGTCGCGCCTGTTTGGGGCTGGGATTAGGCGGCTTCTGGGCGATGTCAGCCTCGCTGACCATGCGCCTGGTGCCCGCGCGCACCGTGCCAAAAGCGCTGTCCGTTATCTTCGGCGCGGTCTCTATTGCGCTGGTGATTGCCGCGCCGCTGGGCAGCTTCCTTGGTGGGATTATCGGCTGGCGTAACGTCTTTAACGCGGCGGCAGTGATGGGTGTGCTCTGCATTATCTGGGTGTGGAAGGCGCTGCCGTCCCTGCCGGGCGAAGCGGCGCACCACAAACAGAACATGTTCGCGCTGCTCAAGCGTCCGGGCGTGCTGGCGGGGATGACCGCCATCTTTATGGCCTTTGCCGGGCAGTTTGCCTTTTTCACCTACATCCGCCCGGTGTTTATGACCATGGCGGGCTTTGACGTGGACGGCCTGACGCTGGTGCTGCTGAGCTTCGGTATCGCCAGCTTTATCGGCACGTCGCTGTCGTCCCAGTTCCTGAAGCGCTCCCTGAAGGTGGCGCTGGCGGGTGCGCCGTTGCTGCTGGCGGTGAGTGCCACGGTGCTGATTCTGTGGGGTAGCGACAAGTGGGTTGCCTCGGCGATTGCGATTATCTGGGGCTTTGCCTTTGCGCTGGTACCGGTGGGCTGGTCGACGTGGATCACCCGAACGCTTGCCGATCAGGCGGAAAAAGCCGGGTCGATTCAGGTGGCGGTGATCCAGCTGGCGAACACCTGCGGTGCGGCCATTGGCGGCGTGGCGCTCGACCATCTGGGGCTGACGTCGCCGCTGGTGATCTCCGGCACGCTGATGCTGCTGACCGCGCTGCTGGTGGCGGGGAAGGTTAAGGCGAAGTAGTGTTTTTCTCCCTCTCCCGTGGGAGAGGGTTGGGGTGAGGGCATCAGGCTACGCCGATGCCTTAACCCTTCTACGCGAATCCATCGAAATCAGCACCACCGACGACACGATCAGCAGCGTCCCCAGCCAGTCCGGCAGCGTAAACGCCACGCCCAGCAACACCACTGACAGCAACGCGCTGCTCAGCGGCTCGGCGCAGCTCAGAATGCTCGCCTTCGGCCCGCCGATCATCTGCGCGCCCTTCAGGTACAGGCTGAACGTCAGCGCCGTGCCGATCACCACCAGGTAGAAAAACGCCAGCAGCAGGCCGCCGTCAATCACGAAAGTGGTGCCGCGCCCGGCGTAGAACGGCGTCAGCATTAATCCGGCAATCAACATGCTCCAGCCGACAATCGGCAGCGTGCCGTAGCGGGCAATCAGCGCTGACGGATAGGTGGTATAAAACGCGGCGGCAAACGCCGAGGCGATGCCGAAGAACAGCGCGGCAGGGGAGATGGAGAGCGAGGTTGGGTCACCGTGGGTCACCAGCAGGAAGGTACCGATCAACGACGTAAAAATCGCTGACAGGACAAACACGCCGGGACGCGTTTTCCGCGCCAGGGCGAACCACGCCACAATGATGGTCGGCGACAGGAACTGGAGCACGGTCGCCGTAGCGGCGTTGGATTTTTCAATCGTCAGCAGGAAGGTGAGCTGCACGGTGAGCGCGCCGACCAGCGAGAAAAACAGCAGACTGAGGGCGTCTTTACGATGCTTGATGATCGAGAAAATCTTGTCGCCGTGAACGAAGGAGAGCGTCAGCAGGATCACGCCGGTAAACAGCAGGCGAACCATGGTCAGGTAAGGCGAAGAAATGTGGCTTTTCTCCATGATGTACTGCGCGCAAACTCCGGAACTGCCCCATAAAACGGCGGCGATCAGGACGTTCAGCATCCCTTTACGTGTGGAACCCATTTTCTCCCCTGCTATGTTGTCGTTAATTGGCCAACAGCATAGCATGGTTATGTGCGGCCTGATGCCCTCACCCCGGCCCTCTCCCACGGGGAGAGGGGGAAAACCGTAGGCCGGGTAAGCGTAGCGCCACCCGGCATGTTGTTGACCTTAGAACCACGCCTCCCACATCGCGCCGACGTTGAAGTCGTCGAGCGTCTCGTCTTTGGTATTGTTCACGCGCGCGGTGCGTTCATTATCCACTTTGCCGCCGGTGACGTAGAAGCGCAGCATCGGACGGAACTCAGGCCCCATGGCGATAGACATGTTCTGCGACAGGGTCAGCTTCCAGCCCTTGTTGTCGCCGCCGTTGTCGTAGTCAACGTGCTGCCAGCCTGCTTCCAGCCAGGTGGAGTGAACGTCGTTCCACCAGTGCATTGGGCGCACGATGGCGTTGTAGTTCTTGCGGTTGTCGGTCTTATCGCGGCTGTTGTCGTAGTCGTGGAAGGCGAGGATGTACTCCACCTGCGTGGCCTGGGTGAATTTATACAGCCCTTCGAAGCTGGCGTAGACCGTGGTCAGATCTTCGGTTTTGTTGAACACGCTGTTATCCGCGTTATCGGAGTAGCGGGCTATCACCTTGTTCACGCCGCTGTCGTTGGTGTGGCTCAGCACCACTCCGCCCTGCCAGGCGTTCAGGCGTTCGTCGCTTTCAACCGCTTTCGAATCAAAGCCGTAGTTGGCGTACAGCTCCATGTCGATCGGGCCGAGCTTCATGCCGTGGATTTTGGAGGTCGCGGCGTAGTTGCCCTTGTCGCCCGTGCCGGAACCGCCGGTACAGGTGATGCGCGACGGGTTCGCTTCATCTTCCATCACTTCCGGGCTACAGGATTCCACCGCCGCCACGGCAGCCACGTCAAACTGCACGCCGCCGATGTCAAAGTTCTTCACCCCGGCGCCCTGGCCGTCGTGGTTCATCCAGAAGTAATCGTTGATGCCCTGCTGCGGACGCTGGTGGAAGTCACGACCGGCCCAGAAGTAGGCATTTGGGTTGGAGGCCATAATGTTGGTCACCCCCGCGTAGGCTTTTTTCAGGTTAACCTCATCGCCCCAGTGGTCGATCATCACGTTGATGTCCCAGATGGCGCCGTTGTCCCCTTTGAAGGCCTTGGAGAGCTGGAATTCCCCGCCGTTACCTTCGTTACCCAGACGACCAATCGCGGACGCGCCGTTGTAGGAGCCGTCCACCGCCACGTATTTCTGATCGGCGGCCTGGAAGTGCGCGCCGTAGCGGGCGTAGCCGGTAAATTTAATGCCGAACGGGATCGCCATATCCGGGGATTGCGCCGCGCTTTGCGGCTCGGTCACCACGTCCGCTTTTTTCGCAACCGCCGCATCCATTTTGGCCTGACGCTCGGCCAGAGCTTTATCTACCGCTTTCGCCACAATGGCGTCGATTTGCTCCTGGGTAAATTCTTGTGCGAGTACGGAAATTGGGCAAAGCGCGGCGATAACCGCCATGGTTAATGGAAGTTTTTTAATCGTATTCATGGTTATCTCAATATAGTTTAATTTTATTCAGACAATAACCATCCCGCTCCGATCTGACAGAGTATGTCGCTATCATCAGAACAAGTGGATCTCTATTTAGGGTACAGAGGTATTACATTAACTTTATTTCGCCATAGACTATCTCTGATATAAATGAATTATTTCTTCAGACAATTCACGCGCTAATAAGGAATTCATTAAATGATCCTGCGCGTGCACCATGATTAACGTCATCGGCTGGCGGCCTTCGCCCGCATCCTGCTCGATCAGTTTGGTCTGCATCTTGTGCGCCTGGCGCGCGTAGCCGTCGGCTTCGTGCAGCAGGCTTTTGGCCTCGTCAAAGTTGCCCTGACGTGCCGCGTGCAGCGCTTCAAAGCACAGGCTGCGGGACTGTCCGGCGTTGACGATAATTTCCATTACGGCTTCTTCTAGTGCGATCATCATTATTACTCTTTTTCAAAACTATTATTTAAGGCGGTGGCGGCAAACCACTCTCCGCTTTTCTTAATGGTGCGCTGCTGCGTCTCTAAATCGAGCTGAATAAATCCGTAGCGATTTTTATAGGCATTGCACCACGACCAGTTATCAATAAATGTCCACATATGGTAGCCAAGACAATTGCACCCTTCGCTAATCCCTTTATGCAGCCACGTTAAATGCTCAGAAATAAACTCGATGCGATATTGATCGTTAATCTGGCCATTTTCAATAAAGCGCTGTTCATTTTCGACGCCCATGCCGTTTTCAGAAATAAAGCAGCGAGGGTTGCCGTAATTGTCGCGCAGGTTAACCAGAATATCGTAAATACCCGGCGCGTAGATTTCCCAGCCGCGGTACGGATTCATCTTGCGGCCCGGCATTTCGTAGTTATCAAAGAACCACTCCGGCATAAACGGCGCCTGCGGGTTCACCGCGCTGTCGCGACACTTCACGCGACGCGGCTGATAGTAGTTCACGCCGAGCAGGTCGATTTTTCCTTCCGCAATCAACGCGCTGTCTTCCGGCTTGCAGGCGGGCAACTGATCGTAGGATTTCAGCAACGCCACCAGGTCGGCCGGATACTCCCCGCGCAGTACCGGGTCAAGGAAGCTGCGGTTAAACATCAGGTCCGCGATGTGCGCCGCCTTCACGTCCGCCGGGTTCTGCGAGCGCGGGTAGGACGGCGTCAGGTTCAGCACGATGCCGATCTCCCCCGCGTAATGTCCGGCGCGGTAAGCCTGAACGGCCTTCGCGTGGGCCAGCACGGTGTGATACGCCACGGTGGCGGCCCGGCGGAAATCCACTATGTTGGGATAGTGGAAGTCGTACAGATAACCGCCCTCCACCGGGACGATGGGCTCGTTGAAGGTAAACCAGTGCAGCACGCGGTCGCCAAACAGCTCGAAGCAGATCTGCGCATAGCGGGCGTAAGCGTCCACCACGTCACGGTTTTCCCAGCCGCCGATCTCCTGCATCGCCATCGGCATGTCGAAGTGGAACAGGGTGATAAACGGCGTGATGCCCTGTTCATTCAGCTCATCAATGACCTGATTGTAAAAATCGACCGCTTCCGGGTTCACTTCACCGATACCGTCGGGGATCAGGCGCGCCCAGCTAATCGAGGTACGAAAGCTGTTGTGGTTCAGCTGCTTTAACAGCTGAATATCCGTTTTCCAGTTTTGATAAAACGTGGAGGTCTGCTGCGGCCCCACGCCGTTGTGAAAACGGTTCGGCTCGCGGGCAAACCAGTAATCCCAAGTGGTTTCCCCCTCTCTTGCCCCTTCGGTCTGGAGAGCGGAGCTTGCGCTGCCCCACCAGAAGTTATCGGGAAATGCGTATTTCATGTCCTTTCCTCTTTGACTTAATTGCTTGCGGCTTCAGCGGTACCGACGGTTGCCTGGGCCTTCTGCTCTTCGTTTTTCATCAGCGTACGCTCATAGGCGCGCAGGAACGGAAGGTACATCAGCGCGGACATCACCATACAGACCAGGCACATTATCACCGGACTGAGCGCCCAGTTTGCCGCCCATGAGGCACCAATCGGCGCGGGGGTGGTCCACGGGGTTAATGACACCACCTGAGCCAGCCAGCCGAGCTTCGTTGCGCCGTACGCCAGGCAGGCATTGACCAGCGGAACAAATACGAACGGGATAAACAGCATCGGGTTCATGATGATCGGCGCGCCGAACAGAATCGGCTCATTGATGTTAAAGAAGCTCGGCACAATGCCCATTTTACCGATGGTGCGCAGGTGCGTGGCGCGGCTGCGCAGCAGCAGGAACGCCAGCGGCAGCGTGGAGCCTACGCCGCCAATCAGCAGGTAGTGATCCCAGAAGCCCTGCAGGTAAACGTGCGGCAGCGCCGCGCCTGCGGCGAGCGCCGCCTGGTTTGCGGAGAGGTTCGCCATCCAGAACGGGTTCATGATGCCGGTGACAATCAGCGAGCCGTGAATACCGGCAAACCAGAAGATCTGGCACAGCAGCACGGAGAGCAGTATCGCGGGCAGGGAGTCAGATGCGGATACCAGCGGCTCCAGCAGGTGCATGATCGCCTGCGGGATGATCATTCCGGTCTGCGCTTCAATGAACAGGTTCAGCGGGTGCAGCGTACCGATCACCACCATCACCGGGATCAGGATCTCAAACGAACGCGCCACGCCGGTGGGCACTTCCTTCGGCAGGCGGATGGTCACATTGTTCTGCTTCAGCCACGCATAGACGCGGGTGGCGTAAATCGCGGTGATAAGCGCGGTAAAGATGCCCTGACCGGAGAGATACTGGGTCGAGATTTTACCGTCGGCATACGGCGCGGCGACCAGCAGGAAGGCCATAAAGGCCAGCAGGCCGGACATCACCGGGTCGAGGTTAAACTGACGCCCCAGGCTCGCCCCAATCCCCACCGAAATGAAGAAGGTCATCACGCCCATGCTGAGGTTAAACGGCAGCATCAGCTGTTCGCGGTAGGTCTGGGAGAAATCCAGCCAGCCGCGGGCGAAGCTGTTGGTGGTATCCGCCGAGAACGGCGGGAAGATGAACACCAGCATAAACGAGCCGATGATCATAAACGGTAGCGCGGCGGTAAAGCCGTCGCGGATGGCAATCACATACTTTTGCTGACCCAGCTTTGCGGCCAGCGGGGTAATTGACTGCTCAATCACCGCGACCATGGATTGATATAACGAACTCATGTGAACACCTTTTAGTGTGCCGCTTCGATGAGCGACAGAGCATAGTCCAGTACTTTATCGCCACGCTGCATGCCGTAGTCCATCATGTCGATGGGCTGCACCGGAATGCCTTTCGTAGCCGCCTTGTCTGAGAGTGTCTGTAACATGTATTTCACTTGCGGTCCGAGAAGTACCACCTGGTATTGCGGAAACTGCGTATCAAATTCGGAAACACCGTACGCATCAATCTTCACCGGCAAACCACGTTCTTTCGCGACATCGACCATTTTGCTAACCAGCAGGCTGGTGGACATCCCGGCAGAACAACACAGCATAATCTTGAACATCGACAACCATCCTCTAAATGTAAATAGTTATTGCGAGAATGATTGGACATGATACGGAAACCGGTTTCCATTTATAAAAAGCAGAACTGTGATAACCATCAAGATCCAATGCTTATGAGGCTAATTAACCGGATGTGGGTCACATAATTTGGCTGTTTTGACATCATTTTGAGTGGAAAGGGAAAATCGGTTTCCATGAAAAACGGAAACGGATATACTCCGTTCTGGCTATAATGTGAGCCGTAGCGGTTATGGAATTTGCAGGCGCGAGGTTAGCCTGCCAGGGGAAAGAGATGTCGACAATCAATGATGTATCACGTCTGGCCGGGGTGTCTAAAGCCACGGTATCGCGAGTGTTGAGTGGGTCACGTGGCGTTAAGGAAGCCAGCCGTCAGGCCGTGCTGAAGGCGGTGGATGAGCTGAACTACCGGCCTAACGTGATTGCCCAGTCGCTGCTGAGCCAGTCGACGGGCTGCATTGGGGTGATTTGCGCGCAGGAAAACATTAACCAGACCACCGGTTATCTTTACGCGCTGGAAAAACAGCTCAGCCAGCATCAAAAACACCTGCTGCTGCGCTTCGCCCATAGCAAAGCGGAAGTGATGAATGCTCTTGAAGAACTCTCCTGCGGCCTGTGTGACGACATTCTGGTGATTGGCGCCCGTTTCCCGCTGGACGTGGATATGGAAAACGTCATTCTGGTGGACTGCATGGAGGCTGATAACTCCAACAGCATTCAGTTCGATCACGCCTTTGCCGCCGAAACCGCCTGTAACTATCTGACCAGCCAGGGGCGTCGCCAGATTGCGCTGATCCACCCGCACGGCAGCGGGTTTGCCGACCAGGTGCTGCTTGGCTATAAGCACGCGCTGGAGAAAAATTTCCTGCCCTTTAATCGCAACCTCGTCTTTATGGACGCGACCTCCTCGTCCGTTGCGCTTCAGGAATTACTCAACAACGCGTCCACGCTGAACTTCAACGCGCTGCTGGTGGCGGACGAGCAGGAAGCCCAGCGGGTGATCCCGCAGCTGCAGGCGTTTAATAAATCCGTACCGGACGACATTATGGTCTTTAGCCTGGCCGGATCGCTGCACCTGCCGGGTATTCCGGTGATCCCGGCGATTGAATATTCAATGGATGCCATGGCGGCGCGTATCGTAAGCTGGCTGACGGAGAAAACGCAGATGCTCGGGTCCTATGTTCTGCGCGGGGATCTCATCATTCCGGACGTGCGGAAGCGTTAAAACATTTTCCAGGCCGGGTAAGCGCAGCGCCACCCGGCGAGAACTCAATAATCTTCCAGACAATCCACCTGACCAACCGCAGCCCAGTAGGCGTCCAGGTTGTCGCGCTTCACGGCGGTGATGGCGTTTTTGATCAGCAGCTGATTGGCCTCGGACGACAAAATCATCTCCTGCCAGGCCTTATCGCTCTGCTTTTTCTGTGGCGTACAGGTTTTCTTAATATCTTTAAGGACCTGCTGCTTTATTTGCGCCTCTTTCGCCGGATCGTCCTTTTCCTGAGCATGGACAAACGCGGCGAAGAGCAGACAAACCAGCAGGCAGACCAGGTGCGCAGCTTTCATCAACAACCCCCTTTAGACGTCACAGGCTTCCCATGAAATATATCGTTACATTCAGTGTAGCGATTCCAGTCGAAAGTATGATTTTCTCTTTTCTGCGCATGAGAATCGCCCACCGATAAGGTTACTGGATCCCCCCGCCCAGCGACTGCCACAGCGTGATGCGGTTCTCCAGGTCGGTTTGCTGCAGCGCAATCAGCGATTCCTGCGCCGACCACAGCGACCGCTGCGCGGTCAGTACCGTCAGATAATCCCCCGCGCCCGCCTTATAGCTGCGCGTTGCCACATCCAGCGTTTTTTGCTCGGCCGCCACGTATTCTCGCTGGGCATCAAGCTGCTCGCTGAGCGTTTCACGGCGCGCCAGCGCGTCGGCCACGTCTTTAAACGCGCTCTGGATGGCTTTTTCATAGGTCGCAATTAACCCTTTTTTCTCGGCTTCTGCATAACGCAGCTGCGCCAGATTGTTGCCGCCGCTGAACAGCGGCAGGGTGATGGACGGCGCGAATGACCAGACCTTCATCCCGTGGCTGAACAGGGAGGAGAGCGAGTCGCTGCCGACGCCCGCGCTGGCGGTCAGTGAAATGGTCGGGAAGAAGTTGGCGCGCGCCGCGCCGATATTGGCGTTGGCGCTCAGCAGGTTATGTTCCGCTTCCTGAATGTCCGGGCGGCGCAGCAGCGCGCTGGAGCTGACGCCCGCCGGGATCAGCGTGATGGCGTTGTTGCTCAGGCTCTCCAGCGTACCGGGCAGCAGGTTGTCCGGCACCGTGTCGCCCGCCAGCAGATTGAGGGCATTTTTATCCTGCATTACCTGCGTCCGGTAGCTCGCCACGCTGGCGCGCGCCTGCTGGTAAACCGCCATCGCTTCACTGACGTCCGTAGCCGCCGCGACGCCCACTTCCTGCTGGCGCTTCACAATCTTTAGCGAGTTTGCCGCGCTCTCCATTGTGGATTTCGCCAGCGCCAGGTTGCTGTTATCCGCCGCCAGCGTCACCCAGGCCGTGGTCAGCTCGCTAACCATCGTCAGGCGCGTGTTCTGCGCGGTGAACTCGCTGGCAAGCCAGGTTTCACGCGCGGCGCGGGAGAGGCTCTGGTTGCGACCAAACAGATCCAGCTCGAAGCTGGAGACCGCGCCGTTGGCTTCGTCGCTTGTCGCAACACCGCTTGCCAGCGTGCGGCTGCGGGTGTGGCTCAGCTCGGCGTCCACCGTCGGAAACAGGGACGAGCGCGTTTCACCGTACTGTGCGCGGGCGGCGTCGATATCCGCGATCGCTTTTTGCACGTCGCGGTTGCTGTTCAGCGCCATCGTCACCACGCTTTTCAGCCTCGCGTCGTTCATCACCTGCTGCCACTGGCTCACCACGGCGGTGGCTTCGCCGTGCGCGCCGGGCAAGGTCGCCGGGACGGGAGCGTCCGGGCGTTGATAGGTAGGGTCTAACGACACACACCCTGCGCTCAGCAGGGCTAACGCTAAAACAGTGACACGAAACATTATGACCTCCGGTTCGCGTGTTTACCGGAGAACAGACGTTTCACCAGTACAAAGAATAAAGGGACGAAGAAGATCGCCAGCAGCGTCGCGGCCAGCGTTCCGCCGATAATGCCGGTACCAATTGCCACGCGGCTGTTGGCACCGGCACCGGTTGCAACGGCCAGCGGCGTCACCCCTGCGATAAACGCCAGCGACGTCATGATGATGGGACGCAGACGCGTCTGGGCGGCACGCAGGGCGGCGCGCGTCAGGGAGTAACCTTCTGCGACTTTGGCTTCGGCAAACTCGACAATCAGGATGGCGTTCTTCGACGACAGGCCGATGGTGGTGAGTAGCGCCACCTGGAAGTAGACGTCATTACTCAAGCCGCGCAGGGAGGCCGCAAGCGCCGCACCCAGCACCCCAAGCGGGATCACCAGGATGACCGAAATCGGCACCGACCAGCTCTCATACAGCGCCGCCAGGCACAGGAACACCACGAGAATGGAAAGGGCATAGAGGCTCATCGCCTGACCGCTTGCCAGTTTTTCCTGCAAAGACAAACCGCTCCACGCCCAGGTGCTGCCGGACGGCAGGCTGTTTGCCAGCTGCTCCATTTTGCTCATCGCCGTGCCGGAGCTCGCGCCGCTGGCGTTTTCGCCCTGTATCTCATACGCCGCCGAGCCGTTGTAGCGCACCAGGCTTTCCGGGCCATACTCCCAGCGGGTGGTGGCGAAGGCGGAGAACGGGGTCATGGTGCTGTCGCTGCCGCGCACATACCATTTGTTGAGATCGGACGGCACGGCGCGATAGTCGCTGTCGCCCTGGATGTAGACCTTTTTCACGCGGCCGCGATCGATAAAGTCGTTCACGTAGGTCCCGCCCCAGGCGCTGGAGAGGGTGTTGGTGACGTCGCTCAGGGACAGCCCCAGCGACACGGCCTTGTTGTTGTCGATATCCACCTGAAGCTGCGGCATCTGCGGCAGATCGTTGGCGCGCACGGCGTGCAGCGAGCTGTCCTGGTTGGCTTCGCCAATCAGCTGGTTACGCAGTTTCAGCAGCGCATCGCGGTCGGTGCCGCCGCTGGCCATCAGCTCAAAGGTAAAACCGTTGCTCTGGCCCAGGCCGTCCACCGCAGGCGGCGTCATCGCAAAGATGGTCGCATCGCGGATGGTGCTCAGTTCCTGCGTGGCACGCAGGGCGATGGCCTGAGCCGTGTTTGCATCGCCTTTACGCTCTGACCAGTTCTTCAGGGAGACAAACGCCATCCCGGCGTTCTGGCCGCTGCCGCTGAAGCTGAAGCCTTCAATGGTGAAGATCACGTTGGTGTTGGCTTTCTCTTTGGTGAGGAACCACTCGCGCACCTGGCGGCTGACTTCGGCGGTACGTACCGTCGTCGCGCCGGCTGGCAGGGTGTACTGCACCATGATTTCGCCCTGGTCTTCCGTCGGCAGGAAGCTGCCCGGCAGCTTAAGCATGGCGAAGCCCATCGCGCCGCAGAGCAGGGCGTAGATGACCAGCATGCCGCCGGAACGGCGCAGAGCGCGCAGCACCTTGTTCTGATAACCGCGCTCGGTCCTGCTATAGAAGCGGTTAAACGCGCCGAAGAAGCCCTTTTTGTGCGGCGTCGTGTGGCTCAGAATCGAGCCGCAGAGCGCGGGCGTCAGGGTCAGCGCCACCACCACGGAGAGGAACATCGCCGAAATAATGGTGACCGAGAACTGACGGTAAATCACCCCGGTGGAGCCGCCGAAGAAGGCCATCGGCAGGAATACCGCAGAGAGCACCAGCGCAATGGCGACCAGCGCGCCGGAGATTTCGCCCATCGATTTCTCGGTGGCTTCCCGGGCGGGCAGCCCCTCGTCGCGCATAATACGCTCGACGTTTTCCACCACCACGATGGCGTCATCCACCAAAAGCCCTATCGCCAGCACCATGGCAAACAGCGTCAGGGTATTGATGGAGTAGCCGAACAGCGCCAGCACGCCGAAGGTACCCAGCAGAACGACAGGTACCGCCAACGCGGGGATCAGCGTCGCGCGGATGTTTTGCAGGAACAGGTACATCACCACCACCACGAGGACAATGGCTTCGAACAGGGTCTGAATCACGTCCTCAACGGAGATCTTGATGAACTCGGTGCTGTCCTTCGGGTAGGCCACGTCGTAGCCTTCCGGCATCGACTTTTTGAACTCGGCAATCTTGTCTTTCACCGCCGTCGCAGTGTTGAGCGCGTTCGCACCCGGTGAGAGCATGACTGCCATACCCGCCGCCGGGTGGCCGTTGAGCTTCGCGGTGGCGGTATAATCTTCGCTACCCATCTCCACGCGGGCGACATCGCTGATGCGCACCACCGCGCCGTTGGATTGGCTCTTCACAATGATGTTTTTAAACTGATCCACCGTCTGCAGGCGCGACTGGGCGCGGACGGTGGCGGTCAGCTGCTGGGCGTTCGACGAGGGTAGCGCGCCGATTTTACCGGCGGAGACCTGCACGTTCTGCGCTTCAATCGCGCTCTGCACGTCGGACGGCATCAGCGAGTAGGATGCCAGCTTCGCCGGGTCGAGCCAGATGCGCATCGCGTATTCCGCCCCGAACACCTGCAGGCTCCCGACGCCTTCCACGCGCGCCAGCGGATCCTGCATATTACTCACCAGCCAGTCGGCAATATCCGAGCTGCTGGCGGTGTCGGTTTTATCGTACACGCCCATGATCAGCAGGAAGTTGCTCTGGGATTTTTCGACGGTGATCCCGGACTGCTGCACCTCGGTGGGCAGGCGCGATTCCGCCTGCTGGACTTTGTTCTGCACCTGCACCTGAGCGGTGTCCGGGTCAGTGCCCTGCTCGAAGGTGACGGTAATGCTCACCGATCCGTCCGAGCTGCTGGTGGAGGTGAAGTAGAGCAGGTTATCCAGCCCGGTCAGCTGCTGCTCGATCACCTGCGTTACGCTGTTTTCCAGCGTCTGCGCGGAGGCACCGGTATAGGTGGCGGAGATTTTGATCGACGGCGGCGCAACGTCCGGGTACTGCGCGACCGGCAGCGTGCGGATGGCCAGCATCCCGGCGAGCATGATAAGAATAGCGATAACCCAGGCAAAGACCGGGCGACGCACGAAGAAACGGGAAAACATCAGGCGTTTCCTCCGTTGGCTTTCATCTCTTCGGCCTTCACTTCCTGCCCGGCGGTGACTTTGTCAGTACCTTCCACAATCAGCCTGTCGCCTGCCTTCAGCCCGCTCAGCACCAGCCATTTGTCGCCGTAGGTGTCACCCGTTTCCAGTTGACGCTGCTCGACCTTGTTGCTGGCATTGACCACCAGAGCGGTAGCGGAGCCTTTGGCGTCACGGGTGATGCCCTGCTGCGGCGCGAGGATCGCGTCGCTCATGACGCCTTCATCCACCCTGGCGCGGACAAACATGCCCGGCAGGAGCTGATGCTGCGGGTTCGGGAAGACGGCGCGCAGCGTGACCGAGCCGGTTGATTCATCCACCGCCACTTCGGTTAACGCCAGGCGGCCTTTCTCGCTGTAGGTGCTGCCGTCTTCGAGGATTAACGACACGCTTAGCGTATCGCTATTGGTGGCAAGGGTTTGCTTGCGTAAACGCAGCAGATCGGCGCTGGAACGGGTTAAGTCGACGTACATGCTGTCCAGCCCGCGAATGGTGGCGAGCGCGGTATCCTGCTGGGCGGTGACCAGCGCGCCGGGGGTGACGGAGGAGATGCCGATGCGTCCGGCAATCGGCGCGGTGACGGTGGTCCAGTTGAGGTTAATGCGCGCGCTCTCCTGTGCGGCCTTCTTTGATTCAACGCTGGCCTTGTCCTGCGCGCAGGTGGACTTCGCGTCTTCTGCGTCCTGACGCGACACGCCGTCGTCTTTCACCAGATACGCATAGCGCTGGGCTTTCTGGCAGTCGGCCTGCACCAGCGCCTGGGCCTGTTTCAGCGCCGCGGCGGCTTCATCAAACGCCGCGCGGTAGCTGGAAGGGTCAATTTGATACAGCGCCTGTCCGGCCTTCACGGTATCGCCTTCCGTGAACAACCTCTTCTGAATAATGCCGCCCACCTGCGGGCGCACTTCGGCGCTCATGGCGGCGGTGGTGCGGCCCGTGAGCTCGCTGACGACGGAGACCGGCTGGCTCATGAGGGTGACAATCCCCACATCCGGAAGAGGATGCTGGGGAGCAGATGTTTGCGCATTATCGCACCCGGTCAGGAGGAGTAATGCCGCGATGGAGGTTGTTATGGTTTTCATAATCTTTTTCCAGGGTGAACGATGCCTGCCCTGTTAAAGGATCAACAGGGAGGGGGGCTATTTAAAGGCACAGCGATACCGCATCTCCGGCATGGCCGGAAATGTTAATTTGGGAAATTACTTATTCCCGCTAATTATTCACATGCGATTACTTCGCAGAGAAAAGCATATTTAAAATATTCTGATAGATAGGCTCTAATTGTTCTGACGGTACTTTTAAAGGCGCGAGTCGACGGTAAATCGTGCCTTCGATCATCACCGCGGTAATTTCCACGCAGCAGCGAATATGTTCATCGCTCAGATGGGGAAATTGTTTTTTCAGGTGCGCACAGGCGTTGGTAAACATCCGGGCATCGGCTGCGATCAGCATGGCCGCCACCTGCGGGTTACGGGTCGCCTCGGCAGACATTTCGAGCATCAACGCATCATCGTCTTCGTTGAGCGTCTGACGCCAGGCGAGCGCCTGTGGCATCCCTTCCACCACCGTTTTGTCCTGCATCCCTTCGATGCGTGAGTCGATAATGCGGCGGATCATCTCTTCAATAATCGCGTCTTTGTTACTGAAATAACGGTAAATTTGCCCGACGCTAAGCTTCGCCTCACTGGCAATTTGCGACATGCTGGCGGCGTGAAATCCGCTGGCGCGAAAGCAGCGACGCGCGGCGGTGATGATTTCGTCCTGACGTTGTTTTTGTCGTTCTTCCAGCTTTGTGCTCATCGCCGTCTACCGTGTAAAAGTGAGAATGATCGTTCTCAGTATACGTTTTGGGTGCGTATTGGAAAGGCTTTTTTTATTTAGTTATTGAGTGAATGTTTCTGTATTAAAAAAAAGGAGGAAATTAGGAGTTTTTATGAAGGTTAAGCTGTGAGATATTCAAATTGCGCGGAAAATAAGGAGAGGAATATGCACCTGAGCATAACAGATAATGTAACACCCGCAGAAAAAGAAGAGCTATTTGTGGGGTTAAGAGCCTATAACGGACAGTTTATCGATCTGACAAACTTTAGCGGCGACATTGGCGTTTATGTACGAGACGATAAAGGCGTCATGCTCGGCGGGCTCATTGGAGTGCGTAAAGGCGACTGGCTGAATATCGACTTTCTCTGGGTCAGCGACACCGTGCGGGGTACCGGCGTGGGCAGCCAGCTTATCAAAACGGCGGAAGATGAAGCTAGACGCAAAGGCTGCAAGCATGCGCTGGTGGATACCGTCAGCTTCCAGGCGCGTCCGTTCTATGAAAAACAGGGGTACCAGCTGCAGATGTCTTTGCAGGATTATCCGTACCCGGGCATGCAGCGACATTACCTGGCGAAAGCCCTTTAAGCTCTGAATCCGTAGGCCGGGTAAGCGCAGCGTCACCCGGCCATACCCGCATATAACTTATCCTTCTTATTGATTCTTTTTCGTTTTTTATTTCACCGCCTCGTTGTCGATATAGTCACTACAACATTCAGCAAAAGGAACTGTCTCGTGAAACGTCGATTGGGTGCTCTGGTTCTCGCTGGCCTGCTGCTGGCAGGGTGCGATCAAAGTGGCAGCGATGCCAAACACATAAAAGTGGGCGTCATCAACGGCGCTGAACAGGACGTGGCGGAAGTCGCCAAAAAGGTGGCAAAAGAAAAATATGGCCTGGACGTGGAGCTGGTCGGCTTCAGCGGCTCGCTATTGCCCAACGATGCCACTAACCAGGGAGAGCTGGATGCCAACGTCTTCCAGCATCGCCCGTTCCTTGCAGAAGATAACAAGGCGCATGGCTACAAGCTGGTGGCCGTGGCGAACACCTTTGTTTTCCCGATGGCCGGCTATTCCCGCAAAATCAAATCCGTCTCTGACCTGAAGGACGGGGCGACTATCGCCATTCCAAACGATCCGACCAACCTTGGCCGCGCGCTGCTGCTGCTGCAAAAAGAGAAGCTCATCACCCTGAAGCCGGACACCGGGCTGCTGCCGACGGCGCTGGATATTACCGCCAACCCTAAGCAGCTGAAAATCATGGAACTGGAAGGGGCACAGCTGCCGCGCGTGCTGGATGACCCGAAAGTGGATGTCGCCATCATCAGCACTACCTATATTCAGCAAACAGGGCTATCGCCGGTGCATGACAGCGTCTTTATTGAAGACAAAAACTCGCCGTACGTGAACATCGTGGTGACGCGCGAAGACAACAAAGACGCGGAGAACGTGAAGGCGTTTATTCAGTCCTATCAGTCACCGGAAGTGGCGAAAGCGGCAGAGACGATCTTCAACGGCGGGGCGGTGCTAGGCTGGTAAAGGTGCCGGCAGAAAACGCGGTGATGAAAATGGCCCGATACCATCGGTAATCGCCCTTTAGCCCACAGCACCAATTGTGACGGCTGGCTATCCTCCTTATCACACCAACCGGAGGATAGCCCATGAACATTACCCAAATTCGCAATGCCACCCTGCTAATTACCTACGCCGGAAAACGCCTTTTAATCGACCCGATGCTGGCCCCGAAAGGCGCTTATCCGGGCTTTCCCGGTACGGCGCATGCCGAACGCCGTAACCCGACGGTCGAACTCCCCGTCGATGTCAATACGCTGCTGGACGCTGACGCGGTGATCGTTACCCATACCCATGACGATCACTGGGATCGCACCGCGGCAGAGCTGATCGCCAAAGACAAACCGATCTACGTGCAAAACGATCGTGACGCCGCGCTGCTGCGCAGCCAGGGGTTTAGCAACCTGACGGTCATGACCGACGCGACCTTCTTCGGCGATATTCAGATTACGAAAACCCACGGCGGCCAGCACGGGACCGACCGCGCATACGCCGTGCCGGAGCTGGCGGAGCGGCTGGGCGAGGCCTGTGGCGTGGTGCTGCGTCATCCTGATGAGAAGACGCTCTATCTTGCCGGGGATACCATCTGGCGCGAAGAGGTGGCGGCCGATCTGCAAAAACACCAGCCAGATGTGGTGGAACTGAACGCCGGTTATGCCCACGTCATCGGCTTTGGGCCCATTATTATGGGACAGGAAGATGTACTTAACGTCCATTTCCTGCTGCCGCAGGCTAAAATCGTCGCGAGCCACATGGAGGCGATTAACCACTGCCTGTTGACCCGCAGCGCGCTGCGTGAGTACGTCGAAGCCAACCAGGTGAGCGATGTGGTGAGCATTCCCCAGGATGGCGAAACCGTTATATTCTGAGTGCGTTAACGGGAAAGGAGAGACAGATGTCGCTAATCAACGTCGCGATTGTCGCGGTAGACGGGTTCAGCCCGTTCCACTACTCCGTTCCCTGCATTCTGTTTGGTGATTCGGTCTCCGGCGAAAAGCGCTTTAACGTGACGATCTGCGCCGAAACGCCGGGGTTTCTTACCTCAAAAGACGGGTTTGCCCTCAACGCCACGCAGGATTACACCGCCATCGGGCAGGCCGACATTGTTGTCGTTCCTTACTGGCAGCACGTCCTTGAACGGCCGCCTCAGGCGCTGCTCGACAGCCTGGTGTTGGCGAGAGACAACGGCGCGGAAATTGTCGGCCTGTGTCTGGGGTCGTTTGTGCTGGCCTGGGCGGGGATCCTCGACGGTAAACGGGCCGCCACCCACTGGGAGTTTGAACATCACTTCCAGTCGCTCTTTCCGAACGTCCAGCTGGATATCAATGCCCTCTACGTGGATGACGGCAATATCATCACCTCTGCCGGTACCGCGGCTGCGCTGGACTGCTGCCTGTACATCATTCGCCAGCGTTTTGGCAGCGTCGTCGCCAACCAGATTGCCCGTCGAATGATTGTCCCGCCCCATCGCGAGGGCGGGCAGGCGCAGTTCATCGCACAGCCGGTTCCGAAAGACACCCGTGACGCACGTATTAACTGCCTGATCGACTACCTGCAGCAGCACATCACCGAACCGCATAGTCTGGACTCTCTGGCGGAGGTGGTTTCGATGAGCCGCCGCACGCTGACCCGCCATTTTATTAAAGCCACGGGGATGAGCGTCGCCGACTGGCTTACCGCCGAACGCCTGCGACGCAGCCAGATTTTGCTTGAAGCCGGAAATATGCCCGTTGAGAGCGTGGCGGAGCTGGTGGGATTTAATTCCGCTGTCACCTGGCGACAGCAGTTTAAGGCGCGCTTTGGGGTGAGCCCTGCTGAATGGCGAAAAACGTTTCGCCTGCATATTTAATTTATTACGGCTAACTCTTCATTGAAGGGTAAGTTAAATATTTCTCTTATTTTCTTAATCGAGCTCGCAATTTTCTGAAATAATATTCTTTTTAATGTGCCATAACGCAAATCACATATACTCGCATTAAGAATGCTCTTATATTGCGACTATTATAATTGCGAAATAACCTTGTGGCATGGATGAATAGCTCAGAAATAAAAATTAGAATAATTTCATTTGTAAATTATGCCGTTGCTATCTTATTGGCTGCGCTTTTTTCAGCGAGCGCTCACGCTGCGCCGCTGTCGCCAGCCGATCGCGATGCCATTCAACAGCAACAGCAGCAGCTTTTACTCCAGAACCAGCAGCAGCGTGAAGAGCTGGAGCGCAGTATTCCCCTTCCCGAATCCGCCAGACCACGGCCTGTTACCGGCTCCGGGCCTTGTTTCACCATTAACAATATTACGCTTTCCGGCGCGACCTTAATCTCCCCAAAAAACCAGCATAGACTTGTTGCGCCGTGGCAGGGCCAGTGTCTGAATATGGCGAAAATAACGGAGCTTCTGGCCCATATTTCCGACTGGTATATCAGCCGGGGATATATCACCAGCCGCGCCTTTCTTACCGAGCAGGATCTGTCCGGCGGTCAGCTGAATATTGTTGTGCTGGAAGGCCGGCTGGAAGCGATTCGCCTGGAAGGTGAAACGCCGCGGATGCTGAAAATGGCGTTTCCGGGACGGGTGGGGCGCATCCTTAATTTACGCGACATCGAACAGGGCATGGAGCAAATAAACCGTTTGCGCGCCGAGCCGGTTCAGATTGAAATTCTGCCGGGGACGCAGGCTGGATATTCGATTGTTAATCTCACGGCAAAACCGGAATTTCCCTTAAGCGCATCCGTAAGCCTGGATAATAGCGGGCAGAAGAGCACCGGTGAAAACCAGCTTAACGGTGTGCTCACCGCCAACAATATGCTGGGGCTGGCGGATAAATGGTTTGTCAGCGGCGGGCGCAGCAGTGATTTTGCCAGCGCGTACGATGCGCAGAATTTCCAGGCGGGCGTCAGCGTGCCGTTTGGCTATGGCTTGCTGGACTACAGCTACGCCTGGAGCAACTACCGAACCACCATCAATAACCAGGGGTTCAACTGGCTCTCCACGGGCGATACCAAAACCCACCGCGTCAACGCGTCGTGGGTGGTTTTCCGCAACGGGGATGTGAAAACCGGTATCGCGGCAGGCGTGGTTCAGCGTTCAAGCCGTAACTGGCTTAACGACGCGCCGCTTCAGAGCAGCACGCGCAATCTCTCCAGCCTGATCCTCGGGGTTACCCACACGCAAAAAATGCTGGGCGGTGTGGCGACCTTCAACCCGACCTGGAGCCACGGCATGCCGTGGTTCAATGCCGAAACCGACGAAGGTAAATCCGGCGATATGCCGCGGGCAGAATTCCGCAAATGGAGCCTGAACGCCAGCTTCCAGCGTCCCGTCGCCCGTAACGCCTGGTGGCTGACCAGCGCCTACGGCCAGTGGTCGCCCGACCGGCTCTACGGCTCCGAGCGCCTGACGCTCGGCGGGGAAAGCTCCGTGCGCGGTTTTAAAGAGCAGTATCTGTCCGGGGATAACGGCGGCTACTGGCGTAACGAGCTGGGGTATTCCCTCTTCACCCTCCCGGTGATTGGCGCGGTGAACGCAACGATCGCCGTTGACGGCGGCTGGCTGGAAAAAGACCGTCAGGACCGCTTTGCCTCCGGCACGTTATGGGGGGCCTCTGTGGGGCTGAGCAGCGCAGGGCGCTGGTACAGCAGCCAGGTTTCAGTCGGCACGCCGCTGCACTACCCCGACTGGCTTGGCCCGGATCATGTGAGCGTTAACTGGCGCATTGCCTTCATGCTTTAAGAGACTCTACGACTATGGATACCCGTCACCCACCCGTTCGTTTCTCACAGTGTCTGATCAGCTGGATTGTCTGCGGCTTAATGGTCTGGCAACCGATGGCACCTGCCGTCGCGGCGGCGCTTACGCCGACCGGGCAGACCACGGTGGATCGGGCGGGGAACGGGGTTCCGGTCATCAATATCGCCACGCCGAACGGGGCGGGCATTTCGCATAACCAGTTCCAGGATTACAACGTCGGCAAAGAGGGGCTTATCCTCAACAACGGTACCGACCGTTTAACCCAGACCCAGTTGGGCGGGCTTATCCAGAACAACCCCAACCTGCAGGCCGGGCGGGAAGCGAAAGGCATCATCAACGAAGTCACGGGAGCCAGCCGCTCCCAGCTGCAGGGCTACACGGAAGTTGCCGGTAAGGCGGCAAACGTCATGGTGGCTAACCCGTACGGGATCACCTGTAACGGATGCGGGTTTATCAACACCCCCAACGCCACGCTGACCACGGGTAAACCGCAGTTTGACGCTAACGGTAACCTGCTGGCGCTGGATGTAACGAAAGGGGCCATCACGGTTGAAGGCCAGGGGCTGGACGCCAGCAAGAGCGACGCGCTGTCGATTATTGCGCGCGCAACGGAGGTGAACGCCGCGATTCACGCGAACGACCTGAAGGTGACGGCAGGTGCGAACCGCGTTGGCGCAGATGGAAGCGTTAAGCCGATTGCCGGTGAGGGGGCTGCACCCGTAGTGGCCGTGGATACCGGCGCGCTCGGCGGGATGTATGCCAACCGTATCCGCCTGGTCTCCAGCGAGAAGGGTGTTGGGGTAAATCTCGGCAACCTCACTGCGCGCCAGGGGGACATTCAGCTTGATGCGGGCGGGAAACTGACGGTCACGAACAGCGTGGCCAGCGGATCGATCGCCGCGAATGGCGTGGGGGTGACCCTCAACGGCAGCCATCAGGCCGCGGGGGCGCTGAATGTAACCAGCTCGCAGGATGTGGAACTCAATAACAGCACCCTCGCCAGCCAGGGGGATATGCGCCTTTCCGGTGAGGGGAAAGTGCAGATAACGGGCGGCAGCGTCAGCAGCAAAGGCGCGCTCAGCGTGGCGGCCGGAAAGGATATCGTACTCACCAATACCCGCAGCGGAAGCGATACCCTTACCACGCTGACCAGCGGCGGCACGCTGTCAGCCACGGGCAGTGCGATCTCGGCAGGAGAGAACCTGGCGTTGAGCGGCGAACAGCTGGTGCTGGACAACCAGAGCCGGGCCGATGCCACGGGCGATATCCGCCTGACGGGCGGCACCGTCAGTAATCTGGGACAGGTGAACGCGGGGCGTGATGCTGCGCTCTCCGGCGACAGGGTGTCAAACGGCGGCCAGCTGGCGGCGAAAGGCCATCTGGATGTGAACGCCCGAGACCTGACGAACGGCGGCACGGTTCAGGGTAACGACATTACTTTACTGGGGCAGACGGTCACCAATAACGGTACTTTGCAGAGCGCGGGAACGCTGGCGTTAAACGCCGATACCCTGGAGCAGCAGGGCACGCTGAGCGCGAAAGGCGATGCGAACGTCACGGCGCAGCAAACCCTGCGTAACGGCGGCAGCCTGCTGGCTGACGGCGCGATGAACGTGACCGCAGGCTCTCTTGAACAAAATGGCATCGTGTCCGGCGCGACGGCGCTGACGGCGCAGGCCGATACCCTGACCAGCGGTCAGGCATCCCGTACCACCAGCCAGGGCAACGTCCAGCTTACCGCGACCCGCAGCGCCAGCCTGAACGGGCAGACGGACGCGGCGGGGGCATTAACCGTTTCCACCAGCGATCTGATCACCGATCGGGATGCCCGCCTGCAGAGCGGGCAGGCGCTTACCCTTCAGGCGCAGAATGCGACGCTGAACGGCACCCTGGCGGCGAAAGGGGCACTGTCGGTGACCGCGGGCACGCTGGTGCACGTCGGGAAATCCACCGGTAACACCCTGAATTTTAATGCGACCAACGACCTGACCAGCAGCGGGGAACTTGCCGCCGGTACGATCGGCCTCAGCGGACAGAACATCCTCCACTCCGGCGTCGCAAAAGCGGACCGCATGACCCTGACGGCAGCCGACCGCATCACCACCCGCGGTTCGCTGGTGGCCGATAGCCTGTCGCTGGACGGTGCGTCGGTGGAGAACGGCGGCCTGCTGCAGGGAACCACCCTGCTCAATCTGAAGACTGGATCGCTCGCGAACCTGACCGGAGGCTCGCTCTACAGTTCGCAGGATTTAACGCTGAATATCCCGATGCTGAATAACAGCGGGCTTATCACCACCGACGGCACGCTGCACATTAAAGGCGACACGCTGACAAACCACGGTGAAATCAACGGCGTCAGTCTGAGCAGCGATTATCTCAACCTGAGCAACAGCGGACGCCTGCTGGCGGACGAGCGGATCACGCTGAACGGCACCACGCTGGTCAACGCGGGCAATATTGCGGCCAGCGACCTGCACATGACGGCGAACAGCCTGCAAAACCAGGGCACCGTTCAGGGGGAAGATACCCTGACGCTTGGCGTGGCAGGCATTACTAACCGTGGTGCGCTGCGCAGCAGCGGAACGCTGACGCTTAACGGCGACACGCTTGCCAACAGCGGCGAACTCAGCGCCACCGCGCTGCTGCTGAACCTGACCCGCCAGGCCGCCAACGATGCCGACGGCCGGGTGATTGCCCGTGACGGCCTGACCCTGAATGCCGCCAGCCTGACGAACAGCGGGTTGATGGCGGGCACTGACGCCCGGTTCAACAGCGCGGCAATCACCAACGGCGGCACGCTGCAGGGAACCCATTCTCTGACGGCGACGGGGGCGCAGCTCAGCAACCAGCAGTCGGGCATGCTGCTCTCCGGTGGCGCGCTCGAACTGCACCACACCACGTTAAACAACGCCGGGCTTCTGCAGGGTAATACTCTGAACCTGGCTACCGGCGAGTGGATCAATACCGGTAATGCGCTGGGGGAAACGGGCGTGACGGCGGCAGTGACCGGCGCGCTGACTAACAGCGGCAAGGTGCTCAGCCAGCAGGCGGTGGATGTGCAGGCCGGCAGCACCGATAACCGGGGCCAGCTGCTGGCGAAAGTGCTGACCCTGCGTGGCGACCTGCAGAACAGCGGCCTGCTTCAGGGCAGCAGCACGCTGGCCTGGTCCGGCGATACCTTCGCGAACCAGACTCAGGGGCAGGTGACGGGCGGCGAGACCCTGACCCTGAGCGGAAAAACTCTCAGCAATGCGGGCAGCCTGCAAGGGCGCAGCGCGACGCTTGGCGCAGAAAACCTGAGCAACCAGGGCAACGTTCAGACGCTGGATGCCCTGATGCTTGCCGCGACCGGCAGGCTGGACAACAAAGGGGCTCTGCTCAGCCAGAACCTGTTTACGCTGACGGCGGCGCAGCTGTTTAACGACGGCCAGCTGGCCGGGAAAGCGCTGGCGGTGAACGCCGCGCAGCTGACCAACTCCGGCATTCTGCAGGGTAACGACGCGCTGTCGCTGACCACCCGCGCGCTGAGTAACAGGAATACCGGACAGCTGGTGAGCGGCAGCGACCTGGATTTAAACCTCGCCACGCTTGATAACGCCGGTCTGCTGCTGGTGGACGGCGGGTTCACCCTTCGGGGAAGTGACCTGACGAACCAGGGTGATATTCAGGCGCAGAGCCTGGATCTTGGCCTGAGCAACACCCTGAAAAATATGGGAAACCTCGTTGCCACTGACGATGTCACCCTTAACGCAACGACGCTGACCAACAGCGGTACGGCGGCGGGCAAAACGCTGACCGCAGGCGCAGCGGAGCTGCGCAACAGCGGCCTGATGCAGGGCAGCAACGCCGTTAACGCCACCGCCGAAAGCTTTATCAACGAGCTGAACGGCAAATGGCTCTCCGGCGGCGGCTTCACGCTGAAGGGCGGACAGCTGATGAACGCCGGTACGCTACAGGGCGGTACGCTGGGCATGACGGGTAGCACCCTGAGCAACAGCGGCACGGTGAACGGGCTGATGGGGCTCAGCGGCACGCTCAGCGGGACGTTAACGAATACCGGGCTGCTGCAGAGCGGCGGCGCAACGACCTTCAACGCGGATACCCTGGCGAACCCGGGGCGCATCATGGGCGGCACGCTGTCCCTCAACGCTCGCGATCTCAATAACGGCGGGCTGATGCAGGGAACGAACGGCCTGGCGCTCACCGGCACCACGCTGACCACCGGGGCAAATTCGCGCACGCTTTCCGGCGGCATGCTGACGCTGGACGCAGGCCAACTGACCACCCAGGGCACGCTGCAGGGGAACGGCGCAGACATCCGCGCCACCGACTGGTCGCACGGCGGGTCGCTGCTCAGCCAGGGGACGCTGACGGCAAACGCAGGCGGTACGCTGACATCAACCGGCTCGCTGATGAGCCAGGGCGGGGTGGATATCACCGCCCGGACGCTGGATAACCGCGGGCAGCTTCTCAGCGAGGATAACGTCACGCTCGGCGGCAGCACGCTCAAAAACAGCGGCACCGTGCAGGGGAATAGCCTCACGCTGGGTCAGAGCAGCATTAACAACCAGGGCACTTTAACCGGCCTGCAGAGCCTGACCCTGCAGGGGCAGCAGCGGCTGATGGCGCGCATGGCGATGGCCGCGCCCCAGCAGGAACTTATTAACGGCGCAGGCGGCAAGCTGCTCACCCAGGGCACCCTGACGATAACGTCCGGTGCGGTAACCAACGCCGGAAGCTGGCAGGCACAAAACATTCTGCTTAACGGCCAGTCGCTCACCAACAGCGGCGCGGTGCAGAGCGCCGACGCGCTGCAGATGACGCTGGCCGACACGCTCACCGGGACCGCAGGCAGCAAGATTACCGCGCTGGGCAGCGCGACGCTGCAGGCTGCCACGCTGGTGAACCAGGGGCAGTGGGCGGCGAAAAACCTGACGCTGAAAAGCGGCACGCTCAGCAACAGCGGCGCCATCAGCGGCGTGAATGGTCTGACCCTCAGCCAGACCGGGGCGGTGAGCCAACAGTCATCCGGAACCCTGCTCTCCGGTGGGGCGCTGAACGTCACGGCGGCGTCCGTTACCAGCGACGGCAAAATTCAGGGTAGCACGCTCGGCATCACCACCGGGGCGCTCACCAACGGCGGACGTCTGCAGGGCGATAACGGCGCGACGCTGGCCCTCAGCGGGACGCTGACCAACAACGGCGGAGGCGAAATCGTCAGCCGCGATGGCCTGACGCTGACCACACCCACATTATTTAACTACGGCCTGATCCAGGGCGGCGGCGAGACGCGCGTGACCGCCTCCTCGCAGGCGCGTAATGATGGCAGGCTGCTTTCCGGCGCGCGCCTGACGCTCGGCACGCCGCAGCTCACCGGCACCGGCTGGCTGCAGGCCACCGATCTTATTCTTAATGCTGCAAGCGCCACTAACGGCGGTACGTGGGTGGCCGATCGCGCCACGCTGACCGGCACCACGCTTGCCAGCCAGGGCACCACCCAGGCGGGAGAGCTGACGGTTAACTACGGCCAGCTGAACAACAGCGGCACGCTGCTCGGCAACGCGCAGCTAAACATTAATGCCGACCAGGTGACCCAGAGCGCGGGCGGCAAGCTGCTGAGCGGCGGCAACCTGTGGCTGCAGAGCAAGGGGCTGGACGTCGTTGGTCAGCTGGTCTCTCTGGGTGATTTAACGCTGCAGCTGACGAACGCGTTTACCAGCAAAACCGCCGTGGCGGCGGGCAGAACCCTGACCATCAACAGCGGTGGCGACATCGATAACCGCAGCGTGCTGCAGGGGCAGGCTGTCAACCTCAATGCGGGCGGGCAGCTTAGCAATAACGGACAAATTACGACCGGCGCTGGTGCCAGCACCCTCTCCGGCAGCAGCGTGGCGCTGAACGCTGCGGGCTCGGTGCAGGGCGGGGGCGACATTACCGTTGCCAGCCGGAGCAATATTACCGTCGACGGCTTCACCGGCACGCGCGGCTCGCTGACCCTCAGCGCGCCGGGCTCCATCGTCAATACCGCGCTGCTGTACGCGGCGAATAACCTGGCGCTGTTTGCCGACAGCATCACCAACCAGCGTGGTGATATTATGGCGGGGAACAACCTGTGGATGCAGCGGGATGCGGCGGGGAATGCCAACAGCCAGGTGGTGAACACGTCGGGGAATATTGAGACGCAGGGTGGTGATATTACTGTTAAAACCGCTAATTTGCGCAATCAACGTGCCGGATTAGCAACATCCACAACCACCAGTTCGTCGCCTGCTTATGACTGGGTAGGTCAGGCAACTGTAGACATACCCGCGTCGGTTCTCGGAATCGATACGCTTGTTCAGGATAGCTACAGCACTTATACCCATGATGGTTCAGGTACATGCGGGGGAGTTCCCTGTTTCATGTATGAGGACACGCATTACTACTACAGACCGATTACAGGTTATGAAACGCGTAAATATGCATTGAATCAGACAGCACAGGTTGTAAATGCTGAAGGTGGAAGCGCTCGTATTTCTTCAGGGCGTAACCTGACTATCACTGCCGCAGAGTTGAACAATCAGGCGAGTGCAATCCTGGCGAATAGCAATATTACGCTTGCAGGAAACACGCTGAATAATCAGAGCTATCAGAGCGGAACTTATACAGAATATGCTGTATATAAATATGTCAGCCCCTCATATGGCGGGGGTTCTCCTGGCTCCTACTCTCCAACCCATCGCAATACTTACTACGATAATGACGTAACCTATGTATTAGATGGGCATGTCACAGAAAGTGAAAATGGTGAAACATTCCGCGCCGTCATCCAGGCGGGCGGCAACGTCACCGCAAACTTCTCCAGTAACATCAGCAACACCAATACTACCGCTAACGCGGGCGGCGTCAGCAACGTTATCTCCACGCCGTCGCTGAACACCCTCAGTAACCAGACTATCGGCAGCGGAGTGCAAAAACAGGGGCTAAGCAATACCGGCACCGTGGCGGTGAATTCGCCGCAGTGGAACGATCAGCTCCAGGGTGCGCTACAGCAGCTTAACGGCGGCGGGGCGCTGGAAAACAGCGGCGCGTCCGGCACGTCTCTCAGCAACATTGCCACCACGCAGAAAGGCAACGCCAACCTCGGCCAACTGGGTGCACTGGCGAACGCCGGGGCCACCACCGCCGATCTCAAAACCGCTCAGGGCGGGGCTGTCGGGCATTATCAGGGCCAGCGCGTCGATACCAGCGCTTACCCGCTGCCGTCGGGTAACAACGGCTATTTTGTCTTCTCTGACAACCCAAAAAGCCCGTACCTGATCAACATCAACCCGAAACTAAACGGCCTGGGGCAGCTCGATCCCGCCCTGTTTGCCGACCTGAACGCGATGCTCGGGATCAAACCGTCGTCCAGTGCGCCGCAGGAGACGCGGCTGGCATTTACCGACGAGAAGCAGTTCCTCGGCTCGTCTTACATGCTCGGCCGCCTCAACCTGAACCCGGACTACGATTACCGCTTCCTGGGCGATGCGGCGTTCGATACCCGCTATGTTTCCAACGTGGTGCTCAACCAGACCGGCAACCGCTACCTGAACGGCATCGGCTCCGATCTGGATCAGATGCGCTATCTGATGGACAACGCCGCGGCGGCGCAGCAGTCGCTGGGCCTGCAGTTTGGCGTCTCGCTGACCGCCGATCAGATTGCCGCGCTAGACCACAGCCTGCTGTGGTGGGAGAAAGCCACCGTCAACGGCGAAACGGTGATGGTGCCGAAACTCTACCTGTCGCCGAAGGACGTCACCGTCAATAACGGCAGCGTGATCGCGGGCAACAACGTCACCCTGAAGGGCGGCAGCATCACCAATAGCGGCAGCTCGCTGCTGGCGAATAACAGCCTGACGCTCGACAGCCAGAACAGCATCAGCAACCTCAACAGCGGCCTGATGAAAGCGGGCGGCGACCTGAACCTGAGCGCCATCGGCGATATCAATAACATCAGCTCCACCATCAGCGGTAAAACGGTCGCGCTGGAGAGCCTGGACGGCAGCATCAACAACCTGACCCAGGTTGAACAGATTGATATCAACGCCAAAGGGAAATACAGCAACATTGGCCTGAAAGACACGCTTCTGGGCAACACGGCGTCCATTACCGCGCAGGATGGCCTGTCGCTTGAGGCGGGGAAAAACATCACCGTGACCGGGGCGAACCTCGCCTCCGGCGGCGACATGCTGCTGAACGCGTGGGGCGATATTGCCGTCAACGCGAATCAGATCAACGACGCGTACAGTTCCAGCCGGGAGAAAACCAGCCGCTCATCCGTCACGTATCAGGGCAGTAACGTCACCGCAGGCGGCAACCTGCTGGTGAATGCCGGACACAACCTTGACGTGACCGCCAGCGACCTGAAGGCGGGCGGCAGCGCGGGGCTGAGCGCGGGCAACGATCTCAACCTGAACGCGGCACAGACCAGCGAAAGCAGCCGTAAAGGGAAAAGTGAGTCCCACAGCACCGGGCTTGACCGTACCACGATTTCCGCAGGCGATAACCTGGTACTGAAGGCCGGGCAGGATATCAACGCGCAGGCCGCCGCGCTGGCGGCGGAGAAAAACGTCGGGCTGCAGGCGGGTCGCGACGTGAATCTGGCTGCGGAAGAGACCACGCAGGGCGACAGTTATAGATCTGGGAAGAAAACCGTTATTAACGAGTCGGTACGTCAGCAGGGAACCGAGATCGCCAGCGGGGCGAATACGCAGATCCTCGCCGGGCGCGATGTCACCACCGAAGCCGCGCAAGTGACGGCGAAGGGCGATATCGGCGTGGTGGCAGGCCGCGACTTCAGTCTCGATACCGCAACCGAAAGCGATTATCACTACAAAGAGGAGACCAAAACCAAGAAAGGTTTCCTGAGCAAGAAAACCACTCACACCATCGAGGAGAACAGCGCGACGCGTGAATCCGGCTCATTGCTGAGCGGCGACAACGTGCAGGTGGTGGCGGGCAATAACCTGCGGGTGTCAGGTTCCGCCGTGGCGGGCGATGGCGATGTGCAGCTTAAGGCGGGCAACAACGTCGATATCGTGGCGGCCACGAACAGCGACACCTCCTGGCGCTTTAAGGAAGAGAAAAAATCCGGCCTGATGGGCTCAGGCGGGATTGGCTTCACCATCGGCAGCAGCAAAAGCACGCACGATCTCCGTGAGAAGGGCACCACCCAGAGCCAGAGCTTCAGTACGGTGGGTTCGACGGGGGGTAACGTCGCGATTTCTGCCGGAAACCAGGCCCACATTGGCGGCGCGGATCTTATCGCCGGGAAGAATTTAAGCCTCAGCGGCGACAGCGTCATCATCGAGCCGGGGCATGACAAGCGCACCCGGGATGAAACCTTTGAGCAGAAGAAAAGCGGGCTAACCGTGGCGCTCTCTGGCACCGTCGGTAGCGCTATAAACAATGCCGTGAGCGCGGTGCAGGAGACCAAAGAGCAGAGTGACGGCCGTCTGAAAGCCCTTCAGGCCACCAAAACGGTGCTGTCCGGCGTGCAGGCCGTGCAGGCAGCGGATATGGCGGCAACCACGGGCGACCCGAACGCAATGGGTGTGAGCCTCTCGCTGACGACCCAGAAGTCGAAATCACAGCAGCACGCTGAGAGTGATGCGGTGGCAGGCAGCACGCTGAACGCAGGCAACAATCTCTCCATCACCGCGAACGGTAAAAACAACGGCGCGAACAGCGGCGACATAGTGATTGCGGGCAGCCAGCTGAAAGCCGGGGGCGACACCACGCTGGATGCACAGAACGACATTCTGCTGTCCGGCGCAGCGAATACCCAAAAAACCAGCGGCAAGAACAGCAGCAGCGGTGGCGGTATCGGCGTGAGCATCGGTGCCGGAGGTAGCGGCGCGGGTATCAGCGTATTTGCCAACGTCAACGCCGCGCACGGCAAGGATAAAGGCAACGGGACCGACTGGACCGAAACCTCCATCGACAGCGGCAAAACCGTCACCCTTAAAAGCGGGCACGACACCGTGCTCAATGGGGCCCAGGTTAACGGCGATAAAATCGTGGCAGATGTCGGTCACGACCTGCTGATGCGCAGCCAGCAGAACAACAGCGACTACGACAGCAAGCAGACCAGCGTTGCGGCGGGGGGCAGTTTCACCTTCGGCACCATGTCCGGTTCAGGCTATATCAACGCCAGCCAGGACAAGATGAAGAGCCGCTTTGATTCGGTGGCCGAACAGACCGGGCTGTATGCCGGGGACGGCGGATTCGACATCACCGTGGGACATCACACCCAGCTTGATGGCGCGGTTATCGCCTCTACCGCCACGCCTGACAAAAACAGCCTCGACACCGGGACGCTGGGCTTCAGCGATATCCACAACGAGGCGGACTTTAAAACCTCGCACTCCGGTATCAGCCTGAGCGGCGGCGGCAGCTTCGGGGATAAATTCCAGGGCAACCTGCCGGGCGGCATGATCTCCGCTGCGGGTAATAAAGGCCATAAGGAAGGCACCACGCAGGCCGCTGTGGCGGAGGGCTCCCTCACCATCCGCGACAAGGCAAACCAGAAGCAGGACGTGGCCGATCTGAGCCGCGACACCGAGCATGCCAACGACAGCATCAGCCCGATCTTCGACAAGGAGAAAGAGCAGAACCGCCTGAGCACAATCGGGATGATCGGCGATATTGGCAGCCAGGTGGCGGATATTGCCAAAACCCAGGGTGATCTTAACGGGCTGAAGGCGGCACAGAAAGCATCCGGTGAGACACTGCCCGCAAATGCGACAGAGGAACAGCGCCAGAACTATCTTGCGAAGCTGCGTGATACCCAGGCATACAAAGATGTGATGGTGACCTACGGAACCGGCAGCGATCTGCAGCGCGGCATCCAGGCGGCCACGGCAGCGCTTCAGGGACTGGCGGGCGGCAATATTGCCGGTGCGCTGGCGGGGGCATCGGCACCGGAGCTGGCGCATATGCTCAAATCTACCGAAGGCGATCCGACCGTCAATACCGTTGCGCACGCTATTCTGGGCGGCGCTGTGGCGGCTCTCCAGGGGAACAGCGCTGCAGCGGGAGTTGCGGGGGCCGCGTCAGGGGAGCTGGCTGCGCATGCGATAGCCAGCCTGCTCTATCCGGATGTGAAAGACCTGTCGAAACTGAGTGAAGATCAAAAGCAGACGATCGTTACGCTGGCTTCAGTATCGGCGGGGATGGCGGGTGGATTGGCGGGAGGTAGTACGGCTTCGGCAGCTGCTGGGGCGCAAGGTGGGAAGAACGCGGCAGAGAATAATGCAACCTCCATCCCGCTTCCCTCCGGCCTTGATAATTACATGAACGCCGTGGGGTCATGGAATCAATATGCTGAAAGCCAGGGCTTATCTGTAGAAGAAAAACAGGCCGGTCTGGATAAACTGGCGAAAGGCGACTTACCTGAGGGCGCTAATATCACAAAAGTGATTGTCGAAGGTTACCAGGATGGGGTAATGATCGGAGCTGCCTGGTATTTAGGGCCTGCGGCGTCCGTGGGTAAAGTTGTTGGCGGGGGAGTGATTGCGGAAATCGCCAACGGAGGGTACCAGTGGTTTAGTTTGAGTCAGCCTGGCAATGAAAATAAATCATGGGATTATAAAAGCAGCATTAGTGCTGGCGTAGGAGGAATGCTTGCTCCGGGCAGGAATACCTGGCAAAACGTCGGCATAGCTATGGGAGGGGCATTCTTTACTGATGGTCCAGATACGGGATCGCTTATTGGTTCAGCATTAGGTTCATGGGCTGGGGGTAAATTCGGTGAGCTGGCACCTTTCCCTGGGGAAGTTAATGATCTGATTGGTGGTTTGGGAGGGGAGTTAATCGGCGATAAAGTTAAGGATAAAGTTAATGGCAAATAAAAAGACGTTTCATCGGGCTACGTTTTTGGTTTTTCTGCTTAGTACCCTTTATTACGGCGTATGTTTTTTTGCACTTATTTTTATTGTAAACAATGTGCTGATCGAGTTTATAAGCTCTGGAAAGATTGATTTTTCATCAAAATCATTAAGTTATTTGTCTGTGGTGAGCGCTATTGTTGGCGTCGCCGCAGGTGCCAGAGTATGGCTCTTTGCAAAGATAGATGAACGCAAAGCGCAAAGATCATCCTCAACACATCGCCACTAATTGACAGGCCCATCCGGGTTGTATGGACATTTGATATGCCTGGGAAATATTCTTTCCAGGCATAACTTCGCTACAAACGAGACCTTCCTGACGATTTTTTCTTACAGGCTACCCCAGCCTCTCCACCCTCGTCTCCCCCTCCGCCATCGACAGCTGATACAGCGAAAACGATCTGTGCTTCTCAATCAGCTTCGCCAGCTCCGGCGAGTGGCTGGTGAGCCAGATCTGCGAGTAGCGGCTGGCCTCGGCGATTAAGCTCGCCAGGGCGGGCAGCATCTGCGGGTGCAGGCTGTTTTCCGGTTCGTTTAACGCGATAAACGCCGGCGGGCGCGGGCTTAACAGCGCCACCGCCAGGCACAGAAAGCGCAGGGTGCCGTCGGAGAACTCCGCCGGTTCCAGCGGCCTGCTCAGCCCCTCGCGCTGCATCATCATGCGAAAATGTCCGCCGCTGTTGTCGCTGTAAAACACGCAGCCGGGGAAGGCCTGGTCAAGGATGCGCATCAGCAGCAGCTCGTCGCCAATCTCCACGATGGTCTGAAACGCCGCCGCCAGGTTGGCGCCGTCGCTGGCCAGCACCGGGGAGCGGAAACCGACCTGCGGAGCGCGCATCGCCGAGCCGATTGATACAGAAAACTCATGATAAAAGCGCCAGTTACGCAGGGACTCGCGCATCTGCGACACTTCCGGGTAAAGGTGCGGTTCGCCAAGCTGCCCGAATACCGATTCGTTCTCGTACAGCGTGCCGCTGTGGGTCACTTTTTCATGATGCACGTTGTTCAGAAACACGGCCTGATTCCTGCGCTTCATCAGCTGTGACGACGGTCGACGGTGCTGGCCGCTCAGCCAGATGGACTCCTCTTTGATCACCGGGTCGAGCTGAAACTGTGAGGGATACGGCAGCTTCTCCACAAACCCGACCTGCAGTTCGTATTCGTAGGTCTCAGTTTCTACCGCCAGATTCATCCGCCGCAGCTGGTCGCTGCGGGTTTTGCCTGCCCAGAACACCTTCAGAATGCCGCCCTCGTTCGCCAGCGCCTGGGAAAACTGCCCTTGCGCGGCGCTGTGCATCAGGTGTATCGCCTTGTAAATATTGGATTTCCCGGTACCGTTCGGCCCGAAGACGATGTTGAGCTGCTCCAGCTCCAGCGACATCTCGCGGATGGAGCGGTAGTTTTGAATGTGCAGGGTGTTGATCACAGGCAGGCCCCTTTTGCAGAATAAGCCTGTATATAATCACAGTCTTTAGATGAAATGCAAAAAAGAGACGACAGTGAGGATGTCGTCTAAACGGGGTACTGCTTTGGGCCTCTATGGGTCAATGGGGCCTTCGCATTTTTTTCATCACTTGACTGCCAGACGCAGACCCAAATCATCAGGATAGGGATCAAAGTAGTTTTGCGTCATCAGATACCGGTCGGGGTATTCGGCCAGGTAGTGCTTCAGCAGCGTGATCGGGGCGAGGATAGGCAACTGTCCGTTGCGATAATCCAGGATCACGTCGCGCAGCTCGCCGCGCTGGCGGGTGTTGAGCTGGTTACGAAAATAGCCCTGAATATGCATCAGCACGTTGGTGTGATTCTTCCGCGAGGCGGGTTTTTTCAGGATGGTCATCAGCTTTTCCCGGTACGCCACGAAGAAAGCGTCCAGGTCTTCCCACTCGTGCAGCGAGGCAACGAACGGGCCAATCTCACGGTAGCCCGCCTGATGGTGCGCCAGCAGCTGAAGCTTGTAGCGGCTGTGGAAGTCCAGCAGCGCGCGGCGCGTGAGGCCATTTTTACGCAGCGTGTTAAGTTCGTGCAGCGCAAAAACGCGCTCGACAAAGTTTTCCCGCAGCACCGGGTCGTGCAGGCGTCCGTCTTCTTCCACGGGCAGCCACGGCCAGGTTTCAAGGAGAGCGGCGGTGAACAGCCCGACCCCCTCCTTGCGGCCCCGGTTGCCGTTTTCATCGTACAGCCGCACGCGTTCCATGCCGCAGCTTGGGGATTTTGCACAGACAACAAAGCCTGCAAGATCGCCGATTTTCGGCAAATAATCTGCCGCAAAGTCAGCCATTTTCTGCGTAACGTCTTCGTGAGGCGCGTGGCTGAAGCGCATCTGCGTTTCACCGTCTGTCGTGACGATCAGACGCAACGCCGGGCGAGGCGTCGGCAGGCCGATGGCCATCTCCGGGCAGACGGGCCTGAAATTCACCCACTGGGCCAGCTCATCCATGATGAAGCCCATGCGCTTATGTCCGCCGTCAAAGCGAACGGCGGATCCGGTCAAACATCCGCTAATACCGAGCACAGGTTTCGTTGTCATGGTGTAGTCCTCCCGTTCATATAACTAAAACTTACACAACATGACTAATTTGTCCAAGTATTCGCGGAACTATTTTTTATAATCCTTTAAAATCAATGCCTCTTAACTGCCCTTGTAGGTCGAGTAGCCGTACTGGCTAAGCAGAAGTGGAATGTGCAGCTTCTCGTTGGTGCGGGTCACGGTAAACAGCACCGGGATCTCCGGGAAGAAGGTATCCAGCTTTCTGCCGTGGAAATACTCTGCGGTTTTGAAGGTCACTTTGTAGACGCCAGGCTGCATGTCCTGATCCTGCGGATAGAGCGATTTGATACGGCCATCGTGGTCGGTTTTGCCGCTGGCAATCGGGGTCCATTTGTCCTGCTGCTGCTTCTCCAGCGTAACGGTAACGTCTGATGGCGGCATTCCGGTTTGCTGGTCAAGAATGTGGACGCTTAGCGTTCCAGCAGGGGCGCTAAAGGCGGCAGGGGCAAAGGCCATCGAGGCCAGGATCAGCAGAGGGGCTGTTTTTTTCATGGTGTTTTCCTGTTGAGTTATTCGTCACAGGAAAACGTTAGCATCTGCGGCGCGGGAAAATATTCAACTTTTCGTGAAGATTCCCGCAGGAGAAAATTATCAGAGGATAATCACTTCAAGCGATACCTGCTGCTGCCACTGCTCCACCTGCTTTTTCCGCCCGGCGGTGAGCTTGCCGCTGGTGACCAGCAGCCATTTCCGCTCCGGGAAAATCTCCGGTGCCAGCGCGTCTGGCGGAACTGGCAGAATGTCGATGCGGTGGCCCTGCCCGGTGCGCGTTAGGGCTTCGAGCCAGATCTCGCATGGGTCGTTCAGGTGCCAGCCGCTGAGCAGAATATTGTCGCCCGGCGCTTTTTTATCGCCTTCGAGGCAAAACGAGGTGTAGGCGATGATGATGCCGTCGAGGATCGCGCGCAGGGTCATGGCAGCGGCGACGTTAGCCGAGACCTGGCTGCGCAGCGGACGCAGTACGTTCGCGACCAGTTCCGGCCTTGGGTACTCGCGTCCGGCGTCGTAAATCATCTGGCGCAGGGACTCGACTTTGCCGTCCTGCAGGCGTTGCAGCATGCTCTGCTGCAGCGTTTGCCAGTTGTTGGTCCGCCCCGGCGTCGGGCGCTCCAGCAGCGGTTTGACCTGGCCAATCGGGACGCCTTTTTTTACCCAGTCGAGGATTTTGAGCGCCTGCTGGACGTCCTCATCGCTGTACTGGCGGTGGCCGCCTTCCGTGCGCTGTGGCTTGAGTAAACCGTAGCGACGCTGCCACGCCCGCAGGGTGGTGGCGGTGATGCCGCTGAGTCTGGCGAATTCGCCGATGGAGTAAGCCATGTCCGTGTCCAGGGTGGAGGAATACTCTCAATATACTACGAATTTTCCCGAACGGGATGAAGCGCCGAAACGGTGCACTACACTTAACTTCCTACCGTGCAAATGAAAGGAATTCTCATGAAGCTATGGCCTGTTGTGACCGGTGTTGCGATTGCCCTGACGCTGGTCGCCTGTAAATCCCCCACGCCGCCGAAAGGCGTGCAGCCTATTACCCACTTTGACGCCAGCCGCTATCTCGGCAAATGGTACGAAGTTGCCCGTCTGGAAAACCGCTTTGAACGCGGTCTGGAACAGGTGACGGCGACCTACGGCGAGCGCAGCGACGGCGGCATCAGCGTGCTTAACCGGGGTTTTGATCCGGTGAAGAACAAGTGGAGCGAGAGCGAGGGGAAAGCGTACTTCACCGGCGAGCCGACCACCGCCGCGCTGAAAGTCTCCTTCTTCGGCCCGTTCTACGGCGGCTATAACGTCATTAAGCTGGACGATAAGTACCAGTACGCGCTAGTGAGCGGCCCGAACCGCGACTATCTGTGGATCCTGTCGCGCACGCCGACCATACCGGATGCGGTGAAGCAGGATTACCTGAACACCGCGCGCAGTCTGGGCTTCCGGGTTGATCAGCTGGTATGGGTGAAGCAGTAAAAATCGTGCTTTCTTCCTGGGGCATTACTGGCTCGCCTGGATAGACTTCCGTTAAAAGCCTAACGGAGGGAAGATGACATGAACTGGCAGCCTTTTCGCGGCGATGCGCCGGAAAATATGACGATTTACAGCGCGTCATTTCCCGACGTCAGCGACCAGTGGCCGATGAAAGACGATGCTGCCCGTGAGATCGCCTCCCTTGACCGCGCGCTGAAAGCCGAGCCAGCGCTCCAACCGCCGCGTGTGGAATACGACGAGAGCGGGCAGGCCGTGCTTGTCCCGCAGAATCGCTATTCCGAACAGGCCTTCCGTAACCGTCCGGCGCTCACCGCGTGGCGCACCCGGCTGGTCCCCTCCGCGCTGGCGCTGTTTGTGGTGCAAAACCCGCTGGAAGAGCGCCTGCCTGACGGAACAAAAATGGACAGCGACAGCCGCCAGTGGTTTATCCACGCGAACGATGCGGTTGGCGTGCGTTCCCGCGCCCGGGTGCTGGCCGCGCTGGTGGATAAATATATTCACAATGAGAGCGAGAACAACTGGGTCAGCCTCGCGAGCGGTGCCGCCATCCCGGTGCTGGAGGCGTTGCGCGAAGCAAAGCTTGACGGCCAGCAGGTCTATCTCACGCTGGTGGACAAAGACCCCGTAGCGCTGAGCTGGGCGGAAACCATGGCGGCGCAGGAAGGCATTGTGGTGGGCGAACAGCTGACGCTGCTCAGGCGCAACCTGCTCCATACGCTGGTGCGTAACGAGGACCTGCTGCTGGAGCTGGGCGAGCATCAGGCCGAACTGGTCGACGCGCTGGGGATTTTCGAATATTTCAGCGATACCGATGCGGTGACTCTCCTCCAGCGCGCGCTGCGGCTGGTCAAGCCCGGCGGCGCGGTGATTGTGTCGAACATGCTCACCAGTAGCCCACACATAGACTTTGTGCTGCGGGGGATCGGCTGGGAGGATATTCACCCAAGGACGCTGCAGCAGCTGCAGGATATTCACCTCGCGGCGGGCGTGCCGGTGGAGAACGTCACCGTGGTCGTGCCGAAGGAGGGGGTGTATGCGGTGATGGAGATTAGGGTTTAGCGCTGTCGGTTCCCTCTCCCTTGAGGGAGAGGGGGAACAGAGCGCAAGGAGTGGCTTGAATTAACGTCCTAAACCGCACATTATCCTCTCATGAAAATAGAAACCGCACTCCCCATACATTTCGAACGTCTGGTCGCTATCTGGGAATCCTCCGTCCGCGCCACCCACCACTTTTTACAGGAAAGCGATATCGCGACGCTGCGCCCGTTATTGCTTAACGCTTATCTGCCTAACCTCAAGGTCGTAATTGCTTGTGATGACTCAGGCGTTATTCATGGCTTTTTAGGTGTGGATGAAAACCGCATTGAAATGCTATTTGTTGACGACGCGAGCCGCGGGAAGGGCGTTGGAAAATTGCTGCTGCAACACGCCATCGCAGCGTTCGGCGTAAACGAAGTGGACGTGAATGAGCAGAATCCGCAGGGCGTTGCGTTTTATCGCCATATGGGATTTGAGCAGGTCGGACGCTCGGAACTGGACGGGCAGGGGAATCCGTTTCCGTTGTTGCATATGCGGTTGGGTGGGCAGGCTTAACTCCCCATTCCTGTGGAAGAGGGAGTCGGCAAGCTAGTTACTGGTAATTTGCCCGATGATTACGCCACGTACTTTTTCGCCATCGAAGGAATACGAGACCGTATTACTCTGGATGAATCCATTCTGAACTGGCGTCTCCTGATAAAAAAGCATCGCTTTCTTTTTGGCGATCTCTTTCTTGCCGAACAATTCGACTAAATTCCCATGCGTCGCATTTAATAATGGAACATTAGCGACTGAGACTCTGACAGGTTCCGTTGTTTTAGCACACTCGTTATGGATGCCATCTTTGGCTATAACTAGCGCAGTTAACAATCCTGCACCCATTTCGTTATCCGAGATGAACCAGTAATTTGTGCCATCGTTGTCATGAAGGCAGACCCAACGAGCGGAACTGTCTTTGTTGACTGGTGTGCTGGTGATATCTGACAGGTGAGTAACCTCCATTTGCACGGTTTTCTTACCGATGGTGATGATTGGAGTAAGGGGCATCGTTGTTGAAATTTCCGTCAGCGAGCCGTCTTCATCGTAATATCGGGTCGCGAAGCCGGTCATTTCCGTTGCTGAGACGTGCGAACTGACTGCAACGAGTAATGGCAATAAACAAAATAAATGCTTCATTTGACAATCAATACCGTATCGTTGCTTTTCCAGATACTTCTTCTGGCACTCAGGGGAGCAATGATGCAGCCCTCTGAAGAGTCGTCGGGGTGCAAACTGCTTTTACCATGTATTTTAAATGAGTCTCTACCACACATATCATTTGTCGAGTAGGGCGTGAGGCTGAGAGTATATTTCCCAGTATGGGCTGAATTATGAGGGGACCCAATAGTGTAGGTACCTCGTGGCAGCGGTCCGCTGTTTTTTACACATTCTTGTGACGGATCGTTTTTGTAACCACTTGCTCCTGCGTAATCTGCATCAAATTGGTAGACACCATCCAGATAAAATTTATGCTCTTTTACATCATATTCCCAGGACATACTTTCTCCTTAAGCGCGCACTTTCCAGGTATCAGAGTGAATGATGTTTCCATCAATGTAGTGCCATGTGATTTTTTCATATGTCAGATCTACATATTCATGGTGTGTATAGTGTTCGTTTTGCGAGTGTTTAATGTCAAACATGATAGGTTCAATTTGAACAACTCTTGCGTTTTCTAAAGTTGTCTTAAAGTAAGCCTCTTCAAGTCCGTTATAGTTGATCCTGTAAAATATAAACTCTGCTTTTTTTAGTGTTTGTCCAGTGCACAAGGCTTTGAATAGATAAGAGGATGATGAATCAATCTCTTTCATGAATGCATAGGTACTACAAATGCGTTTTGCTGTGATTTTTCCGGAGGATTTATCTACAGGTTGTTCTATTGAATGCATAAATTCAATCACTTCTATTGAGCCTTCGCGATCTTTTATATCGACAGATCCATTAATCCTCCGGCCTGAATCATCCTCAAGCCATAAGTAAACAGGTATAGCCATCTCAATCTCCTTTTATAGACTGAGGGAAGCTACTCTTCATTATGGATTTAAATTGTGACTTTCATTTCAAAATAGAAAATAAAATATGGAAGTGGGACTTAAAATTGCTCTTTGCGACGTATAAGTTTCTCAGATGGGTTTTTAAAGATTATAACGTTGAATTATGATTTCGTTGCCATCGTAAGATAAATGCTAACTTAAAATAGCATCAGGTATTGAACTTGTAAGTTAGCATTACATGTTGGGTTCGATTGCTTTTTGGAGGTTATGGAAGAAATCTGGCATTCCATATTGTTTTTTATGTTGGCTGCATACTCAGCAGCCAACTGGATAACAGCAGGAACGATTATGATAATTGCAGGCTCGCCAGTGTGCTCTCGATCTGGCATAACTTTGCTTTAGTGCGTTTGTAATCGTCCAGAATCCTTTGCTCCTGTTCGTTATACGCCACCAGAACGATGCACCCTTTCATCACCTTTACCGTGACCTGCTGTCCGGTGTCAAAACCTGCTGCGCGCAGCCACTTGCCGGAAAGAATGATTTTCGGCGTGGATTTGTCGAAAACATTCGGGCGGTATCCCACAATTAACGAACGCTCGGTTCCGGATTGGTCGGTGTCTGGGGTAGAATGCGAATCAGCCATAATCAACTCCTTGATAGTTGGTGAGGTTAGACGCCCACTAGTGCTCCAACACTTCTGGGCGTTGTCAGAATTCAAAATCCATGTGGTAGGTACCACGTGTAGATAAATTAACTGAAGTGGTACCTACCATGCAAGAGAAAAAGAAACCAAATTTTGACCGTACCAAAAGCACTATGAAGAACATCCGGTTCGAGGATGAGCTTTTGGAACAGATTGAGAAGGCGGCAGGGAAAGGGAATTTTAGTAAGTGGGTGAAGGAGGCTTGTAAATTAAGGCTCAACAAGCAATAGAGCATACATCTATAACTGGTATGAATAAGTCTTTCAGTGAAGTGCTGTTTATATAAACAGCATTGTTACTCATCTCTAATCGTTGTAGATTAATCAATTAAAAATTAATTCTTTGTTTCAGATTTATATTTATTTTCAGTTAAGCAGTTATTCAATCTTCCTAAGAATAAGGGCTGAGTTATATGAATAATAAAAACATTGTTAGAACACGGGATGATGTTGATTGGGGATGTTTCCATGATGAATTAAATAGCGCTGAAGCAATGGTGAAGATATGTGTAATAAGAATAAAAACTATAAATAAAATTGCAGAAGAATTAACGAAGATAGTTTTGGATAAATCATGGATGATGGATTTAGATAATCGTACGCAAAGATGTTATAGATATACTGTAGAGGAAACTTCGAAATTATTAGTTGATATATTTAACCAAATAAAAGCTCAATCTTCATCTGAAAAGGATATAGGTGTTGAATTTGGTGAGATAATGGTTTCAATGGGGGCTTCGAGGGCATTAAATAAGCTTTTTGATCATGTTTCTCTTCCAATTGCAGAGCTTTGGAAACCACAAAAGAAACAGAATGAAGGATTTGATTTTCATACGGTATGTCCTGAAAAAATGGTCAATTTTGGTGAGGCAAAATATTCAGGTGTTTCCAATCCTCATGGTGATGCATTAACACAAATTATTGATTTTCTAAATGTTGAAAAGCATCTAAGAGATGCAGTTCATTTGACAAATTTGGCTGGGGAAGAAGCTTGTGACAACCTTGACAACGAGTCTTTCGGTGTAGTTGCTGCATTTTCTATAAACTCTGAGAACTATGAACTTATTATTAAAAATGCTTTAGAAAGTGTTAAGCAAAAAAATCTCTTGAATAAGTGTAGTATAGTTTATCTTGTGGGGGTGATTTGTAAATGAAAGCAGCAATTCTGAAGATAAAAGAAGATGTAAATCCCAGCGAGAGTATTGAATCTTTGCTTATGCAGCTACATACAAAAGGTCCAGTAGACAACAAATTATTAGAAAAGTTGACCTATTATAAATTATTTCATCACAAAGACTTTTCTTTTTATGAAGAGAGGATAGTTTTGGAGTTAGGCTTATTTTATAAAAACACTAAGCCAGATGATTTATTTTCATTTATTTTGTCAGGGATTGGAAGAACAAATCATAGACTTTTTAAGGAATACTTAACGCCTGTCCAGGCTAGTATAAGGTTAGCAATTCAAGAAGAAAAATATGTTTCTATTTCCGCGCCAACAAGCGCAGGAAAATCATTCTCTATAAAAGACTACATTGAAAAATTAAAAGGGGATGTCGTTATAATTGTTCCTTCGAGGGCTTTGATTGCTGAATATATCAATAATCTCCGTGATAAATTTGGAAAATCAAAGAATATTATGATATCCTCTTTCGCTGACATGATATTCAACAGCAGAGAAGGCCTGCGTCACATTTTTATTTTAACCCCTGAAAGAGCCAGGGATTTATTCCCAATTCGAAATAAGTTGAAAATAGATCTATTTTTCTTTGATGAAGCACAAGTGTGTGAAGAAAAGGAAAGAGGAGTTACATTTGATGCTCTGGTAAGAAGAATAAAGTTAAATTTTGAAAACGCGAAATTGGTTTTTGCCCATCCATTTGTTGAAAATCCTAATGCACAAATGCAAAAACATGGATTGGATCTAAGTAAGTCTTATTCACACGCTTATCCGCATAATACTGTTGGGAAAGTTTTTGTTTTTAAACATTCTAATAAAAAAGACTTTTACTTCTCGCCGTATATAAAAAAAGGACATTTGCTTAATAAAGTTGTTCCTTTCGATGGTTCATTTGAGGACTTTGCTTTTGATGGTTCAAAATCTGTACTCGTATATGTTTCAAAAGCTTCATTATACAATGGTCATTTCAAAAAAGATTTTGAAAAATTTATAAATCGCTTTAATGCTATATCTAATAAAACAGCTTTACGTATTATATCTAAAGTTGAAGTGTTATTGGGCGCTAATAACCACGGTCATAAATCAACTTTAGTAGATTTGCTTAAGATTGGCGTCGTGATTCATCATGGTTCAGTTCCATTGGAAGTACGATTTCTTATTGAAGATTTTATCAGGAGCGGATATGCAAAAATCTGCTTTGCTACAAGCACATTAGCTCAGGGCATAAATATGCCGTTTGATATTATTTGGCTAGTGAACATGCGAATCCAAGCTGATAATGATGAAGAGCGAGGGTTAGCATTTAAAAATCTAATAGGAAGAAGCGGGAGATTAACAAAAGAAAATGTCTTTGATTATGGTTATGTTTATACAAAAAACCCAGAATTGCTTGCTCAGAGAATAAATTCAACATTTAAAATGAGTGAGAATTCAATTTTGGAAAATGTTTTAGATGATCCCAGTCATGACATGAATGAGTTTGTTTCTTCAATTTTTGATGGTTCATTTGATGAGAATTATAATCTTCCAGTTTCTAGAATAAATAGAATATCTGGAATGAACGTTATTGTTTGCATTAAAGATGCATTAGATATCATATTTGAAAATGCCGATGGTGGTTCTCTCAAAGGTGAACGCAATAAAATAAAAAGAGATATAGTTCGTTCAAATCTAAAATTTGTTTTTGAGTCTTATATCGGCAGGGATTTATTGAAAGGAGAAAGTAACGTCTTTGATAATGCAATAACGATACTTTTTTACCTTATCCAAGGTAAATCTTTTAAGGAAATAGTTGGGATGCGATATAGCTACGCTTCTAATCGTGATGAAAATAGAAATGGTTATGCTCCATTTATACAGCCAGCGAGTAAAATACCCGATATTACTTTAGAAAATGCATTTTCAATGTTCAACAATATCAAAGCTAAGAATGTAAGTTATGATCGAATTGTATTCGACACGTATGACTATTTAGATACTGTAATATCTTTTTCACTCACGGATGCGTTTATGGGAGCTTTCCGCGTTTATTATGAAAAGACTAAAGATAATAATGCCATGAAAATGATGGGATTGCTTAAATATGGAACATTAAATCCTATTCACACCTTATTGCTTAGATATGGGTTTTCTCCTGAAGATATTGATTTGGTTGAAGAACATATTAAATATATTAGTGAGGATGATATTGTTTTTAATAAATTAGAAACTATACCTATTGACATACAAGATAAGATTTCGTGGTATCTACCTGAATAACAGGGCGAAGTTTATGATATAAAGTTTATGAATAAAGGATAAAATTATCTGAGTAGAAATTTTTGGCGGAAGATCACAGGAGTCGAACCTGCCCGGGAACGCTGGCGCCCCCAACTGGATTTGAAGTCCAGCCACCTCACCGGAGATGACGATCTTCCGCGCCTGCATTGCTACATGGAGGCGGGGCGCATTATAGCTACTTTCAGGCATTTACCACATACCCCACACCACTTTTTTCACCTCTCTTTTGACCTGTACCCCCCTGTTTCAGCTAATTCCTAAGAAAATCCTCAGGTTAGCCTTTTGTGCTCTCCAACATTTATCGCGATCACAAAAAACAAGAAACGTAATCTGCTAACCAGAAAACGCAATACCCGCCGTTGAAACAATGGTTTAAAACCAATGCAACCGGTCTCAGCGCCCCCTACAGCGTGAAGGATAAAAAATATGAGCGAAGTATTGTCAGTAAAAGAGAAGATTGGCTATGGGATGGGTGACGCCGCCAGCCACATCATTTTTGATAACGTCATGTTGTACATGATGTTTTTCTACACCGATATTTTCGGCATTCCCGCCGGGTTTGTCGGCACCATGTTCCTGCTGGCCCGCGCGCTGGATGCGATCTCCGACCCGTGCATGGGGCTGATTGCCGACCGCACCCGCAGCCGCTGGGGCAAGTTCCGCCCGTGGATTTTGTTCGGTGCCATCCCGTTCGGCATCGTCTGCGTGCTGGCCTACACCACGCCGGACCTCAGTCTCAACGGAAAAATGGTTTATGCCGCCGTGACTTACACCCTGCTGACCCTGCTCTATACCGTGGTCAACATCCCGTACTGCGCGTTGGGCGGGGTAATCACCAGTGACCCGACGCAGCGTATATCCCTTCAGTCCTGGCGCTTCGTGCTGGCGACCGCGGGCGGCATGCTCTCCACGGTGCTGATGATGCCGCTGGTGAACCTGATTGGTGGCGACGATAAGGCGTTCGGCTTCCAGGGCGGGATCGCCGTGCTGTCGGTGGTCGCGTTCCTGATGCTGGCGTTCTGCTTCTTCACCACCAAAGAGCGCATCCAGGTGCCGCCGAGCACCACCTCCATGCGGGAAGACCTGCGCGATATCTGGCAAAACGACCAGTGGCGCATTGTCGGCGTGCTGACCATCCTCAATATCCTCGCCGTCTGCGTACGCGGCGGGGCGATGATGTACTACTGCACCTGGATCATGGGCTCGCCGGAAGTGTTCGTCGCGTTCCTCACCACCTACTGCGTCGGCAACCTGATCGGCTCCGCGCTGGCGAAACCGCTCACTGACTGGAAGTGCAAGGTCAGCATCTTCTGGTGGACCAACGCCGCGCTGGCGGTGGTCAGCGTGGCGATGTTCTTCGTGCCGATGCACGCCACGGTGCTGATGTTCGCCTTTATCTTCGTCATCGGCGTGCTGCACCAGCTGGTGACGCCAATCCAGTGGGTGATGATGTCCGATACCGTCGACTACGGCGAATGGACCAACGGCAAACGCCTGACCGGCATCAGCTTTGCGGGCACGCTGTTCGTGCTGAAGCTCGGCCTGGCGCTGGGCGGGGCGATGATCGGCTGGATGCTGGCAGGCGGCGGCTACGACGCGGCGGCCAAAACCCAGAACAGCGCGACCATCAGCATCATTATCGGCCTGTTTACGCTGGCACCGGCGATCTGCTACGTGCTGAGCGCCATTATCGCCAAACGCTACTACACGCTGAAAACCCCCTTCCTGACCAAAATCCTGGGTGAGCTGGCGCAGGGCGCGCGCCGCAATCAGCAGGATTTTGAAAACCTGCCGGTCAGTAAAGAATTGCAGAACTAAGAGGACGAAAGCATGAAAATCAGTGATGGAAACTGGCTTATTCAACCGGGCCTGAACGTGACCTGTCCGGTTCAGGTGTTCGACGTGGAGCAGCAGGGCAATGACCTGGTGGTGTATGTTGCGCCGCGCGACGTGCGTGAGCGCACCTGGCAGCTCGACACGTTGATGTTCACGGTGCGTCTGTTTTCCCCGCAGGAAGGGATTGTCGGGGTGCGCATCGAGCACTTCCAGGGTGCGCAGAACAACGGCCCGCACTATCCGCTGAACGTTCTGAAAGACGTGAAGGTCGAGATTGAAAACAACGCCGAATTTGCCGAGCTGAAAAGCGGCAGCGTCAGCGTGCGCGTCACCAAAGGCGAGTTCTGGGCGCTGGATTTCCTGCGCAACGGCCAGCGCATTACCGGCAGCCAGCTGAAAAACAACGGCTACGTGCAGGACAGTAACACCGACCGTAATTACGTGTTCGAGCGTCTGGATCTGGGCGTGGGGGAAACAGTCTACGGCCTGGGCGAGCGCTTTACCGCGCTGGTGCGCAACGGCCAGACGGTCGAAACCTGGAACCGCGACGGCGGCACCAGCACCGAGCAGTCCTACAAAAATATCCCATTCTACCTGACCAACCGCGGCTACGGCGTGCTGGTGAATCACCCGGAAAACGTCTCGTTTGAAGTCGGCTCCGAGAAGGTCTCTAAAGTGCAGTTCAGCGTGGAAGGGGAATATCTGGAGTATTTCGTGATCGACGGCCCGACGCCAAAAGAGGTGCTGAACCGCTATACGCAGTTCACCGGGCGTCCGGCGCTGCCGCCGGCGTGGTCATTCGGCCTGTGGCTGACCACGTCGTTCACCACCAACTACGACGAAGCCACGGTGAACAGCTTTATCGACGGCATGGCCGAGCGCGACCTGCCGCTGCACGTGTTCCACTTCGACTGCTTCTGGATGAAGGCCTTCCAGTGGTGCGATTTCGAGTGGGACCCGGTGACCTTCCCGGACCCGGAAGGGATGATCCGCCGCCTGAAAGAGAAAGGGCTGAAGGTCTGCGTGTGGATCAACCCGTACATCGGCCAGAAATCCCCGATCTTCGAGGAGCTGAAAGAGAAGGGCTATCTGCTCAAGCGTCCGGACGGCTCCCTGTGGCAGTGGGACAAATGGCAGCCGGGGCTGGCGATTTACGACTTCACCAATCCGGATGCATGCCGGTGGTATGCCGACAAGCTGAAAGGCCTGGTGGATATCGGCCTTGACTGCTTCAAGACCGACTTCGGCGAGCGTATCCCGACCGACGTGCAGTGGTTCGACGGGTCCGATCCGCAGAAGATGCACAACCACTACGCCTACATTTATAACGAACTGGTGTGGAACGTGCTGAAAGAGACCGTCGGCGAAGAGGAGGCGGTGCTGTTTGCCCGCTCGGCGTCCGTCGGGGCGCAACAGTTCCCGGTACACTGGGGCGGCGACTGCTACGCCAACTACGAATCGATGGCGGAAAGCCTGCGCGGTGGGCTGTCGATTGGCCTGTCCGGCTTCGGGTTCTGGAGCCACGATATCGGCGGGTTCGAAAACACCGCTCCGGCGCACGTCTATAAACGCTGGTGCGCGTTCGGGCTGTTCTCCAGCCACAGCCGTCTGCACGGCAGCAAATCCTACCGCGTGCCGTGGGCGTACGATGACGAGTCCTGCGACGTGGTTCGCCACTTCACGCAGCTGAAGTGTCAGCTGATGCCGTACTTGTACCGTCAGGCGGCGCTGGCCCGCGAGTTCGGCACGCCGATGCTGCGCGCGATGATGCTGGAGTTCCCGGACGATCCGGCGTGCGATTACCTCGACCGTCAATACATGCTGGGGGATGCCCTGATGGTCGCTCCGGTGTTCTCCGAGGCGGGCGACGTGCAGTTCTACCTGCCGGAAGGCCGCTGGACCCACCTGTGGCACAACGACGAAATCCATGGCAGCCGTTGGCATAAGCAGCAGCACGATTTTATGAGCCTGCCGGTCTACGTGCGCGACAACACCCTGCTGGCGCTGGGTAACAATAACCAGAAGCCGGACTACGCGTGGAACGAGGGGACAGCCTTCCAGCTCTTTAACCTGAGCGATGGCGCAACGGCGGTGAGCGAGGTGCCGGCCGCGGACGGCTCGGTAATGTTTACGCTGAAGGCGTCACGTCAGGGCGATATCGTCACCTTTACCGGCGCGGGTGACGCGAAAAACTGGTCGGTGTGCTTGCGCAACGTGCAGAAGGTGAGTGGCGTGAAAGGCGGCTCGCACGCGGGCAGCGAGTGGGGTGTGGTGGTGAAAGCGGAGGGGGATGAGGTGGTGGTTTACCTCTGAGCTGGAAAAATGCCCGGTGGCGCTTCGCTTACCGGGCCTAAGGTAATTATGCGCTCTGATGCCCTCACCCTGACCCTCTCCCACAGGGCTGAGGGATCCCCAGTA
>NZ_JADBQN010000120.1:0-1494 GCF_014895915.1 Enterobacter cloacae complex sp. P13B
CTCTTGGGGTTTGTTACTTTAGCAGTACTGACAAGTACGAGCAAAGCGAGAAAAAACGCTTGCGGGTTTTCGATGCGATAGCGAGAAAAACGCAAAGTTACGATCTTATATTTGGTTTTTACAGAGACTAACGAGCAAAGCGAAGTTAGGCTCTCTAGAGACTAGATATAAGTAAGACAAATATACTTAAAGTAAATGGGTATGGGTTAATATCAATATGGGTCGCAAGATGCGGATAAACACCACATATATGGCTAAAAACCGTATTATACCACTACATATTGTGTCATTATGCGATTAAAAAGCACCATCTTGCGAAGTAAAGCACCATCTTGCGAAGTGATTACTTCGCATCATCAATCATCTTTTGCAGTGCTAGTATCATCTCTTGAGCAGACATGCCGTTATTGTGCATCTGATCAATCGTATACTTCTCTACTGGTGTAAGGTAATACTGTCCCACCTTTGCCTTTTTGAATAGCTCTACGCCCTTCTGGTGAGCTTCTACGAACGCCTTTGATAGTTGCTTAGTGATCGTTAGAATCTTACGTACATTATCGTCAGTTGGTAATGAGTCATCTTTATGAGTAGCTGCATAGTAATCTAACCAGTACTTTACACGTTCCTTTGATATTTCGGAGCACTTGAATAGTACGAAATAAATCTTTGCACGTGGGTAGCCGTTCTTACCTGCACACTTATCAATAATTGCCCCTACTATATCTTTCCCGTCTTTCGTTAGATCTGAATACTTGCTAAAGCTGCCAGCTATTTTTAGAAACTCTGAATTGTCTGTTTTTTGTGGTTTTCCTGCCATGATAAATACCTTTATAAAATGATGTTAATTAATTAGGCGTTACGGTGTTTCTCCCACTGTAACGCCTTTCTTATTACTTGCTGTTTAGTAGTGCTGTACTAAGTACTGGATAGTTGCTGTACTTGGTCGCTAGGTTATGAATACGTACTTGGCGGTGTTGAAGATATACTTGGTGTGCTTCATCTTCTGTAGCGAATGTACCGTAATACTCCTGTACACCGTTGTATGTTGATTTAGCTACCCAACTATTATAAATCTTCTGTACACCCTTCTTATACTTCCCGTAACCACCTCTGAATAGTTGATTTACTTCATGCGGTACGAACATACAAGTGCCTGGGGAATAGTGGTTAGCTCCTAGCATATCCTTGTCTACATCCCATCCCCTAATACTATTCTCTAAGTACCAGTAGTAGTAGTTACTGAAAGTGTACCATTCAGCACAAATAGTTGTATTAGCGTAACCTTTGCGTTTTAGTCTTGAATGCATACTATGCCATTTCTGTAGAGCTTCTTTATATAGGTGTAGAGATACCTGGCCTTTTAGGTCATTGATTTTTTCCATTTTGATTCATCCATGAATTTTATGTAGGGGCAATCCGTGCCGCTACAATGAGATAATACTTTTTACGATAGTATCAAACGTTGTGTATTACTTACTGTTTAGTATTGAGTAC
>NZ_JADBQN010000121.1:0-962 GCF_014895915.1 Enterobacter cloacae complex sp. P13B
CTCTACCATTCTCTAATTGTTTAAATTCAAATGTTACTTGTTCCCATTCAAATTTATATTCATGACCACAATCATGTGTTACGAACCAGTAACGTTTATCAGATAGATTGAATTCACTATTGATTAGATCATTCTTAAACAGTGGTGTACTGGCTACTACTGTTAATGCATCTTCACCAAATGTTGAAGTACGTCCCTCTGCAAGTTTGATTGGGTTGCCCTGTTCACCTATTACCAAGTTACTTACTTCATCAAGTAGTACTGTTGAACATGTAACGCCACGTAGATCTTTTGGAGTATTCATATTAAGCCAGTAGATAAACGTACCATTGCGTAGTTCTGTCTGCTTGGCATTGTTAGCGGCGTTTTTATCTGATTTACTTGTGATTAGTTTTGATAGTACTGGTGAAGTTTCTACTACGGGCATAAACTTACCCTGCTTAAACTTTTTAATGTCATCTTCACTACTGGATGCAAAAGCAAAGTTAGCCGGATCATTTGCCATTTTGTTTAATGCTATTGCGGTCATAACCTGCGTCTTGAGCAGTTGACTACATGCCTGAATAACCACTTTCTTAGTACTACGCTCCTGTGCTATATCCATTGGCAAGCACTGAAAATTCCAGGGGGAATAGTCAAGCCCCATTCCAGGACCGTCGATTAGTTTCATTACTCCACCAGCTTTAATCCAATCACTCGTTTTCTGTTTTAGTGGTGGCTTGATCGTCGGTAGTACTTTCTTGAGTAGTGTCGTTAATTTCGTCTTGTTCGATTTCTTCATTTTCTAAGATATCCATATCATCAGGTAGCTCGAATTCCATTTCTCCGAGTTCTGTTAGTGTTGAATCTATTATGTCTTTCAGGCGGTCGCGTAAATCCTTCGCGTTATCCATTGCGAATAGTTCTAGGTAAAATTTATTGGGTAGTGAACGAATAGTGGTTTTTAATTTATATAGATAGGC
>NZ_JADBQN010000122.1:0-284 GCF_014895915.1 Enterobacter cloacae complex sp. P13B
GAGTCCTGCCTTCGGCACCAAAAGATGTGAATTAAAGTCGCTTAAGGGCGGCTTTTTTTGTTTCTGAAATCCAGTACTTACCCATCATTCCCGCTATATTACCTCTCTCAAGGTCAACCGACTTCAACGTACATCTACCATCAGATGATGGTATTTCCGGTTCGATAATGTTTGTATCAACAGGGTGGGGATAAGGATGGCTCTAGCAGATATTAATGTCAGAACAGCCAAGCCAACGGATAAGCAATGGAAGATTACTAATGATAACGTTATATTGTCTAATA
>NZ_JADBQN010000123.1:0-1144 GCF_014895915.1 Enterobacter cloacae complex sp. P13B
CGTTAAGGATAACAAAATGGAAAAATCTGTAATTAATGGTCTAATCCGTCAGGCTGCCGAGGGTAAACCATTCGAAGGTGCTCGTATTGAAGTACCAGTAAACCAACTACGTGCAACCTCTACCGCTCCAGCTACTGGTGGTGATCTAGTTAAAGAAGTTTATGTAGATTCATATATTGATGTTCTACGTGCTAACTCTGTTTTTGCACAACTACCAATTCAAACTTTCTCTGGTCTAGAAGGTGAAGGTAATTTAGTACTACCAAAACTATCTTCTGATTTCACTGCGATGTTTGATTTCATCGACGAAGGTGCTGATTCCCCACTAGTTGATGCAAACTTTGAAAAACTAGTACTTAAGCCTAAGACTTTCTCTGGTTCTGTACCAATTACCCGTACTCTAATTAAGTCTGCTGATACCGCAGAACGTTATGTACAGGATGCAATGGTACGTGGTGCTGGTCTAAAACTCGAAAAAGAAATTCTTGCACAGATCGTTACCGCAGCTCCTTCTAAAACTCTAACTGCTGCTATTACACAAGCTGATGTACAAGCCGCTCTAGGTCAACTAGCCGCTGCAAACGTACGTATTGATAACGTAGTTGCTATCGTACACCCGTCTACCGCAGCCGTTCTACGTAGTACCCTAGTCGGTTCTAACACCGCAGCTAAGTACATGATCGAAGGCTACCGCTTTGAAGCATACTTGTGTGATTCCGTACGCGTTATCGAATCTACCCAAGTTGCCGCAGGCAGTATCATCTTTGGTGACTTCTCTAACGTAGTTCTTGCTTCTTGGGGTGGGCTAACTGTAGATCGCGATGATACTACTCTACGTGCAAGCCAAGGTATTGTACTACGTACATTTGCTTTTATTGACCATTCTATTAGTCATGAGGAAGCATTCCTAGTAGTTAAACTAGCGGCTTAATATATGAGAGAGTTTAGTAATAGCCAAACAAAGGCACTACTAAATTCTTTCGGTGAAGATCTCGTCATTGTTCAGGATGAAGTAACAAGTACTGTTACAGTGATATTCGAGCAAGACGAGATTTTTTTTGAAGATACACAATCTACCGTGAATTATTTTACCTCAAATTCTGGTTTACCAATGGGTATTACTTTTGAACGCAATGGTACTACT
>NZ_JADBQN010000124.1:0-1593 GCF_014895915.1 Enterobacter cloacae complex sp. P13B
AGAGACTAAATAATAGTATTAATTTCCTATGTGATGCACAGGACTGGTTTACTAATAAATTCCATCCAACACTACCTGGCCCTTGTGCTCAGGCGTTTGTGTGGAATCGTCAGGATGCATTAGCGTACTTACCAGAAGGTGAGAAAGTCGATACATTCATTATGGATCACTTCTATTCAGAGGCTTGGTCTGGTTATGAACCACGTGCATTTTATGCAGGATGTAACGTAGTACATGAATTGTGGTCACGCGGTGATTATACAATCCCTACTAAGATAATTCAGTACTGTAAAAACTGGATGAATTACTTGAAATGGTTTATGAAAAATAATAATGGTCATGCACCAACACGTTTTAAAAACAATGGTGAAGTAATTTATGATGGGTTTACCCCTCACATGTCCGGTTTGTGGTTGGCAGGTGCTTGTATTATGGCAATTGCTGGTTATCCAGATGATGAATTAATACAAATGTTGTTTGATGAAGTTCAAAGTTTCTATGAGGTTATCACACCAAATCATGTAATGAATGGTACGTGGGCAGCCGCTATACGTTCTGGTACTCCAACAACAGCAGAAAACAATAGTATGTTCTTTGGTTTTTATAGCGGGGAAGTACTAAGAGGATTAGGACTATATATAGAGTACTGCAATCTTCATAAATAATATGAATGAAGGGTAACAAGGACTGTTACCCGCTTTAAAAAGGAAAAAACAAAATGGCATTTAAAAATATGTTTATGGCCAACAATGTTAAAGTTGAGATTGCTTTAGCTCCTGTTAGTGGTGTTGCAACAACCTTTACTGTAGTTGAGAAGGTAGCAGCTTTCCCAGCCGTAGCAGGTGCGGAAACCAATATGGCTACTGTGAATAGTTTCGGTGAATTGTATGCGGAGAAGATCCCAGGCAGTAAAAATGTACCTGATATCTCTCTTACTGTTAACTGGATTCCTGGTGCAACTGGTCAAGAACTACTTAACACTTATGCAGATAATCTAACCAAAGTACAGTTACGTGTAACCTTCTATGAGAACCTTACTGGTACTGATGGTGCTTCATACTTCCAAGTAGTTAACGGCTATATCTCTACTAACACCACTTCTGGTGATTTCGATTCACAAGCACAACGTGAATATACCTTTGTTGTTACTGGTGCTCCAGTTGCAAGTGGTGAAACTGCTGGTGACTAAATAATATCAATAAAATAATAATTCAAGGAAGATACAATGAACCTAACTGATTTAATGAGCGTGATTGGAGTAAAAACCCACGAATTCGAACTAGCACCAAATGTAGTTGTGAAAATTCGTATGCCGTCACTAGCTCAATATTCCCAATGTACTACACCATTCAAAATTATCTATCATTGTATAGTTGATGACGAAGGTAAACCACTTTTCGAATCACCAGAACAGATTGAAGAAAACGTAGAATTATCAGTGCAGATGAAACTAAGCCAAGAGATTGATCGTATCTTCACTGAATCAATGAATATTGATGATATTGAAAAAAAGTAAAAAGCGATCCGTTTCTTGCACTAACTCTAAACTAATCCGTAATAAGGGGTGTGGTGTGGATGAACTCTACACTATGC
>NZ_JADBQN010000125.1:0-554 GCF_014895915.1 Enterobacter cloacae complex sp. P13B
TTTATCAACGAATCGATCAAGCAGTAATAGATACCTTTCCATTAAGTTAATATTTGTTTTATCCATAATATGCATCCTTGCAATAGTGAAATTTTGTCGTCCTGACAAGAAAATAAATAACATAATATTTTACCATGTCAATAGCTAAAACCTATCAATTCTATTAAAGGTATTTTGCAGGTAATGGATTATTAAGTTCTTCAATCGTTATTTGTTTAAGGTGAGCATTATAAAGCCACACTTTGAACTGTTCTAAATAGCGTTCATTTAATGCCTTCAAAGCTTCATTTTCTGCTTCAAGTCTTCTAATTCGTTGAGAAGCCACTTTTAAATTAGCAGGTTTTACAGTGTGTAATGCACCAGATTTGATAGTGGCTTTTTTCACACTGAAGCTTTCTGCAATCCTTACATGACTACTTAAGGATTGTCTTGATGGTCTTTTCCCAATAATCCTTACTAACCTGTCGCACAAAGCGTCCCAGGTTAGTTTTTCATCTATAGACCATGTGTTAATAACATCTACAATCTTCTTCTCATGATAACCATTTATATGC
>NZ_JADBQN010000126.1:0-290 GCF_014895915.1 Enterobacter cloacae complex sp. P13B
TTACAGACGTGATATTACAATCATCATCAACTTCTAACGTTGCGATGAAACGTAAACCTTCAGGAGTTTCAAAACAATAATCACCTGAATCATCAATAAAATTACTTGGATCTACATCGTATACTTCCCCAGTCTGTGGACATTCAATTTCATACATACTCATAGATGCTACCCCTTATGTTATAGACTTGTTAAATTTATATGTTATAGACGCAAACAAGCTACCATCGATACTTAATGTATCTTCACGGCGGCTTTGACTTGTATTAATAATCATACATGATTAAAAG
>NZ_JADBQN010000127.1:0-366 GCF_014895915.1 Enterobacter cloacae complex sp. P13B
TGATAAGCTTGTTGATTTTTCAATAACATCATCCTCTTCATCCGATGAAAAAGAGCAAAGAAGTTGGTTAATTAATTATGCAGCAGAGAGAGACCTTGCTCTAACAAAAAAAATTAATGATCTATGGTCTAAAGATGGGAAATGGCCTATAGAGGGAATTGTGCCTGGTCCCGTAAAGTGCTTTCATGTTAATGGAAATATTTTTTATGCTAATGGGTATGTTGAACATAATAAAATGCCGGTTTTTTTATCAGGTAATATTGGGAGTAAGAAATTATTTGAGGGGAATGACTCTTTTGATCCTCATGAAAACGATCCCAAGAAAAAAGTACTTTTAAGTACTGAAATATCTATAAAAAACAAAAT
>NZ_JADBQN010000128.1:0-790 GCF_014895915.1 Enterobacter cloacae complex sp. P13B
CTGTGGTCATAAGAAACATTTTGAGAAATAAGCTTACGTCCAGACCAGCGAGCAATACTAAATTCATCCATACCATTTATTTGAGCAAATGTGTTGAGAAGATGCCTCAGTTGATGTGTTCTCAGCAAATATGGGCTACCATCTTCATTTATATAACCATGTCTTTTAAAGATATTAAAATGTCCTTTTATATAATCAGAATCAACAATGTCAGTTTTAAAAAAACTCATTGTAGGTCTGAATAACTTATCTAACATTTTCTTTTTGTTTTGATTTAACTGTCCTTCAGTTAACAAGCAAAGCGCATTAGAATATTCAATTTTCTTCTCTCTATCATACCAAGGGAAATCTTGAGGTATATTCTCTTTAAGGGTTCCCATCGTTGAATTAGAGTGATTTTTCTGAATTTCAGCAGCCAATAACCTCGCTTGACTTGATAATTCTTTTAATCTGGTAATTGCCTTTTTAGCTACAGGTATCATTAGAGTTGGAATCCATTTTATATTACCTTCATACCCTTTTGCTGAAAAAAATCTCAAACCGTATCTTTGAATGCCCTTTCCATCACATTCTGTAATTTCACAATCCGCTGGCAAAGCTAAAATTTCTGATATCCTACTCGGTGCGCACATAAGTAAAGCAAGCACAGATGTAGTAAATATGTCTCTTAAAGATAATTGTTCATCCCTCTTTGAAAAAATCTCAGCAATCGCAATAACTGATTTGATATCAGGCAATCTAGAATGGCCTTCCAGTGTAGAATCATAACCAGTCCAAGACTGAGTAATCC
>NZ_JADBQN010000129.1:0-698 GCF_014895915.1 Enterobacter cloacae complex sp. P13B
CTAATACATTTGTTCCTAAAGTATTTCAGTTAAATGGTCATGCACTATCTGGTACTTCATTAAACTTAGTAGCGGCAGATATTTTAGACGTATACTCACAGACTCAAACCAATACTAATTTTGTTGCAAAGACTCAGACGATTAACGGCGTGGCATTAAGCGGAAATATTACACTAGGTGCATCACAACTTACAGATATGGCAAGTCTAAGCTACAGTAACAGTACCTTTGTACCTAAAACTTTCTTAGTGAATAACAAGGCACTTACAGGTACGAATATTCAACTTGTAGCCGCAGATATTCCAGATGTGTATTCACGTACTCAATCAAATGATCTATTTGCACTACGCATTACCCGTATTAATGGCTATGCCCTAAACAGTGATATTACTTTGAACTATGATGATGTTGGAACATACTCAAAGAAACAAATTGATGATAAAGACAAAGCATTACAAGCCAACATTGATACAAAAGTAACAATTGTAGATGATCTATTAGCACTAAATACACTCACAGGCACTAGCCTAGAGATTGATTTATCAGATAGTAAGACTGCATTCACTGTTACCCTATCAGCAGGAACTACGAATTTTACCATTGTTAACGCAAGTGGTAATACTAAGAATACTCAATCTTTCACTGTAGCTATGAAACAAGGTACAGGAGCAAATAAAATATCATGGACTGATTCAATT
>NZ_JADBQN010000013.1:0-1373 GCF_014895915.1 Enterobacter cloacae complex sp. P13B
AGAACAGGCTGCCCGCAGGGCGAGCGAAGCGAGTCAATCCCCCCCCGGTGCTATATTCAGCTCGGTGCGGCCTGATGCCCTCACCCCAACCCTCTCCCCCGGGGCTGAGGGTTCCCCAGAAAAATGAAAAGCACGATGAAGTGTGATCTACTGGTTGCGCTAACAAATCAGAAGAGACCTCATCGTGCCTTTACAGACAGTCTGCCAGAAATTTTTCTCCGCGTCTTTATCTGACATTCACAGCTTCCGGGTTAATGTCCTTGTTTCCATGGCCGTCGCGCTCACCCACGGCGCATCCCTGACCCTGACCAGCCTGGGGCGAACTCTTCCCGGCAGGGCGCACGTCAAAAATAAAATTAAACGTGTTGACCGTGCCCTGGGTAATACCGCCCTTCACCGTGATATTCCCCGTATTCAGCACCTGCTCACACATACCATCACCTCCCTGATGCCCTTCTGCGTTATCGCTGTCGACTGGACAGGCTGGCATGACAGGAACTGGCATCTTCTGCGGGCAAGCCTGGTCTGTAATGGTCGTTCACTTCCGCTTATGAGTGAGGTTGTTCCCGCAGAGCTGGCACAGAACAGTGATGTCCAGTGCCGCTTCCTTGACCGCCTGCATGCTGCCATCCCGAAAGATAAAGCCGTCACCATCCTTACGGATGCCGGCTTCCGGACAGACTGGTTCCGGCATGTGAGCCTGCTGGGCTGGAGCTTCGCCGGCAGGGTCAGGGGCTGTATCAGCTTCCGGCTGGAGGGAGAGAAAAAGTGGATGAAAATCAGTGAGCTTGAGGCTACCGGGCAACCGGTCTGCGTGGGTTACGGTGTCCTGTCCCGTAAACCCCGTATCCCCTGTTACGGCCGGTTTTATCTGCACAAGCGCCCGGAAGCAGGGCGTCGCGGAAAGAGAGGCATGCCAAAAACACAGCGGGAACACCGCAGTAGTGCGCGGGAGCCCTGGCTGGTGTTCAGTAATGCAGAAGGGCTGGGGCCGCACCAGATAATGGCCCTGTACAGCCGACGAATGCAGATAGAACAAAACTTCCGGGACGATAAAAGCCCACGCTTCGGGTTCGGTCTGAGGCTGAGCCGGAGCCAGGGAAAAGGGCGACTGGAAGTGCTGAATATGGTCGCAGCGATGGCAAGTCTGGTGATGTGGCTGGCAGGTTACAGGGCAGAAAGGCAGTGTTTACACTGGCATTATCAAGCAAGCAGTATCAGGCACAGACGGGTGCTGTCTTACCTGAGTCTGGCAGAAGAGGTGCTCCGGCATGAACCTGGAAAAGTGAGGCGGCTGAATATAGGTAACGAGATGAAAAAGCTGGGAAAAGAGTACAGTAATATGGTCATGGAGGCATGACCATATTACTGGG
>NZ_JADBQN010000130.1:0-308 GCF_014895915.1 Enterobacter cloacae complex sp. P13B
GCCTGCAGTATTGTCAGAACCATTAACGCTGTCCGGCGAGAAGCGTTGATACTCTTTCATTGTCTGGTAATCGAGGTCTTTTCTGTCCACGACAAAGAAGACTTTATCAATAAAGTTCAGTTCGGTTGCCAGACGAGCGGCCTTAAAGCTGGTAAGGGTTTTACCTGATCCGGTGGTGTGCCAGATAAAACCCCCGCTTTCCGGTTTTGACCAGTTCTTTGCTTTAAAGGAACTGTTAATTTTCCATATAATTCGCTCAGTGGCAGCAATCTGATAGGGGCGCATCACCAGCAGCGTCTGACTACTGT
>NZ_JADBQN010000131.1:0-480 GCF_014895915.1 Enterobacter cloacae complex sp. P13B
ACTGAATAGTGAAGAAATAAGACAAGATCAAGAAAAGCTGGATAATGATATCTTAATTATTAAAAATACTGACTGGACAAATGAAAGTGAACTAGCCCTTGATGAGGCAAAAAAACTCAATGAATTAGAAAATCAAAGAAGAGTAGGAGCTGAGAGTAAAGCTGCAATATATTTAACAGCTATTACTGCTCTTGCTCCTGTATTAGTCTCGTTAGTTCCCGGTATTATTAGTAGTGGTGGAAATAATGCCTTTGTGGATTTTTTGTCATTTGCAATTTTTGTGTATGCACTTTCTAATTTGCTTAGAGCTGCATTATGGGCTTTTAATACCTTAAAAGTTTCAGCTTCCAATAGAATCGACACGATAGATTTAGTTAGAATTTGGGGGGGAGCCGGAGATGCATACAAAAAAAATTTAATTGTTGAAAATCTTTGTGCTGTTCGAAAAAATAGAGATGGAGTAAATCGTAAGGTAACATG
>NZ_JADBQN010000132.1:0-722 GCF_014895915.1 Enterobacter cloacae complex sp. P13B
CAATTAACTATAGGAATATTTAGTAATGGCAGATATTAAAGAGAGATTGAGACTATATGAAGGCTCATTAGACTATCAAAAATATAAAGGGTACTATAAGAATGGTAAATTTTGGACGTACAAAGATTCACTTGGCTACCCTACAATTGGGTACGGTCACTTAGTACAGAAAGGTGAAGATTTCAGTAATGGATTAACACCGATTGAAGCAGACATTCTATTAGCTCATGATATCGAAAAGGCTAAAGCAGAACTACGTACACTTAATCTGGGTACGTTGCCTACTGATATTGAGGACTATCTAATAATTATGATCTTCCAGTTGGGTTTAGCTGGTACGAGTAAATTTAAGAAACTACTTGCAGCGGCAAAGATTGGTGATCGTGATGGTATACGTAGAGAATCAAAAGATTCACTATGGTATAAGCAGACAAAATCACGTGTCGATGATATGAATAATCAATTAAAGTGGAAATAATAAAGGGGCTTATCGCCCCTTTTCTTTTTCCTGTTGTTCTAGAATTGTGATAATACGTTCAATCTTCAAATCCAGTTGATGTATCTGGTTTTGGATTACTCGCGTAGTTGCTTCTAGGTCTTCATGATCCACATTTAAACGGGCAATATCCGTAGTATGACCAGAAACAGTAGATTCAAGAGATGTTACTCTATCCATTAAATCATCAGTATCTTCAGACTTATCACGGTATATTGTCCATAAT
>NZ_JADBQN010000133.1:0-575 GCF_014895915.1 Enterobacter cloacae complex sp. P13B
TCTTAATGCATTATTAAAAGTTAAAAATCGATGAAGCAGCATTTTTGTTAAGCGACATGCTTTCTTGAATTTTCGATAATTAATTGAATCCATTCATCGATTTCGCTTTCGACAAAAGCGGTAGCACGAACACCGATCTTTACTGGCTGTGGAAACCTATTTTGGCTGATAAGACGATAGATCCACGCTTTACCAAATCCAGTTTTCTTCATGACTTCTGGTAAACGGATGAGACGAGCTTGATTTTCCATATGTATGTCCTCTGTTGTTTCTACAGGGATACAGTACAAATGAATTTCGAATGGATGAAGCGAGATTACGAACACCAGAGCCATCCTTGGTTCGAAACTATGAGTCTCTGGAGATTCATATCACTCAGAATCTGAGAGTTTCATAACATCCGAAACCCTCACATCAATAGGCTACAGGTAGAAAACAGTTCTTTCATTCACCTAAATTTTCACAAGATCGAAAACCTTTACTCACTAGATTTGAGCTTAGAGAAGATAACTATCTGTTCAATTGCGTATTAAGACAGCCTCTAATTATGTTTTTTCTTCAATAAGGAGTTAGAT
>NZ_JADBQN010000134.1:0-224 GCF_014895915.1 Enterobacter cloacae complex sp. P13B
TATTTAAAATATGAAAGCAAACTGCTGTCCAATAAACACGACTATTCCAGCAAATGACAGATAGGGTCCGAAAGAAATAGTGAGGTTATTTTTATTTAAATTATTTAACGCGAAATAGCCCGCGATACCGCTCAACGCTGCGGCAAGTTCAATTGAAGGCAGCGCCTGCCAACCGCACCAGGCGCCTAAGGCCGCCAGCAGCTTAAAATCGCCGTAGCCCAGCC
>NZ_JADBQN010000135.1:0-602 GCF_014895915.1 Enterobacter cloacae complex sp. P13B
ATTATTCTGAAAACGTAGGTGCAGATATTGCTACCAATTGTTGGCTATAACTACATAATTGATCATTTTAAAGTAAATCCACTAAATACTCCTATGACATTAATAATAGGAGTATCGAAATGTTTGAGTGGTTGTTCACTTCTTTAGTACTGATCGTCGGATTTGTCATCTTGGTAACAGGGTTTATCAAGTACGTGTTACTTGGGTGGATTCTTTACCTACTAATTATGGTGGTTTTATGGATTGTAGCCCGTATTTGGCTATGTTTCCGAAAATAAAATACTAAATAGATAGTAGCAAGTGACATTACTACACAAAGATCTTCGAAATTTGGGACGTTCCAAAATAATATGATATAATATAGCTAACGAAGATAAATATTTCCATAATCTCCAATGATATTTTAGCCCTATGGCAATCATAGGGTTTTTCTTTGGGTTTGGAAAAGCATAAAAAGAATTCTTTTCAAAAGGAGAAAATATGAAGGAATTGAAATCACATTCTGTGAGCGTAAAACTAAATGATGCTCAAGTACAACTACTTGAAAAACTAATACAGGAGGGAAAAGTAAAAACTAAAGCAAGTGCTCTACAGTACATAAT
>NZ_JADBQN010000136.1:0-611 GCF_014895915.1 Enterobacter cloacae complex sp. P13B
GATTGGAATAGTTATAACGAAAATGAATGGAATGTAGATGATATCAATTCTGGACAGTACGCCGCTTTTGTTTACTTAATCACTTTTGATAACGGTGACTTTTATATTGGAGTAAAGCAGGTATATAAAGGGATTAAAGATATTAAGAAACTAAAAGACAGTACTAAAGAATCTAACTGGCGAGAATATACCAGTAGTAGTAAATCAGTTAATCAGATGATTGATGATGGATTAGATTATAAGAAATATCTACTTTGGTGTTTCCCTACTACTAATCAAGCCGCCTTAGTAGAAGCAACATTGATTGGTCTATTTGGTTCAAAAAGTAATTGTGTGAATAAAGCAGTTATGGTTAAGGCAAGAATACCAAATGATAACGGTGCAACGTTCCGTATCATTCAACAACTCATAGAGGAATTAAGTTAATGGGATGGAAGAGAGGCAATAGCCCTAGTGATATGAAGAAATTCATAAATGATAATTCACCAAAAATTGGTGAGCAGTTTAAGAAAGAACTTAGTGAACGTATGCGTACTGTAACTAAACAAATTCAACAACAGATTAATGTAGAATCGAAAGGTGGGGTAGTACCATATACTAATCGTGCAATG
>NZ_JADBQN010000137.1:0-326 GCF_014895915.1 Enterobacter cloacae complex sp. P13B
TCATAGAAGAGTTTGCTGATTTATGATCTAACGCTTTAGCAATCACCTCAATTGAGGCTCCTTCATTAGCCAGTCGACTCCCTAATGTATATCTAAATCTTCTGGCATTAAGCTCTATATAGCTGTTAGTCCTTTCTGATCTAACATCGAATTTTGAAGGAAAGCGTTTTAATAGCTTTGACATGACTGAATTTTTCATATGGAAAAAATCTGTTGTTAAATCAGATAGAAACTCCTCAATTATTTTTATTTCCGTAATCTTGTCTAAATCCATGAAGATTGGCAATTCGCCTCTATAGTTATTAATCCCAACACTAAATTTATCT
>NZ_JADBQN010000138.1:0-609 GCF_014895915.1 Enterobacter cloacae complex sp. P13B
AAGATGATGAAGGTAATATACATAAAGACTTTGAAAGGCTTTTAGTTTTAATGCTGAAAAATACAGATGCATTAAGATTTAAAGAAAACTTGCAACTAAATCCTGTCGATATTATTGATTTGGATAAGTTTTTACAGGGTGCAAGAGTTGATATAACCAGGTTCATGTCAGAAGATGACGAAGATGATGATAAAAACAACCTTTGCTTTATTCGCGGAACTGGTGATGTTAGGAAATATTTTACGGAATCAATAGGTGCCGAAGATATTATTTCAAATAAAACCAGTAGCGAACAATGCATTAAAGCTTTAGAAGAGTTTTCTCATCAAAAAGATTTTGGTCGTGCTTTACGAGAAAAAATAGAATCTAAGGTTCAAGAATTATTTAATAATTGCAAACGTGGTCAATCTATAACTTTAGATAAGATTCAAACGCAGATTGACGCAATAATCCCTGTAGATTTAGCAGAGCATAAAAATACCTTTGTCGATTTCGTAAATGAAAATGGTTTTGAAGTTAACGAAGAATTTGAAGTTTCAGCAAGTGATAAAAAACAATATGAATGGTTAGATATTGAAACCAGCATTGCTAAAATGAGTGTAAAAAAAC
>NZ_JADBQN010000139.1:0-684 GCF_014895915.1 Enterobacter cloacae complex sp. P13B
GTAGGTAATTGATAGCCAGGATATGGAAGACCACGCCAACCAGAATATAATTGAGCATATGGATCTGTAATATTACTGAACGGGATTAAGCCAGGAGTATAAGCAAGACTACTCAACATATATTGCTTGATAGTACAGTCACCAAGGCGGGCTGTATAACCACTACTAGTACTGTCATTGAATGTTAGATTAACCAGTACTGAATAATCACCAGTACCACCATCATCATATAGCTCTGGTAGCTCGTTCACGCAGTACCAATCAATACGGCCTGATACCCCATCTACTGGATCATCATCAAGTAGGATAGTGAAGTCTTCGCGACCTGTTAGGGTAACGGCTGCGGGTTGCTCATCCCCTTCTGAATGGTTCGGCTGATAGCTGTTTAGTTTGAAATCTAGCTGTGAGAAGTTCTGAGTTACCCAAACGCCATTGTTAGCAGGTAACATAGCCCACCAACGCCAACCGTTATCATCAGTGATACGAATGTTGAAATTGTCATTGTAAGTACGATAGGTGAATGATTTGATATCCTGTAACTGTTGGTCATAGATATAGAAACCGATTACCATACCTCCGTCACCATCCATAGTACTTGTAATTACGTTATCATAGTACTTACCAACAATACCTGATTGATATTCGAACTTCGTTACAGTATTAGAACCATAATCAGAAATGTTA